>NZ_JBGBPX010000005.1:0-198528 GCF_041107475.1 Rhodanobacter sp. FW021-MT20 | reverse complement strand
CACCCGATGGGTGAAGGGCAGATCCACCGCAGGTGTTGATGTGGTGCGGTTTGGCGGGGAGAGATCACGGAATCAGGACTATGACTATAAACTTCACCACGGACATCATTATTCGTGTAGGTTGAAATATTTTCCGCCCCACTGGACGTATTGAAGCCATCTACCGGAACATTGGTAAAATCTGAATAATCCGGGTAATAAGACCCATTGGCCATGGGTGGCGCACTGTAAGTGACCTTCGGATTATAATACACGCCATTATTTGCATTATTAATCATGGCGTCATTATTGGTTGAGTCGACGCGGTCGACACCATTGCCATTGATCGGGTTTGTCCCCGCAGTACTTCCTTCACACGTAACGCCATATAGATAGCACGCATCCGGCATGAAATCCCATGCCATCGACCCTGAGTCATCCAGCATCAGCACGATATTCGGCGGAATCGACGGCTGCAGCGTCAGCGGCTGTTGGTCGACTGGCACGGTACTGGTGCTGCTCGTTGCGGCATGCACCGGCTGAACGTAGACCATGCCCATCAACCAGATGCACAGACCTGTTGAGAGAGCCCGGCCAAGCAGCGTGGCAAAGCCACCCTGTGCGCGAGGAGGTGAAACACGCTCCATGACATCGCCGGAGAGAGGAACCCGATACCTGGTGACGGGCGCTGACGTAGTCGTCAGCTCTCCCTTTGCACATGCACGCCGCGGTAACAGGCGGTCTTTCCAGGTTTCCAAACGCGAGGCGATATTCATGACGTCCACTCTAGGATTGCAGCACGGCCTGGCCATGCATGCGGTAATGTCCGGTACGGTCAGTTTTGCTTGATGACTGCCTGGAGGGTCACCACGGCACGATCCCCTACCGTGGCGGGGTCTCCGCTACGCGCGGTGATGCGGTAGTACACCGCGGTGGAAGAAGATCCCTGCACACCGTAGTTGCGCGAGTTGGCGGTCTGGTTGAAGCCGGTGTTGTTGGCCGTATCGACCCAGTTGCCCATGTTCTCCACCACGAACTGCGGCTGGCTGGCCGCCACAGCACTGGCACTGAAGTCGCCGGCCGCCGTCCCGGTGCTCACCGTATGGATACCGCCGGAAGGCAGGTTCGAGTCAGTGAACGGATTGGAAAGGCATACAACGCCACCAGCCTGGCAGTTCCGGGCAATGATGCCGGGGTTGCTGGAGACCAAGGCCTCGCCGGCACGTAGCCCGGCTTCGGCACTCTGAAAGGCGATCTGCCGGTCATACTGGTTGGATGCCATTTTGTTCTGCATGATGGTGCCGCGCACGCTTGCCAGCCCCACCAAGGTAATGAGCAGCAACAAAATCAGCGCCACTACCAGCGCAATGCCTTGCTGGGCACGTGCCATGCGCGACATGGCACGCCCTCGCAAACGGTAAGCA
The DNA here is from genome assembly GCF_041107475.1 of Rhodanobacter sp. FW021-MT20. Classification (NCBI taxonomy): domain Bacteria; kingdom Pseudomonadati; phylum Pseudomonadota; class Gammaproteobacteria; order Lysobacterales; family Rhodanobacteraceae; genus Rhodanobacter; species Rhodanobacter sp. FW021-MT20. The sequence continues at coordinate 197,125 of NZ_JBGBPX010000005.1, read as the reverse complement.
ATGATGGGTTTCATGTCAGTGGACTCGGTTGCGCACCGTGGTAGTCGAAGTGAACGAACGCACCAGCGGCTTTGCGTCGGTACCGGCTCGCTGGTACGTACTCTCTACCGTCAGGATGATCTTTGCCGCATCGACGGTCGCCCAACCCGTGCCGATGCCGGTGGCCGTTTGATAAGCGCTGCTCGATGGCTGGAGATAGGAAATCGTCATTCCGGTGACATTGCGTACCATCTCCTGCGTTGTAGTTGACGCGCTGCCACCACTGGTCACCAGGGCCAGGCGATACAACGATTGCCCACCCGCAGGGTTCGTGCCGATATACCAGTCGACCCCGGTGAGCTTGGCAACCCGCGAGTTGGGTGGAAAAGTGTAGGTATTCCCGTTCTGGCTCGAGCAATCAGTCGGATAGCCCAACCCCTTCGAGCAGTTTCCGGGAAACGGCTTTGTGCCACTGCTGTTCGCGTTGTGCACGACCGTGACATTGTTCGAATTGATGTTCGTGATCTGCAGGATGGCTGCATGATCAAAATCGCAGACCATGATCACGTCGCCAGTCTGCAGATCATTGGTGCTCTCGTTGATCTTGAAGTTGGCCGAGTTTGACGAGGGTGTTTGCGAAACGCTCAGCCCCATTCCTCCCGTACTCAGGACATGGACGGAACTGGTGCCCTTCACCGGAGCGCCATCACCCTTCAGACCGCTGAGCGCGGGGTCGGTGGTGGCGTCATCGTACCCGTGCAAGGCGTTTGGCCAGTCAGCCCACCAGTCATTCGTGGATGGGTTCAATACATTGGACACGCGCCCACTGCTTGTATCGCAACCGGTGAGTCCTGCATCACGAATGTCGCGCGCAAGCATTTCGAAAGCTATGCGCGAGCTGTCCTGCACGTCGCCCAGCGCATCGTTCGTGCGATAGGTCCGTTGGCCAGCCAGGAACACACTGGTAACGCCCGCGATGACGATAAGGCCAAGCAGCATGGCCACCATCAATTCCACGAGGGTAAAGCCATTCGAAAACCGTAGCCTTCCGTTTCGGCTCAGGGAAAAAGGATTGTTCATAGCATGGCCTTCGTGACGACCTGCTGGGTAGAACTGCCTTGCAGGCCAGCCCGGCTGTCGTCGAACTGGATCGTGATCGTGCAATAGGCAGTATTGGTGCCTGTGGCATTCGTGCAGTCAACCTTGCCTGTGGTGCTGGCAGTAGCACCGAGATCCTTGCCCAGTTGCCCACACCATTGGTTGAGCTGAAGACTGGCCAGCGAGGCACCTGCTGCCGGGCAAGCATTCGCCGTGACTGTCGTGGTATATGAACCACTGGTTGCACCGGTAAGGTCGGCGCGCATTGCATCCAGGATCGAGTAGGTGTCGATCGTGGCCATGCTGCGCGCCATCGCGCTGTTGTTCGTGGACAGAGACATTGCTTGCAATGCCGCTATACCGAGGAAGCCGATGGACAGCACCAACACGGCCACCAGCACCTCGATGAGACCGACACCCGCCTGCACACGAGGCGTCCGGGATAAGCGATACATTCGTCGAATGATCATTGGCACGTGGAACTCGTAGTGGTGTCAACCTGGACGATCGAACCCGCGGTAATGCTGACCACCCGGTGATTGTCCGAACTGAGCGAGGTGGTGCAGATATCCGCCACCGTGCCGTCGGAAAGCGTTGTCAGGCTGGTCGGGGCATAACCCAGCCCCTGGCCATTGAATCGCACGGCTTTCATGCTGCCATTGAGCTGGATACCGCCTTCGAGTCCCATATTCGGGGCTTGTACAAGCACGGAAGTCGTTCCGTTGACCACGGTGTAAACGGCGCCAGCATTGCTTCCACACAGGCCGCCCAACGTGTCGCTGCCGTTGGCGGTACTGCTGTCGCTGCAAAACTGGACGCTGGCATTGCGCTTGACAGCTTCCATCCTCGCCACATTGAGCGCACCGACAACGTCATTGGCAGCGGTGGTTAGCCGGTTGGACAAGGTGAGATTGCGGAAACTCGGCACCGCGATGGCGGTAAGGATCACGGCCACGGCCAAGGTGATCATCAGCTCGACCAGGGTGAAGCCGCGTTGCCGTGGCGTCGGCGCAAGTTCACGACTCGCGCAATGCATGGCATCCCCGGCCATGATCGACAGGCGCGCCCGCCGCCCCATAAGAAATCGCATGGAAATCCCCCTGTATCTCGTAGCTCACTCTAGCGAGCTGCCCTGGCAAGCCCACTCTCTGGCCGACAAGCGGCGGATTCGAGCCGACGAGCGGTTCCTAGCCAGATCCGGAACTTGCACTAGGTCACACTGCGCCAGCATCGGCGCACCCGATGACTCCGCAACGTCGCCCCCCGAGGCGTCCATCGGCTCGCGAAGGGCGCAAGTTTGGCCGCAGCCATGCTTGCACGCCACCCGGCCTGCCCGTAAACTTCGCGGCTCACCGTGGAATATGGCTCAGTGGGTGGGGCGACGCATTTCTCGTGCGACTTCGGTGTTTCCAGTTTTGCCGTTGTAGCTCAGTTGGTAGAGCAACTGATTCGTAATCAGTAGGTCGGAGGTTCGACTCCTCTCAACGGCACCAGGACAAGCAAAAGGCCTGCAGCGATGCGGGCCTTTTGCTTGTGGCAGCCCGGATCACCCGCTTTCGCGTACCCGGGGCCGCACTCCATGGTGCAGAAGGCGTGGACATAACTTCTACGCGGGATTGACGCCCGCAGTCCTTAAGTAGGTGTCAGGCGCCACGGCGGGCGGGAAGTTGGCTTTTCGCCCGGTCGGTGGCGTGGCAACCGAAGGAGGACGCGTCATGAATGCGATCGGTAGCTCCCGTCCAGGCCCGTTTGAACTGGATGTCATCACCCGCAGCGATCACGCCCCGACCAACCACGAGCGCTATGGCAATTGGGCGCAGAAGTTCTACGGCAACGGTTTCCACGAGGCTTTCAAGGACGCCGAAACGCCGGCGAGCTATGCGCTGGCGTTCGATGTGTCGGCAGCGGTGGTTCACTGAGGCCTGCCCGGTAGGAGCCCACTCGTGGGCGATGCTTACTCTCTCCGGCCCTGATGGAAGAGCAAAGTAAAGGCATCGCCCGTGAACGGGCTCCTACAATCACATTCGGCGGAGGCGAAAGCGTGCGTCAGGGCGTAACGACGCGCAGCTCTTTCGGCAGCGCGAAGGTGATGCTTTCCGGCTCGCCATCCAGTTCGCGCACTTCGCCCGCGCCCCACGATTGCAGGCGGGCGATGACGTCACGCACCAGCTTCTCGGGGGCGGAGGCTCCCGCGGTCAGGCCGATGTGTTGCACGCCGTCGAGCCACTGGCGTTCGATATGTTCGGCGCCGTCGATCAGGTAGGCGCGCACGCCCTGCTTCTCGGCCAGCTCGCGCAGGCGGTTGGAGTTGGAGCTGTTGACCGAGCCGACCACCAGCATCAGGTCCACCGCATCGGCGAGCCGGCGCACGGCATCCTGGCGGTTCTGCGTGGCGTAGCAGATGTCGTCCTTGCGCGGGCCTTCGACATCCGGGAATTTCTCGCGCAGGGCGGCGATGATCGCCTTGGTGTCGTCCACCGACAACGTGGTCTGGGTGACGTAGGACAACTGGTGCGGAAAGGCCGGCGTCAGCATGGCCACATCCTCCACCGACTCGACCAGCAGGATCTCGCCGGTGTTGGCAGGGTTCCACTGCCCCATGGTGCCTTCCACCTCCGGATGGCCGGCATGGCCGATCAGCACCACACTGCGGCCGATGCGCCCCAGTCGCGCCACTTCCATGTGCACCTTGGTGACCAGTGGACAGGTGGCGTCGAACACCTTCAGGTCGCGCTGCTCGGCTTCCTCGCGCACGGCCTTGGACACGCCGTGGGCGCTGAAGATCACCGTGGCGCCGTCGGGCACTTCGTGCAGTTCCTCGACGAATACCGCGCCGTCGTGGCGCAGCTTGTCGACCACGTAGCGGTTGTGCACCACCTCGTGCCGCACGTAGATTGGCGCACCGTAGGATTCCAGCGCACGGTCGACGATGGCAATGGCGCGATCGACACCGGCACAGAAACCGCGGGGATTGGCGAGCAGGATGTCCATAGTTAAAGCCGTGGCCTTGTCCCTCCCCCTGCTTGCAGGGGGAGATGGAGGGGGTCGCGCACCGGGCTTACCCCTCCCCAACCCTCCCCTGCACGCAGGGGAGGGAGTGATAGAGAGCAGGCAGCAATTATCGCACGCCGCCTTTTTCCGTGCCGCCGAACAGCCCGAACACCACCAGTATCACCGCCCCGACGGTCACCCCGCAGTCGGCGATGTTGAACACGGGGTAATGCCAGTTCCGGTAGTAGACGTCGATGAAATCGGTGACTTGGGCCGCATGCAGGCGATCGATCAAATTGCCCAGCGCGCCGCCGATGATCAGCGCCAGCGGCAGTGCCGTGCGCCAGTCACGCCGCGCGGTACGTGCCAGCCACACCACCAGCACCGCGCTGATCACCACGGCCAGCACCACGAAGAACCAGCGCTGCCAGCCGCCGCTCATGGCCAGGAAGCTGAAGGCCGCGCCGGGGTTGAAGGTCAGCGTCCAGTTGAGGAAGCCTGGAATCACCGGGTGTGGCACCCCCGGCTGCAGCCCGGTCAATGCCCACCATTTGCTGAGCTGGTCCAAGACGATGACGACGACGGAAAGCAGCAGCCAGGGCAAGGCGTTGGGTTTGGGATGAGTCATGAGCTGATCGCGCCGTGGTGATTTACTCCCTCTCCCCTTTGGGGAGAGGGTTGGGGTGAGGGGCCAATCTTGCGTTGAGGTAACGTCGGAGCATGCTTGGGGAGGGTTTTCGCGAGCACCCGCCCCTCACCTCGATCCTCTCCCCGGAGGGGAGAGGAAGAAGAACCAAGCTAAAACCAGCGGCGGCTTTCGCCCGGGCCTTCCACATTGCCGACGCAACGGCCGCACAGTTCGGGGTGGTCGGCATGGCTGCCCACGTCATCGCGCCGGTGCCAGCAACGCACGCACTTGGCCGCGTCGCTGACCGTGGCGGAGACCCACACGTCGGCGCCCTCCAACTCGGTGAGCACGGCGTCTTCCGGCTGGCCGCCGGCCTTGTCCAGGCGCACATCGGAGGTGATGAAGACGAAGCGCAGCTCGTCCATCGCCGGCGCGTAGCGCGCCACCGTGGCCTCGCCGGCGTGGATTGCCAGCTTCGCTTCCAATGCCGCGCCAATCTGGCCGCCCTTGCGCATACCTTCGAGCACGCGCGAAGCGGTGTCGCGGATCGCCAGCAGGTCGTGCCAGTAACGCCGCTGTTCGGGCGAGTTCTGGGTGGCGACCAGCCCGTCGTACCAGGTTTCGAACAGCACGCTTTCGCCGTGCTCGCCGGGCAGGCTGCGCCAGATTTCCTCGGCGGTGAAACCCAGGATCGGCGCCAGCCAGCGCACCAGCGCCTCGGCGATGCGGTACATCGCGCTCTGCGCGCTGCGCCGGCCGTGGCTGTCGGCGGGCATGGTGTAGAGACGGTCCTTGGTGATGTCCAGGTACAACGCCCCCATCTCGTTGGTGCAGAAGTTCTGCACGCGTGCCACCACCTCGGGGAAGTCGTAACGCTCGTAGGCGGCGATCACCGCCTGCTGCACGTCGCAGGCCTGCTGCACGGCCCACTGATCCAGCGGCAGGCTGTCTTCCACCGTGACCAGATGCTTCGTCGGATCGAAACCGTCGAGATTGCCGAGCAGGAAGCGCGCGGTATTGCGCAGGCGGCGATAGCTGTCGGACACGCGCTTCAGGATCTCGTCGGAGACGCTCATCTCGTTGCGGTAGTCGGCCGAAGCCACCCACAGGCGCAGCACGTCGGCGCCCAGCGTATCCATCACCTTCTGCGGCGCGACCACGTTGCCCAGCGACTTGGACATCTTGCGGCCTTGCGCATCCACGGCGAACCCGTGGGTGAGCACGTCATCGTAGGGCGCACGGCCGTGAATCGCGCTGGAAGTGAGCAGCGACGACTGGAACCAGCCGCGATGCTGGTCCGAACCTTCCAGGTACATCACCTTGTATTCGCTTGCGTCGCCCTGCTGCAGCTCGGGCCGCTGGCCGATCACGGCGAAATGGGTGACGCCGGAGTCGAACCACACGTCCAGCACGTCGGTGACCTTGTCGTAATCCTTCGCCTGGTCGCCCAGCAGCTCGGCCGGATCGAGGTCGTACCAGGCATCGATACTGCCCTGCTCCACCCGCTTTGCCACCTGTTCCAGCAGCGCCACGGAATCGGGATGCGGCTCTTGCGTGGTCTTGTGCACGAACAGCGCGATCGGCACGCCCCAGGTACGCTGGCGGCTGATGCACCAGTCCGGCCGCCCCGCCACCATGCCGGCGATGCGCTCCTCGCCCCAGCCCGGCACCCAGCGCACATCCTTGATCGACTTCAACGCGGTGTCGCGCAGGCCCGCCTGCTCCATGCCGATGAACCATTGCGGCGTGGCGCGGAAGATCACCGGCGTCTTGTGGCGCCAGCAGTTCGGATAGCTGTGTTCGATCTTCGCGTGCGCCAGCAGCACGCCACGCGCACGCAGCAGCTCGACGATGGCGTCGTTGGCCTTCCAGATATGCATGCCGACCAGGTCGAGGTCGCCGGCCTTCGGCGTGCCTTCGTGATAGGTGCCGCGTGCGCCGATGTAGTTGAGCAGGCCGATGCCGTTCTCGCGGCCGACCACGAAATCTTCCACGCCGTGATCGGGTGAGGTATGCACCGCACCGGTACCGTCTTCGGCGCTGACGTGGTCACCGAGGATCACCGGCACGACGCGCTCGTAGAACGGGTGGTGAAGCTGCGTGCCGTTGAGCGCTTCGCCCGCCACATGGCCCAGCACCTTGCCCCCCTCTCCTCGCGGGAGAGGGGTTGGGGGTGAGGGTTCGGCGAAGCCGGAAGGCCGCGCTTCGCCCGTACCCTCACCCGCCCTTCGGGCACCCTCTCCCGGAGGGAGAGGGGAATAACGCGCCAGCGACTTCTCGACCAGCGCACTGGCGATCACCAGCAGCACGCGCTTGCCGCCGCGCGCCGGGCCTTCGACCAGCGCGTATTCCAGCTCCGCACCCAGCGACACCGCCTGGCTTTCCGGCAGCGTCCATGGCGTGGTGGTCCAGATCGGCACGGCAACGATGGCATCGCCGGCGTCCACGCCGAACTTCGCAGCCAATGCCTTCGGGTCGACCGCGTCATAAGCCACGTCCACGGCCGGCGACTGCTTGTCGCCGTATTCGATCTCGGCCTCGGCCAGCGCCGAACCACAATCGAAGCACCAGTGCACCGGCTTGGCGCCGCGCACCACGTGGCCATTGGCGACGATGCGCGCCAGCGCGCGGATCATGTCGGCCTCGTACTTGAAATCCATCGTGCGGTACGGGTTTTCCCAATCGCCCAGCACGCCCAGACGCTTGAAGCCGGCACGCTGCGCATCGACCTGCTCGGCGGCGTATTCACGACACTTCTGGCGGAAGGCGCGGGCGTCGAGCTTGTCGCCCGGCTTGCCGAACTTCTTCTCGACCGCGATCTCGATCGGCAGGCCGTGGCAATCCCAGCCCGGCACGTACGGTGCACGGCAGCCGGCCAGCAGCTTCGAACGCACCACCATGTCCTTGAGGATCTTGTTCACCGCATGGCCGATATGGATCGCGCCATTGGCGTACGGCGGGCCATCGTGCAGCACGAACGCCTTGTCGCGTCCGGCCGCCTTCTGCTGGATCTGCGCGTAGCGGCCGGCCTTTTCCCACTCGGCCAGCCAGCCCGGCTCGCGCTTGGGCAGGTCGCCGCGCATCGGGAAATCCGTCTGCGGCAGGTTGATGGTGCTCTTGTAATCCTGGGTCATCGCTGGGGTGCCATCTGTAGGGCCGTCGTCATGGCGGCCTTGCGTTGTCTGCGCCCCGGGCTACTGGACCCCCGAAGCGCCGTTTGACCGCCCGCCACGCGCGGCGGCAGGCGCACGCGCTCGGGCGATTGCCTCAAATAATAATAATGCTCGCGCCAACCACGTTTTCGTGGCGGTGTGCGGTGGATTGCGGATGGAACATGTGACAGGGGTTCATGCGCGGGCCAGTACCGGATTCATGCCCAGGATTTCCCGGGCCGAACGCGCATCATGATCCATCTGCGCCGTGAGTGCATCCAGACTGTCGAATTTCTGCTCGTCGCGCAGCTTGGCCACGAACTCCACCGCCATGCGTCGGCCATACAGGTCGCCGTCGAAATCGAACAGGTGCGTCTCCAGCAGCGGCTCGCTGACCTCGTTCACCGTGGGGCGCACGCCGAGACTGGCCACGCCGGGCCAACTGCACTCGCTTTCGCCCAGGCCCACGCGCACCGCGAAGATGCCCTGCACCGGGCTGACCCTTTGGCGCAAGTGGATGTTGGCGGTGGGAAAGCCCAGCGTTCGACCCAGCTGGTTGCCGTATTCCACCCTGCCCTCGATCACGAACGGGCGACCAAGCAGGTGCGCGGCGCCGGCAAACTCGCCGGCGGCCAGCAGCATGCGCACGCGACTGGCCGAAACGCGGCTGTCATCCAGCAATACCGACGGCATGGTGCACGCCTTGAAGCCACTCTCGGCGCCCATCCGCTCCAGCATCGCGACATCGCCGGCACGCTTGTGGCCGAAGCGGAAATCGGCGCCGACCCAGACTTCCCGCGCGGCCAGCCGTTCGACCAGCACGCGACGCACGAAATCCTCGGCCGACATGGCCGTGAGCGCGGTGTTGAAACGCAGCAACAGGGCGTGTTCCATGCCGGCCGCGGCAAAACCTTGCAGCTTCTCGCGCACACTGGACAGGCGCGGCAACGGCTCTTTCGAGAAAAACGCCCGCGGCAGCGGCTCGAAACTCACCACCACCGGCACACAGCCAAGCGCAGCCGCGCGCTCGCGCACCTGGGCCAGCAAGGCCTGGTGTCCGCGGTGCAAGCCATCGAAGGCCCCGACCGCCATGACGCTGCCGCCGGGAGCCAGACACGGCCCCGCAACATCCCGGGAGAGTCTCATCATCGCCTGAGTATAACGGGACCATCGCCACGCGTAATGCCCGACACGGCCCAGCCCGCGTGAAAAGCGTCGCCGCCGAATGATGGCTACCAGGCCGTCAGCGCTAGGAGCGTGGGCGGTAGAAACTTTCGAGGCGAAAAAGTGGCTGCGTGAGGACAGATTTTCGACGGTTCGCCGGCCCATAGTGGTTCTATAGGCCAAGAAGCGACGGGAATATGGACCACGCAGACGCTTTTGCAGCCCGGAAGATTTCTGCCGCCCACGCTCCCTGGACCACAACCGTCATCAATTCCCGCGCAAGTCGCGCAAGCGGAAGCCGCAGGCGAACAGCGTGCCGACGTAAGCCAGCCCACCTGCGGTCACCAGCACGGCCAGATGCCAGACCCGCACGAACACCGGCACCACGGTCCAGTGCGGCCACAGCCAGCGACCAGCCAGCAGGACCACGATCATCGCCGCGCACGACACCGCCAGTCGCAGCCAGTGCCGCGCCCAGCCGGGCTGGTGGTCATACACGCCGGCACGTTTCAACCAGCGCCACAGCAACGCGAATTGCAGGTAGTTGGACAACACGCTGGCCATCGCCAGGCCCACGTGCAAGCCCGGCACCTGTGCGATGCCCTGCAACCAGCCGAGCTGCTTCTGCACCGGTGTCGCCCACAGCTCGAACAGCAACGCCACCAGCAGCCCGTTGAACAGCATGTTGGTTACCAGCGACACCAGCGCCGCACGCACCGGCGTGCGCGTGTCCTGCCGCGAATAGAACGCCGGCAACACCACTTTCACCAAGGCATAGGCCGGCACGCCGCAACTCAACGCCATGGTCGACAGGGTGGTCATGTGCGTGTCGAACACGGTGTACTGGCCGTTCTGGAAGAACGTGCTCACCAGCGGCTCGGCCAGCAGCAGCAGCGCGAACATCGCCGGCACGGCGATCAGCAGCGTGGTGCGCACGCCCCAGTCCAGCGCCCTGGAAAAACCTGCCCGATCGGTACCGACATGATGGCGCGACAGCGCCGGCAGGATCACCGTGCCCAGCGCCACGCCAAACACGCCCAGCGGCAATTCGAGGAAGCGCGTGGACTGGTACACCCAGGTCTGCGAACCGGTGACCAGCAAGGTGATCAGCACCGTATCCAGCAGCAGGTTGATCTGCCCCACCGAAGCGCCGAACAGCGTCGGCACCATCAGCTTCATGATCCGGCGCACTTGAGGGTGGCGCCAACCCCAGCGCGGCAGCGACAACAGGTCGAGCCCGCGCAACGCCGGCAGCAGGAACAGCAGCTGCAACACGCCGGCCACCAGCACTGCCCAGCCCAGCGCCATGATCGGCACCTGCAGCCGCGGTGCCAGCCACAACGCGCCGAAGATCATGCACACGTTGAGGATCACCGGCGTCATCGCCGGCAGGCCGAAGCGATGGAAACTGTTCAGCGCACCGCCGGCCAAGGCCGTCAGCGACACGAACAACAGATAAGGGAATGTCAACCGCAACAACCCGATGATCAGGTCGAACTTGTGTGGCTGTGCAATATCACCCGGTGCGAACACCGTCGCCACCTGCGGGGCGAAGATCAGCCCCAGCGCGGTAATCAGCAGCAACACCCCACCCAGCGTGCCCGCCACGCGCGCGGTCAGCTCCTTCAGCTCGGCGTGACTGCGGGTTTCCTTCACCTCGGTGAATACCGGCACGAAGGCGGTGGAGAACGAGCCTTCGGCGAACATCCGCCGCATGAAATTGGGAATGCGGAAGGCGATGACGAACGCATCGGTGGCTGCCGAAGCACCGAACACGTGACTCATTGCCACGTCCCGGGCCAGCCCGAGCACGCGTGAAACCATGGTCATGCTGCTGAACGACAGCAACCCGCGAAGCATGCTGGGGGACTTCATGCGGCTGTGGGAACCTTCAATGGCGGGCAAGCGCATAGTGTGCCAGCCAGCGCCGGCCAATGGTCGGGCCAACTCGTGTCACAATGGCGGCATCGCGATCACGCCATCCCGCCGATGCCACCCTTGGCACTGCCAAGTGGTTGACCCGACAGCCCTGTGCGCGCATAATTGTGCGTCTTTTTTCCAACACTCAAGCCTTTCCGGAGTTCTACCTTGGCCAACATCAAGTCCGCGAAGAAGCGTGCGCGCCAGTCCGAGCAGCGCCGCCTGCGCAACGTCAGCGCCCGCTCCATGGTCCGCACCGCCCTCAAGAAGGTCGTCAAGGCCATCGAGGCCAAGGACAAGGCTGCCGCCGTTGAAGCCTTCGCCGCCGCCCAGCCGGTGATGGATCGTTACGCCGCCCGCGGCCTGATCCACAAGAACAAGGCCGCTCGTCACAAGAGCCGCCTGAACGCGAAGATCCACGAGCTGGCGTAAGCCGCTCCGCTTTTCGTGTTCCACGGAAAGCCGGCGCCTGCGCCGGCTTTTTCGTGTGCCCGGAACAACCCGGCACATCCGGTCGATGCCTCCTCCGGCCATTTTGTGACGCGCGCACGCACGCACCGCACAAACGCAAGTTTCCGGCGCACTGCCACTTGTACGGCCACGCTAGTATCCTCGGCTTGTCGATTGCGCAAACCGCCGCCTTCAGCATGCCCAAGGGGATAACCATGAATACGATTCTGAAACTCGCATTGGCGTGCGCCGGCGCCGCCTCGCTCAGCGCCTGCATTTCGACCCAGTCTTACGTGGGCCCCGCCAGCCCCATGGCCAGCACGACGGCGCTGCGCAGCCTGAGCCAGCCGATTCCGGTGAAGGTCAACACCCAATTCCAGGTGAACGGCAAGGCCTCCCCTGCCGGCACCCCCTCGCTGCAGGCCCAGGTCGAAAGCGCATTGCGCAGCAGCGGCGTGTTCACGCCGTCGCAGGATCCGGCTACCGCCGCCAGCATCACGGTAACCGTGAACGATACGGTCGACCTGCAGGCCGCGCACAAGAAGGGCTTCCACGCCGGCCTGACGCTCGGCAGCTCGGGCACCGTGATTCCGGACAACTACACCTACACCGCGTCCTATGCCAACAGCGCCGGCGAACCGTACCAGGCCAGCTACAAGCAGGACATCCTCACCGCCATCGGCAGCAATGTGCAGGTACCGACGGGGGTCAAGGCGACCACGCCGGGAGATGCGTTCCACCGCGTCATTCTCGACATGACCACGCAGTTCGTGCAGGACCTGCAGACCAAGGGCCTGGTGGCCGAACGCTGAGAGACTGCGAAAGACCCGCAGCCATCGGGCAAGAGCCCGCTCGCGGGCGATGCCGTTGGCTGAAATTCGGGAGAGCATCGCCCGCGAGCGGGCTCCTGCGGAGGGGGATTCGGGCGATTATGCGGCGTGAGCATAAGTTCCCCACCCCGCGCCGAACCTTGCGACATTAAAAACGCGCCCTCGAAAAGGGCGCGTTTTTTCATTCCGCCGGACTGTCCCCGCGCAGGCGCACGTCATCGGGCAGCATGTCGACGCGTCCTGCCGCGTCCTCGCGCTGCGCCTCGAAAAAGCGCTGCACCTGCTGGCATACCGCCAGCGTGTTATCGCGGGCAATCGCCGACACCAGGAACCACGGCCGGGTCCAGCCGAGCTGCTCCACGATGGCCTCGGCCGCGGCCTGGCGTTCGTCTTCCGGCAGCACGTCGGCCTTGTTCAGCACCAGCCAGCGCGTCCGCTCCAGCAACTCGGGATCGAAGCGCGAAAGCTCCTGCTCGATCGCCCGCACCTGCTCGACCGGATCGCTGCCATCGATCGGCGCGATGTCCACCATGTGCAGCAACAGTCGCGTGCGCGAGACGTGGCGCAGGAACTGGATGCCCAATCCGGCGCCGTCCGCGGCACCTTCGATCAAACCGGGGATATCGGCGATCACGAAGCTCTGGTCGGTGCCCAGGCTGACCACGCCCAGGTTCGGGTGCAGCGTGGTGAACGGGTAATCCGCCACCCGCGGCGTGGCCGCCGAAACCGCACGAATGAAGGTGGACTTGCCGGCATTCGGAAAACCCAGCAAGCCCACGTCGGCGAGCAGTTTCAGTTCCAGCTTCAGCTCGCGCACGTCGCCCGGCGTGCCCGGCGTGGCCTTGCGCGGCGCCCGGTTCACCGAACTCTTGAAATGGATGTTGCCCAGGCCGCCCTTGCCGCCCTGCGCCACCAGCAGGCGCTGGCCGTGCTCGGTGAGATCGCCGATCACCTCGTCGGTATCGACATTGGTGATGACGGTGCCGATCGGCACGCGGATCGTGGTGTCCTCGCCGCCCTTGCCGTACATGTCGCTGCCCATGCCGTTCTGGCCGCGCGGCGCCTTGAAGCTGCGCTGGTGGCGGAAATCGATCAGCGTGTTGAGGCCTTCGTCGGCCACCAGCCAGACCGAGCCGCCACTGCCACCGTCACCGCCATCGGGGCCACCGAAGGGGATGAATTTCTCGCGACGGAAGCTGATGCAGCCATTGCCGCCATTGCCCGCCTGGACGTGGATGATTGCTTCGTCGACGAATTTCATGAATTGGGTGCCAAAAAGGGAACGGACAACATTCGGCGAGCACTATCTTGCCATGATCGCCCAACCGTCATTCCAGCGAAGGCCGGAAGCGGCCTTCGCTGGAATGACGGCTGTGTGCATAAAGCAAAAGCCCCGCCGAAGCGGGGCTTTTACGGCAACTTCGCGACGCGTCAAGCCTTGACGACGTCGACGAACTTGCGATTGTTCTCGCCGCGGGTCTTGAACTCGACGGTACCGTCGACCAGCGCGAACAGGGTGTGGTCGCGCCCCAGGCCCACGCCGGCGCCGGGATGGAACTTGGTACCGCGCTGACGCACGATGATGTTGCCGGCTTCAACCGCCTGGCCGCCATAGATCTTCACGCCGAGATACTTCGGGTTCGAATCGCGACCGTTGCGGCTGGAACCTACGCCTTTTTTATGTGCCATGACTCAAATGCTCCAGTTGCTCAGGCGTTGATGCCCGTGATCTCGACTTCGGTGAAATGCTGGCGGTGGCCCTGCTGCTTCTTGTGGTGCTTGCGGCGGCGGAACTTGATGATGCGCACCTTGTCGGCACGGCCGTGCTTGCGCACGGTGGCGGACACGGTGGCGCCGTCCACGATCGGCGCACCGACGGTGATCGACTCGCCTTCGCCAACCAGCAGCACCTGGTCGAAGCTGACCACGGCGCCTTCTTCGGCGTTCAGCAGTTCCACGCGCAGGACGTCGCCCTGTTGCACGCGATACTGCTTGCCGCCGGTCTTGATGACTGCGTAACTCATGGGAATGGCCCTTCTGTCGTTATTCTCTTGGGGTTCGCCAAGGCCGAACCGGCCGTGGTGAACTGGGGATTATAGCGACAGCCATCCGTGGTGGTCAATTCATGAGCAGGCGCAAAACGGCCTGCCACGCCCCTTCCTCGCGAACAGGAAAGGAGCGGGCCCAATCCCGCGCCGTCGCTTACTTGCCTTTCAACGGCGAAGCCTTCGCCGAGGGGCTGGCCGGACAGCGCCCCTGGGCATCCAGCTTGCCTTCCTTCTGCAGCTCGCCAAGCATCGCCTGGGCGCGCTGCTGGCCCCACTGGCGACCGATCTGCATGCCTTCGGCCATGGTCGCCGGCATTTCCGCGATGACCTTCTGGCCCAGCGGCGAACGGTAGAACTTGAGCAGGCCGGCCACTTCCTCGGCGGTGAAATGCTTCTGGTAGATCGGAATCATCCGCTCGGTAAGCTGCTTGACGCCATTGGCATCGACGAAATCCTGCCAATAGCCGGCCGGCACGCACGGCAGCTGCTGGCCCATGACACCGGCCATCTGCGTGTTCATCTGGCTGAACATCTTGCCTACGCTGAACACCTGCATCAGCTGACGCACCTGTTCGGCACTGGGTTTCGTCGTCGCGGCCACGGCCTGGCCGGTCCCCACTGCCAGCAGCAGCCCGGCGCCGATCCCCATCGCCCATTTGCGCATCGCCATGTTTGCATCTCCCGTTGCGGCAGCCGCGGATGCGACCGCAGTGCCCGCATTATTCATCATGCGGCGGCGATTTCCGACCCGGCGGGCCTGCTGCCAACCGCTGGCGCATGTACTTGCATTGCCAATAATGTACTAGACAATCATAATTTGCCGGTGACGCGGGCATCCCTGCCTCGCCTGTCATCTTCACGCCGTTCAAATCGCAACGCCCGGTTTCGCCGGACGCCGCGGCTTGCCGCATCGCCACGCCCGGAAACCCGCAAGCCGCCATACCGCATGAGCACCCACTATCAACCGCCCAACCTGGCGCTGGCGACGATCGGATTGTCACTGGCCATCTTCATGCAGGCGCTGGATTCCACCATCGCCAACGTGTCGCTGCCGGCCATCGCGGGCAACCTGGGCGTCAGCGCCAACGAAAGCACCTGGGTGATCACCTCGTTCGCGGTGAGCATGGCCATTTCGCTGCCGCTGACCGGCTTCCTCAGCCGGCGCTTCGGCGAGACCCGGCTGTTCATCTGGACCACCTTGCTGTTCGTGGCTTCGTCGCTGCTGTGTGGCCTGTCGCGCAGCATGGGCACGCTGATCCTGTTCCGTGCCATCCAGGGCGCAGTGGCCGGGCCGATGTATCCGATCACGCAAAGCCTGATGATCGGCATCTATCCGAACCACAAGCGCGGCATGGCACTGGCACTGCTGTCGATGGTGGCCGTGGTGGCACCGATCGCCGGGCCGATCCTGGGTGGCTGGATCACCGACAACTATTCGTGGCCGTGGATCTTCTTCATCAACGTGCCGGTAGGCATTTTCGCCAGCATGGTGGCGGCCAGCCAGATGAAAGGCCGGGTGGAGACCACCACGCGCCCGAAGGTGGACTACGTGGGCCTGATCGCGCTGATCGTCGGCGTGGGCGCGCTGCAGATCGTGCTGGACAAGGGCAACGACGCCGACTGGTTCGACTCCGGCTTCATCGTCATCACCAGCATCATCGCCGCGCTCGGTCTGATCATCTTCCTGATCTGGGAGCTGACCGACAAGGACCCCATCGTCGACCTGAAGCTGTTCCGCCACCACAACTTCAAGTTCGGCACGCTGGCGCTGGTGCTGTCGTATGCGGCGTTCTTCGCGATCAACCTGCTGCTGCCGCAATGGCTGCAGCGCAACCTGGGCTACACCGCCACCTGGGCCGGTTTCGCCGCTGCGCCACTGGGCATCATCCCGGTGATGCTGACCTTCATCGTGGGCAAGTACGCGATGCGTTTCGACCTGCGCCTGCTCACCAGCGCCGCCTTCGTGGTAATGGGCGCCACCTGCTTCATCCGCGCCAGCTTCTTCATCGGCATCGACTTCTACCACGTCGCCGCCGTGCAATTGCTGATGGGGCTGGGCGTGGCGCTGTTCTTCATGCCGGTGACGGTGATCCTGCTGTCCGATCTGGAGCAGAACGAGATCGCCTCCGGCTCGGGCCTGGCCACCTTCCTGCGCACGCTGGGCGGCAGCTTCGCCGCCTCCATCACCACCTTGCTGTGGGACCGCCGCGCCGTGCTCCACCATGCGCAGCTGAGCGAGCACATCACGCCCTACAGCACCAGCGTACGCACGGCACTGGGCGAATACGGCCACGGCAATGCACAGGCCGGCGCCGCCGTGGTGAACGGCATGATCACCCAGCAGAGCTACCAGATCGCCTTCAACGAACTGTTCCACTCGCTGGGCTGGATCTTCCTTGGCCTGATCGTGGTGATCTGGCTGGCCAAGCCGCCGTTCATGGCCAAGGCCGGGGCGTCGGCGGGCGGGCACTGAGCCCCGGACTCGATTGGCCGCACCTATGCCCCGAAGAACGGGCTGGAGGCACACACAAGCGGCAGCATGTCGCCGCAGCCTTCCTGCGACGCGGCATACCTGCTGCACGACCAGTCTCAATATCTGATCCGACCGGTTTGGTATAGTTCGTTTTTCCCCCTTGCGACCCCCTCCGCATGGACACCATCCGCATCCGCGGTGCACGCACGCACAATCTCAAGAACATCGATCTCGACCTGCCTCGCGACAAGCTGATCGTGATCACCGGCCTGTCCGGCTCGGGCAAGTCGTCGCTGGCGTTCGACACCATCTACGCCGAAGGCCAGCGCCGCTACGTCGAGTCGCTGTCGGCCTATGCGCGGCAGTTCCTGTCGATGATGGAGAAGCCTGACGTCGACCATATCGAAGGTCTTTCGCCGGCGATCTCGATCGAGCAGAAATCCACCTCGCACAACCCGCGCTCCACCGTGGGCACGATCACCGAGGTGTACGACTACCTGCGCCTGCTGTACGCCCGCGTCGGCACCCCGCGCTGCCCCGACCACGGCACGCCGCTGGAAGCGCAGACGGTGAGCCAGATGGTCGACGCCACGCTCGCGCTCGATCCGGAAAAACGCTACATGCTGCTGGCGCCGGTGGTGCGCGAACGCAAGGGCGAGCATGTGCAGGTGTTCGAGCAGATGCGCGCGCAGGGTTTCGTGCGCGCCCGCGTCGACGGCGAAGTGGTCGATCTGGACGCCGTGCCGCCGCTGGGCCTGCGCATCAAGCACACCATCGAAGTGGTGGTCGACCGCTTTCGCCCGCGCGAGGACATCAAGCAGCGGCTGGCCGAGTCGTTCGAGACCGCGCTGCGGCTCGGCGACGGCCTGGTGATCCTGGCCGACATGGACGCCGGACATGGCAGTTCCAGTGCTGCGGGCGCAGGGCGCGCAGGCGCCGCCGACAAGGAAGCAAAGGAACAACTGTTCTCCTCGCGCTACTCCTGTCCGGTGTGCGACTACTCCTTGCCAGAGCTGGAGCCGCGGCTGTTCTCGTTCAACTCGCCGGTGGGTGCCTGCCCCACCTGCGATGGCCTGGGCGTGACCCAGGTATTCGACGCCGCGCGCGTCGTCGGCCACCCGGAGTTGCCGCTGTCCGGCGGCGCGATCCGTGGCTGGGACCGACGCAATCCGCACTACTTCCAGATGCTGAACTCGCTGGCGGCGCATTACGGCTTCGACGTGGACACGCCCTGGCGTGAGCTGCCCAAAGCCACCCAGCAGGCGGTGCTGCACGGCAGCGGCAAGGAGAAGATCGCCTTCCGCTACCTCACCGAGCGCGGCGGCCGGGTAACCCGCGAACATCCGTTCGAAGGCATCCTGCCGAATCTGGAGCGACGCTACAAGGAAACCGAATCCGGCGCCGTACGCGAGGAACTGTCCAAATACATCAGCGATTCGCCCTGCCCCGAATGCGATGGCCAGCGGCTGAATCGCTCGGCCCGCAACGTGTTCGTCGCCGACCAGGCGCTGCCCGCCATCACCCATCGCTCCATCGACGATGCCCTGGCGTTTTTCGGCGAGCTGACAATCACCGGCTGGCGCGGCGAGATCGCGGTGAAGATCGTCAAGGAGATCCGCGAACGGCTGACCTTCCTCAACGATGTGGGCCTGAACTACCTCACCCTCGATCGCCAGGCCGACTCGCTGTCCGGCGGCGAAGCGCAGCGCATCCGTCTGGCCAGCCAGATCGGTGCCGGCCTGGTCGGCGTGATGTACGTGCTGGACGAACCCTCGATCGGCCTGCACCAGCGCGACAACGAACGCCTGCTTGGCACGCTCGTCCGCCTGCGCGATCTCGGCAACACGGTGATCGTGGTCGAGCACGACGAAGACGCGATCCGCATGGCCGATCACGTGCTCGACATCGGCCCCGGCGCCGGCGTGCACGGCGGCGAAGTGGTGGCACAAGGCAGCGTGCAGGACATGCTCGATTCGCCGCGCTCGGTCACCGGCCAGTTCCTCTCCGGCGAACGCGCGATCGAGGTGCCGAAGGAACGCCGCCAGCCGATCGACGACGAGTCGTGGCTGCACCTGAAAGGCGCCAGCGGCAACAACCTGAAGAGCGTTGACCTGGCCGTTCCGGTCGGCCTGTTCACCTGCATCACCGGCGTGTCCGGTTCGGGCAAATCGACCCTGGTCAACGACACCTTGCTGCGTCTGGCCGCGGCCGAACTCAACGGCGCCAGCGCGCAACCGGCGCCGTTCAAGTCCATCGCGGGGCTGGAACTGCTCGACAAGGTGGTCGACATCGACCAGTCGCCGATCGGCCGCACGCCGCGCTCCAACCCGGCCACCTATACCGGCCTGTTCACCCCGTTGCGCGACATGTTCTCGCAGGTGCCGGAAGCGCGCGCGCGTGGCTACACGCCGGGTCGCTTCAGCTTCAACGTCCGCGGTGGTCGCTGCGAGGCGTGCGAGGGCGACGGCATGATAAAGGTGGAGATGCACTTCCTGCCCGACGTCTACGTGCCCTGCGATGCCTGCCACGGCAAGCGCTACAACCGCGAGACGCTGGAGATCCTGTACAAGGGCCACACGATTGCCGATGTGCTCGACATGACGGTGGAGGACGCGCTGAAGCTGTTCGAGAACGTGCCGACCATCGCGCGCAAGCTCGACACGCTGCGCGCGGTGGGCCTGGACTACATCAAGCTGGGCCAGAGCGCGACCACGCTGTCCGGCGGCGAAGCACAGCGGGTGAAGCTGTCCAAGGAACTCTCCAAGCGCGACACCGGCCGCACCCTGTACATCCTCGACGAACCCACCACCGGCCTGCACTTCCACGACATCGAGCAACTGCTCGACGTGCTGCACCAGCTGGTCGACCAGGGCAACACCGTGGTGGTGATCGAACACAACCTCGACGTGATCAAGACCGCTGACTGGATCGTCGACCTCGGTCCCGAAGGCGGTGCCGGCGGCGGGCGCATCCTGGTCACCGGCACGCCGGAGACCGTGGCTGCCACGCCCGGCTCGCACACCGGTCATTTCCTCGCGCCACACTTGAAGCCCGCCAAGCCGAAAAAGCCGGGCGCGGCCAAACGGGTCAAGGCCGCCACCAAACACATCGCCTCGGCCGACAAGTACAAGCCGATGCGCGGGAAAAAGAAACGCACATGAGCACCACCGATACACCCGAATCACCCAAACCCGCTTCTCCCAAGCCCGTGCGTCGACGCCGCAAGGTCGCCGACAGTGCGGCCACGCCGCCCGCCCCGCCGGCGGCGCCCGCAGCTGCAGAAGCCACACCGGAATCGTCGCCCGCGCCGCTGTTCACCGCCGTGCTGGACGTGCGCTGGCGCGATCTCGATGCGTTCAACCACGTCAACAACTCCAACTACCTCACCTATCTGGAAGAGGCGCGCCTGCAGTGGCTCAGCCATGTGCCGGGCCCGTGGTTCGGCGATCACGCCATGCCGGTGATGGCTGCCACCCAGCTCAACTATCGCCGTCCGATCGAATGGCCCACGCAACTGCACGTGGAACTGTTCTGCGAGCGCGTGGGCAACACCTCCATGACCATTACCCATCGCATCGTTGACGCCACCGACGCCAGCCGCTGCTACTGCGACGGCAACGTGGTGATGGTGTGGATGGACCCCTCCAGCGGCAAGCCGGTGCCGCTGCCCGAGGCGATTCGCAGCGCGGTCGCCTGATCCACCGCCCGTGAATCACGCCCGCGCGGGCGAAAGATCCAGCGCCAGGTACACCGTGTCCGGCAACGGATTGGCGTAATACGCCGGTACGCGCTGGAAGCCCAGCGCGTCGTAAACCCGCAGCGCGGGCCGCATCGACGCCAGCGTATCGAGCACCAGGCGCGTGTAACCGGCGCGCCGGGCACCGTCGATGACGGCCTCGGCCAGACGGCGGCCCAGCGCCTGCCCGCGTGCTGCCGGACGCACGTACAGCCGCTTGATCTCTCCCGTGCCCGGCTGCGTCCACGGCCGCAACGCCACGCAGCCCAGGGGCATCCCCGCGTCATCCCGTGCAAGCAGCACCACCCCATGGGGCGACGCATACTTGCCGGGCAGACCCGCCAATTCCGCCGCCACGTCCTGGAAGGAAAGGTCGATGCCGAGACTGTCGATATATTCCTCGAAGAGGCGCCGGACGACGTCGGCGTCCTCCGGGAAGTGTGCGGGCGCGATAGTGGTGGATGCAGACATGAGGTGATCCGGCACAAATGGCCCGCGTCATTTTATGCCCGGCACAAGATCCCTGGCGGCAGAGGGCGCCCTCTGCGCCGGGAAGCATTTCGGCTTACTGCACCCGAATTTCATCAACAAACAACCAGGTGTTCTTGTTGCCACCGGGGAAATCGGCAGGCAGATCGGTGTGCCGGTTGGCCACGACACGCAGGTAACGTGCGGTGACGGCCTTCGTCGGCTGGTAACGGATCAGCCAGCGATGTTGCCCATCGTCGAACAGGTCGGTTTTCGGTGTGTCGACGTAAAGCGGGGTCCAGTGCTGGCCATCGGCTGACACGGAGAACGTCACACGCTGCGGCGGCAGGATGCGCGAACCCACGTCTTGCAGGAAATCCGTGCTGAGCGAATGGATGCCCACCGAGCGGCCCAGATCGATCGTCGCATCGACGTCGTGGTCTTCCCAGGCGGCCCAACGGCCGTCGTGGAAATTGGTGCTGCCGACCACGCCATCCACCAGCACGGTGGCAGGCGCATAACTGGACGATACGGCTTGCGCGAGGCTCACCGTGCGGCCGCGCGCAAGATTGCCTTCGAGCGTGAAGCTGGTGGCTTCGTCATACGCCATGCCATGCCGGAACGGCGTGACCCGTGGCGTGCCGGGCTTGCGGATGGCTACGCTGTCGTCGAAGGCAGGGGATTTCACGGTCGGCATCGAGCCGTCCAGGGTGTAGTGATTGTGCACGTCATCGAAACCGCGCTGTGCGTGCAGATGCCAGCCATCGCCCTGCGTATCCGCCGTGATCGAATAGGTCACCACCGGCTTGTCCTGCGGCCCGTACGTGATCCGTTGCGCATCGAGCCAGTGGTATTGCGCCTGCAAGCGCTGCTGGAAGTTCGCCCAGGCGGCGTCGGAATGCGTGTCACCACTCCACAGGTTTTCGGCCAGCGCCAGCACACGTGGATACAGCTTCGACTCGGCGTTGAGCGGATTCGCCCGCTCGCTCCACAACGGTGCTTCGGCACCCAGAATCTGCGAGCGATGCGCCGCGATAACCTCTCCCGTACCCTGCTCGGCCTTCGAATACAGCGTTGCTGCCGCGCCGGTGATATCGGTTTGGTAAACGCCCTTCGTGGTCAACTTGTCCATCGGCGAGTCCAGGTAGAACGGCCCGGCGATGATGACGCGATTGCCGTTCAGCAGCGCCTTGGCCGTCTCGCTGTCACCGCGCCAGATCTCGATGATCGCGTTCTTGTTCGCGCCACCCTCGAGGATTTCGTCCCAGCCGATCATGGTCTTGCCCTTGCCGACCAGGTAACGCTGGATGTGCTTGATGAAATAGCTCTGCAGCTCCTCAGCGTTCTTCATCCCCTTCGCATGCATCAGCGCCATGCAGGAAGCGCAATCCTTCCAGTCATCCTTCGGCACTTCGTCGCCGCCGATATGCACCCAGCTCGACGGGAACAGCGGCATCACCTCATCCAGCACGTTCTCAAGGAAGGTGAAGGTGCCGGGATCGCCCACGCAATCGATGTCCTTGAACACGCCCCAGGTCGCCGGCACGGTTACCTGCTTCTTGTCGCACGACAGCTGGGGATAAGCCGCGATCGCCGCGGTGCTGTGGCCCGGCATCTCGATCTCCGGGATCACCGTGATGTTGCGCGCACTGGCATACGCCACTACCTGGCGAATCTGCGCCTGCGTGTAGAATCCGCCATAGCGCGAGCCATCCGCCTCGGTGCGCCATGCGCCGACGCTGGTGAGCTTCGGATAACGCTTGATCTGGATGCGCCAGCCCTGGTCATCGGTGAGATGCCAGTGGAAGGTGTTGATCTTGTAGTAGCTCAGCACGTCGAGCTGCTTCTCGATAAAGCTCACCGGATAGAAATGTCGGCCGACATCGAGCATCACGCCGCGATAGGCATAGGTCGGCGCATCTTCGATGCGCACGGTCGGAATCTTCAAGCTTGCGGCGCGCTGCTGCGGCAGCAATTGGCGCAAGGTCTGCACGCCCCAGAACAGGCTGCGATCGCTGGAGGCAGCAATGGTGATGCGCGCGGGGGTCACGTCGAGGTGATAAGCCTCGTCGCCGTGGATGGCCGGGTCGATGCGCAATTCGATGCGTGCGCGTTGCGCGTCGTCCTTGTTCACAGCGAGGGCAATGCCGGTCTGAGCATGGATCGCGCTGCGCAGGAAACCGGCGATCTGCCGCGCCCGCTTGTCTGCGGGCGCGGCAATCGTCACGTGCCGGTCGAGGGTGAAGCTGCCGGTACCCGCGGTGATCTTCCGCGGCTGCGGAATGATGTTGAACTGCGCCTGTGCATCGAGCGCGCAGGCCGCCATGGCCAAGCCAAGCAGCAGGAGAACCGCAAGTCGTTTCGGCATGATTTGCCTGTCCATCAGCAGCGTGAAGGGAAAAGGCCCCGGCCGAAGCCGGGGCGGGGGCCAAGCTCGACCTGAGAGGGATCAGTCGAGCTTGTAGTCAAAGGAAAGGAAGATTTCGCGACCGTTGTATTCGCCGGCAGTCTGCCCTGTCGTGACGAACTCGAAGCCGCCGGCGTAGTACGGAATCGACGCCACCTTGTTGAAGATGTTGGACACGGTGAAGGTCGCCTTGATGTCCGGACTGAGCTGCCAGCCGATCGCAGTATTCCAGGTGATCCACACCGGCACGTGGCCTTTGTAGACCACGCAATCGGCATCGCCCGTGTTCGGGAAGGTGCCGTTGTCCAGTACCTCGCAACCGCCATAGCCGGGCGACCGCAAGGTGCCGACGCGCTGGCCGGAAATCGCCACGTTCCAGTTGCCGCGGGTCCAGTCACCGATCCACGTGACCTTGCTCGCGACGCGGTTATAGCGCGTATTGATCAATGGATCGCTGGCCACCGTGCGGTTCTTGTAGGAAAGGTTGTCGGTGTAATTGATGCTGGCGCGGAAGTCACCGTAATCGTCGGTATGCCGCTTGAAGTCCAGCGACGCATCGATGCCGCTTACATAGGTGGAAGCCACGTTGATCGGGCCCGAATGCACCGAGGCGATGGTGCCATCCGCATTGCGCTGAACCATCGCCTCCACCATCTTGCAGTACTGCGAACCCTGCGGATACCGGATGTACGGTGCCAGCCCGGTCGAGCCAACCGGCTGCACCCCGGTGAGGCAGCCCGCCTCGTCGCTCAGGATGGTGTCGTAGCCCAGGTACTCGATGGTGTTGTCCACGCCCATGTGCCAGTAGTCGGCCGACACCGACAGGCCGCGCACGCCCGGAATCTGCCACACGAAACCGTAGGTCCAGGAATGACCGGTCTGCGGCAGCAGCAAGCGGCTGCCGTCGGTGTACTGGGTGTAGTACTGCGACTGGGGACGCTGCGCACTGCCGTTGCACCAGGTGCTGTTGGTGTTGCCGGCCTTGATGGCGTTGATGCAGCTCAGGTAATCCTCGTAGATACCCACCGGAATGGTGGAGCCGGTCTGGTAGACCGCCTGCATGTCCGGCGCCTTGAAGTTGGTGCCGTAGGTACCGCGCAGCAACAGGCCCGCGTACGGGCGCCATTCGATACCGGTGCCCCAGGTGCGGGCCACGTCGGCGCTGCTGGCATCACGATACTTGTCGAGGCGGCCGGAAATGGTCCAGGTCAGCGAGCTCAGCACTGGCACGCGGAACTCGGTGCCGAACGAACCCCGCTGGCGGGTGCCGCCACCGGTGTTGTTCGCATAGAACGGATTGACGAATGTCGCCGAATCATTGCCGCGCGGATCGGGCGAAAGCAGGAAACCGTTGTGTGCAAATTCCAGCACGGCCGCCCAGCCCACCGAGTCGTCCGCCCATGGAACGCGGAACAGATCGCCATTGACGCGCAACTGCACCTGGTCCAGCCATGACGAGGCGGTGTTCTCGCCGTTGACGGAGAACTGGCTGTACTGCTGCGGCGTGATCGGATTCCACCATTGCTGCCAGTTCATGGCGTAAACGGGAAGGGTGGCGGAGCCCCCGTTGTTGATGGCGCTGTAGCCCGAAACCGTGGTGGTACCCAGCTGCTTGCCGAGGAAGAAATTGTTCGCAGCCGTCTGGTTGAAGGCCGTGTAGTCCTCGCGCACGATGTATTTCTGGGTATTCAGGCTGAGGTCCCAGTTGAACTTGCCGTCGAAGACGGTGCCGCGCAGTCCGCCCGTGATGTTCCAGTTCTGCTCGCGGTCGTGGGTATTGCCGGATGTGCCCAGTTCCTGCGCGGTGAACTGGCGCACGGCCTGGCTGATGACCTGCCCCGTCGTCTTGTCATAGAACGCGCCCGTACCCTCGCCCCACAGTTGGGTATTGGAAATGCCCACCGTGTCGTACAAGGCCGCCGAGCCGTAGAGCTGCAGGCCATTGCTGAAGTCGTACTCGCCAGCCACGTAACCGTTGTTGCTGCGGCTGCCTGGCGTCAACACCCAGTTCTGGAACAGCGCGGGCTGCGAGCAGTAGTAACCATTGTTGGTCACGCCGGTGATCTGGGTGCCGTTGGTGCTGACAGTGTGCGACTGGCTCAACTGGGAATTGCTGAATTTTCCACAGGTGCCCGCCGGCGGCGTGAGATAGTGGCCGTTGCCGTTCATCGCCGAGAGCGCGATGGAACCAGCCGCGTCGTACTGGTAGCCGAACATGCGGGCCGCCGGGCCCCAGGCGCCATAACCGGCATCGGCCACCGAGTCCTGATACGGACGATCCATGCCCCACAACGCAGTGCGGTTGGACTTCTCCAGGTTGTAGACGACATGCCAGTTGTCGCCGGAGCGACCACCGAAGAAATTGACGTCGCCATAGGTGCGCCCGCCGCGGGTCGCCCCGCCACCGGTCACCTGCAGGTGGTCACCCTGGTAGTTCTTCTTCAGGATCACGTTGACCACGCCCGCCACCGCGTCCGAGCCGTAGATCGACGAGGCACCGGAAGCAAGAATCTCCACCCGGTCGATCATGCCGGTGGGCAGGTTGTTGTAGTTCTGAAAGTTGCTCTGCGAATTCATCGGCTGCGGGTAGTCCACCACGCGATGGCCGTCGATCATCAGCAGGCTGAACCCGGGGCCCAGGTTGCGCAGGTTCACCGAGCGCGCATTGACCGAGGTCGACCCCCAACTGGCCGGGTCCTGCGTCTGCCCCATCTGCGGCAGCGAATCCAGGAATTCCCACAGCGTGGTGAAGCCCTGCTGCTTGATCTGCGCGCCGGTGATGGTGACCACGGGAGCCGGTCCTTCGATTTCCACGCGTGGAATCATCGAACCGGTCACCGTGACCGCTTTCATCTGGACCGCCTTGTCCTTGTCGGGCTGGCCGGACGGCGTGGTGCTGGATGACGCCTGCGGTGCAGATGGCGGGTTGCTGCCAGCCATGGCCGATTGTGCAAACGCCTGTGGTGCCATCAATGCCAGTGCCAGCGAACTGGCGAGCACGCTGCGGTGGAAACCTTTATTGCCCATGACTGCCCTCTCCCATAGAAAAGCCTGCGCTGCGATGTTTCCGGTACCCAGGCCACGCCGAACGATGACTCGCCAATTGAATCGATCCAATCAGGCGTCATGCATTGCTCCGCGCAGACCCGGCGTGCCGGGCTCCCCTGCTCAAACCATCAACGTGTTACTGGCGGCACGCGCCCGTTCCCCCTGTTGCCGCGTCGCCCATCGGCCAAAGCCGCCTGCAGCACCTCACCGTGTCGCACGGACACGGTGCATGAGCGTGGCATGCCTGCTACGTACATCGATTCCCACATGGCCCCTCCCCGGGGTCGGGAGAGGGTTCGCACACGCCGCCCCTTCCGGCGCGCGAGCCCTCCGCGCCCACTATGCTTCCCGCAAATTTAGATCGTGGAAAGTTGCATCGCAACAATTCGCTTGGGCGTGGCTTCACAACGACTCGAAAAACGGCCGTCCGGCAACAGCTTCACGCCAGCCGGAGACGCCGACAGCCGCAAGTGCGCACGCCGCACGGCTGAAGCTGGTCACGCTTTGGCGCATCGGCAGCGCGAGCCGGCGCAACCCGGGCCATGATCCGAACGCGCCCGTTATGATGGCCCTTCCCCACGAAGGAGCGCCTCATGACGACACCGCATCGAACCATCCTTGCCCTCGCCTGTGCCACCGTGCTGGGCGGCGTACCGCTGGCCCATGCCGCCGACAACGCCAGCATGACGCTCTACCGCAGCGACAACGCCGCGCTGTATGCCAGCAGCAACAACGGTGGTGCCGACGACGGTTACGCCGTGATCCGCGAACAGCGCACGCTGACGCTGCAATCCGGTACCCACGACGTGGTGCTGGGCGACCTGCCCGACCACATCGACGCCGAGGCCCTGGCGCTGGGCTTCCCCGATGGCAGTGCGAAAGTGATCTCGCAGCGCCTGCTGCTTGCACAAGGCGCGGATGCGGCGATGACCGGGCTGGTCGGGCAGAACATCACCGTGCTCGGCAGCAATGGCGAAACCCTGGCCCAGGGCACCCTGCTGCGCGCGGGTGATGGCCTGCTCGTGCACAACACGGGCGGCACCATCCTGGTGCGCCAATATGCCGCCGTGCGCGCCGGCAGCCACTTCCCCACCGGCTCCAGCCTCGACCTGCGCGTGGACGCCGCGCATGCCGGCAGCACGCAGGCGGTGCTCAGCTATCCCACCTCCGGCCTGGGCTGGCGCGCTGCCTACGTGGCCACGCTGCAACCGGGCGGCAGCTGCCGCATGCAGTTCGAATCGCGCGCCAGCATCGCCAACCGCAGTGGCCGCGACTGGCGTGACGTGAAGCTCACCCTGATCGCCGGTGAGCCGAATTTCGCCAAGGATTCGGCGCCACGCCCGATGATGATGCGGGCCAAGGTGTCCTTTGCCGCCGCCGCGCCGGCAATGCCCGAACAGGCGCAACTGGCCGACTACCGCAGCTACACCTTGCCCGGCACCGTGGACCTGCCCGACGGCAGCGTCAGCCAGGTGCCGCTGTACACACCGCGCACGCTGGATTGCGAACACACCGCGCTGTACGAGAACGGCGGTACCTGGACGCCGTCGCACCCGATGCTCGGTCGCGATTACAACACCGGCAGCAGCAACACCGTCGTCGACACACTGAAGTTCAAGGCTTTCGACAGCCTGCCGGCCGGCTACCTGCGCGTGCTCACGGCTGACCGCCACGGCGTGCCGCAATTCATCGGCGAAGGCCGCATCGACGACACGCCCAAGGGCAGCGCTGCCGCGATCACCCTGGGCACCGCGTTCGACCTGCGTGCGAACCGCGAACGCACCGCCTTCCACGTGGACAAGGCCGGCCGCACGATGGAC
The DNA here is from genome assembly GCF_041107475.1 of Rhodanobacter sp. FW021-MT20. NCBI lineage: Bacteria > Pseudomonadati > Pseudomonadota > Gammaproteobacteria > Lysobacterales > Rhodanobacteraceae > Rhodanobacter > Rhodanobacter sp. FW021-MT20. The sequence continues at coordinate 168,913 of NZ_JBGBPX010000005.1, read as the reverse complement.
GAGGCGTACCGCATCACCTTGACCAACGCCGGCGACAACGCACGCACCGTCACCGTGCGCGAGCACCCGAACCGCTGGCGCGAATGGACGCTGACCTCATCCAGCAGCAAGCCGAGCAAGCAGACCACCGACACGCTGGAGTTCCGCGTGAACGTGCCCGCCAATGGCAAGGCCGTGCTCGACTACGCCGTGCATTACCACTGGACCGCCGACGTCCAGCCGCAATCCTGACCCGGAGCCACTCCATGCTCGACATCATCCGCCATGACGCCATCACCGAAATCCGTCTTGCACGGCCGCCGGTCAACGCGCTCAACCTGGAACTGCTGCGCACCTTGCGCAGCAGCCTCGACACCGTCGTCAGCGAAGGCGCGCGCGGCATCGTGCTGTCCGGTGCGCAAGGCATGTTCTCCGCCGGCGTGGATGTGCCGGCACTGCTGCAGGCCGACCGCAACGGCGTGCGCGAATTCTGGCGCGAGTTCTTCGGCACCTGCAGCTCGCTGGCCCAGTCGCCGGTACCGGTGGTCGCCGCGATCACCGGCCACAGCCCCGCCGGCGGCGCGGTGCTGTCGCTGTTCTGCGACTACCGCGTGATGGCCGACGGCCCGTACAAGATCGGCCTCAACGAGGTGCAGGTCGGCCTGACCGTACCCGATGCCATCCAGTTCGCGTTGCGGCGCGTGGTCGGCGCCTATCGTGCCGAACGCCTGCTGGTCGCCGGTGCAATGATCGATTCGGCCGAAGCCCTGGCCTGCGGCTTCGTCGACGAAACCACCGCCATCGACCAGGTGGCGACCCGCGCCCGCGTCTGGCTGGACGATCTGCTGACTCGTCCGGCCCATTCGATGCTGGCGACCCGCCGCATTGCCCGCGCCGACCTGATCGACATGTGGTCCGACGTCGACGCCCTGGCCATCGACGACTTCGTCGACGGCTTCTACCACCCGCAAACACAAATCGTGCTGCAGGCGCTGGTGGCCCGGCTCAAGAACAAGGGCTGAGCATGATCGCACCTGCCGCGCGACGCGGCAGGTGCAACTTGCGGTCCCCCACGGTCGACCGCACAATCCCATGGCAAACCTTGCCACAGGACCGTGTCATGGCCACGATGAACGTCTCCCAGTCCGATGAGCTCAAGCAGTTCACCGACACGCAGGCCGTCACACCCTCCTGCGGTTCCAGCGAAGAGTACTTGCGCGAATGCGTTCGCAAGCAGCACGCAGTGGAAAGGCCACGCACCACCCTGCTGGACGGACTGAATTCCGGACTTGGGCAGGTGGCTGACGATGCGTTCTTCGCCGAATGACAACGTTCAATGAAGACTCCCGGGTCAAGATTCCGGCGCTGCTGCATCTCGAGCGTCTTGGCTATCGCTACCTGTCGCTGAAACAAGCACGACGCGATCCCGGCAACAACATCTTCCCCGAGATTCTCGAAGCAGCACTGCTGCGCATCAACCCCGACCTGCGCCCGCAGGATCTGCCAAGCCTGCTCGACGAGCTGCACCTGGACCTGCAGCACGAAGACCTCGGCAAGGCCTTCCACAAGCGCCTCACCGCACGCTCGGGCGTGCGCCTTGTCGACTTCGATAACCTCGACAACAACAGCTGGCATGCCGTCACCGAACTGCCGTTCGAAAACGGCGAGGACAACTTCCGCCCCGACATCACTCTGCTGGTCAACGGCCTGCCGCTGGCGATCATCGAGGTGAAGAAGCGCATGAATCCCGGCGGCGTGCTCGAAGAGCGCCGGCGCATGGATCGTCGCCACGCCAACCGCAAGTTTCGCCACTTCTTCAACCTGATCCAGCTGCAGGTGTTCTCCAACAACATGGAGTACGACGAGGCGGCCATCGATCCCGTGCAGGGCGCGTTCTACGCCGCATCCACCTACGGCGATGCGCACTTCAACTATTTCCGCGAAGAGCGCCAGGCCGAACTTGCCAGCGCCGTCGCGCCGCTGTCCGAAGCCACCGAAGACGCCATCCTCACCGACACCAACCTGGTCAGCATCAAGGGTTCGCCGGAGTTCGAGCGCAACAAGGCCGCCGACACGCCGACCCACCGTCTGCTCACCTCGCTGTTCAGTCGCCAGCGGCTCGCCTTCATCCTGCAATACGCCTTCGCCTGGCTGGATGAGGAAGACGGCGTCCAGAAACACGTGATGCGCTACCCGCAGCTGTTCGCCACGCTGGCCATCGCCGAGCGTCTCGCGGCGGGCACGCGCAAGGGCATCATCTGGCACACCCAGGGCAGCGGCAAGACCGCGCTGGCCTATTACAACGTGCGCTTCCTCACCGACTGGTTCCAGCAGCGCGGACAGGTGCCGCGGTTCTATTTCATCGTTGACCGGCTCGACCTGCTCAAGCAGGCCCGCGACGAATTCCGCCTGCGCGGCCTCACCGTGCACGTGATCGACAGCCGCGACGCCTTCGCCCGCGACATCAAACAGAGCGGAGCCACCCGCAACGACCGTGGCACGGCCGAGATCACCGTGGTCAACATCCAGAAGTTCAAGGACGACCCGGACGTCGTCGCCGCGCAGGACTACAACCTCGCCGTGCAGCGCGTGTATTTCCTCGACGAAGTGCACCGCAGCTACAACCCGAAAGGCAGCTTCCTCGCCAACCTGGAACAGTCCGATCGCGGCGCGATCAAGATCGGCCTCACCGGCACGCCGCTGATCGGCGAGCAGTTGCAGTCCAAGGCGCTGTTCGGCGACTACATCCACAAGTACTACTACAACGCCTCCATTGCCGACGGCTACACCCTGCGCCTGATCCGCGAGGAAATCGCCACCCGCTACAAGATGGAGCTGCAGCAGGCGCTGGCAGCGATCGAAGTGCAACAGGGCGGCATCGAGCGCAAGGCGCTGTACGCCCACAAGCACTTCGTCGGCGCCATGCTCGACTACATCCTGCGCGATTTCGTGCAGTCCCGTATCACCTTCGGCGACGACAGCATCGGCGGCATGGTGATCTGCGACAGCGCCGAGCAGGCGCGCGAGCTGCACCGCCAGTTCCAGCAGCTCATGCAGCAGGAGGCGCGGCCCATCGTGGCCGAGCCGGCCAACGACGCCGCCTACCGGCAGGATCGCGTGGCCGAGGACGCCGCCCATTACGCCAGGCAGCCGCTCAGCGCCGCGCTGATCCTGCACGACGAGGGCGACAAGCAGTCGCGCGAAGACCAGGTCAAGGCCTACAAGAAAGGCCGGATCGACTTGCTGTTCGTCTACAACATGCTGCTCACCGGCTTCGACGCGCCGCGGCTCAAGAAGCTCTACTTCGGCCGCGTCATCAAGAACCACAACCTGCTGCAGGCGCTCACCCGGGTCAACCGCCGCTACGGCAAGTTCCGCTACGGCTACGTGGTGGACTTCGCCGACATCCAGGCCGAATTCGACCGGGCCAACCGCGACTACTACGACGAGCTCACCGCCGAACTGGGCGACGAGATCGAGCACTACAGCCAGCTGTTCATGAGCGAGGCCGAAATCCGCGCCAGCGTCGAGGCCATCCGCGAGGCACTGTTCGCCTTTTCGCTGGATGACGCCGAGTTGTTCTCGCAGCAGGTCGGCCAGATCCAGGATCGCCAGCAACTGCTCGCCATCGTCAAGGCGCTCACCCAGGCTCGCGAGCTGTACAACCTGATCCGTCTCGGCGGCCACGAGCAACTCGCCGGCCTGCTCGATTTCCGCAAGCTGCGCGTTCTGCACATCGAGGCGCAGAACGCGCTGGCCGCGCTCAACCTCAAGCACCAGCTGGAACACGCCGACGACACCTCCGGCCTGCTCAACCAGGCGCTGGAGGACGTGATCTTCAAGTTCGAGAAAATCGGCGAGGCCGAGCTGAAGCTGGCCGACGAACTGAAGGACATCCTGCGCCGCACCCGCGAAACCCTGGCGTCCACCCAGGACCCGCAAGACCCGGCCTGGATCAGCCTCAAGGACGAACTGGAGCGCCTGTTCAAGGCCAAGAAACTCAGCGAAGTGAGCCAGCAGGAAATGCAGGCGAACATCACCGCGCTGCGCGACATCGAACAGCACGCCCGCACACTCAACCAGGCCAACGCCAACCTCGCCGCCCGCTACGGCGGCGACGGCAAGCTGATGCGCGTGCACAAGCGCCTGCTGGATTCGCACCGCCTGGGCGACAACCAGACCCGCCTGCACGCCGCGCTGGTCGGCATCAAGCGCGACATGGACGGCGCCGTGCTCGGCAACCGCGCACTGCTGGGCAACCCGGCGTTCTTCGAGCGCAGCGTCATGCCCATCGTGATGCGCCACTTCCAGGACAAGCCGCCCGAGCCGGATGCCGACACCCGCCGCCTGATCCAGCGGCTGCTGGTGGGCGAATACCTGGGCGAATCCCAGGGCCGGTTGCCGTTCGACCGGGGATGAACCCCCGTTGCTGGCGGCCCGGCGCTCACCGTGCTAGCGTTGTATCGCAAATGCTATGCAAGAGGATGCCACCATGAAAACCGCCACCTTGCCGCCCCTGCGTGTCGCTCCCGAGCTGCGCCAGGCGGCCGAATCCGTACTGCGCGAGGGCGAGACCTTGTCCAGTTTCATGGAACAGTCCCTGCGCGACGAGGTGAATCGCCGCCACATGCAAGCCGAGTTTATCGCCCGCGGTCTGGCGGCGCGGGAAGACGCCAAGCGCACCGGCGTGTACTACACGGTCAATGAATCGCTCGCGGGTTTGGACGCCATTCTCGCCAAGCACAAACCCGACGCCCGGTGAGTTTCCGGGTCCGGATCAGCCAGGCCGCGCAGCACGATCTCGAACGCCTGCTGGATTTCCTCGCACCCGTGGACTATCCCGCGGCCCTGCGCGCACGCGCGGCGATCGAGCGCGGCTACGCCTTTCTGGCGGACATGCCGTTTTCCTGCCGCAAGGTGGACGACGCCAACCCCTTCCTGCGCGAGCTGGTCATCCCTTTCGGCCACGCCGGCTACGTCGCCTTGTTCGACATCGAAGACGAGCACACCCTCACCATCCTCGCCGTGCGCCACCAGCGCGAAGACGACTACCACTGATGGGCAGCAACCGACCCCATCCCACCCCCACACAGACCGCCATGAACCCCAGCTACCAGCAACAAACCCGCGACCTGATCGACGGCCTCAAGGCCGTGTGCGCCAGCAACGGCCTCGGCAACGACGGCAACGAATACAAGATCATCGTGCAGACCTTTCTGTACAAGCTGCTGTGCGACAAGTTCGCCTACGAGATGAAGCGCGCGTGCCCGGCGCTGGCCGGCGTGGATGACTGGATCGTCGGTTGGCAGGCACTGCCCGAAGAGGCGCAGCAAGACCTGCAAGACATGCTGCCTGCGGAAACACCACGGCTCACCGCCGACCAATTGATCCCCAGCCTGTTCAACCGCCAGAGCGAACCCGGCTTCGCCAGGCTGTGGGACGACACCCTGATCGCCATCGCCGTGGCCAATAACGAGATCTTCGCGGTGCAGACCGATGACGGCGAAAAGGTGCCGCTGTTCGACCGCCTCAGCGAATACGTCACCGGCAGCGCCGACAAGCGCGACGGCTTCGTGCGCGCGCTGTTCAACAAGCTGGTGGGGGTGAGCTTCGAGCGCCTGTTCGAGCAGAAGTACGACTTCTACGCCGCCCTGTTCGAGTACCTGATCAAGGACTACAACAAGGACAACGGCGGCAAGTACGCCGAGTACTACACCCCCCACGCGGTGGCCACCATCATGGCCGACATCCTGGTGCCGCAAGACCAGCGCGGCACGGTGAAAAACGTCACCTGCTACGACCCCGCCTCGGGCTCGGGCACCTTGTTGATGGCGCTGGCGCATGCCATCGGCGAAGACCATTGCAGCATCTGGTCGCAGGACATCTCGCAAAAATCCTCCAGCCTGCTGCGCCTGAACCTGGTGCTCAACAAGCTGGTGCACTCCATCCCCAATATCACCCAGGGCAACACCATCCTGCATCCGGTGCACAAAGAGGGAAAAGCGCTACGTCGCTTCGACTACATCGTCTCCAATCCGCCGTTCAAGATGGATTTTTCCGACTTCCGCGACGACCTGGACAGCGACGCCAACGCCAGCCGCTTCTTCGCCGGCATCCCCAAGGTGCCGGCCAAGGCCAAGGACAAGATGGCGATCTACCTCTTGTTCATCCAGCACATCATCGCCAGCCTCAAACCCGGCGGCAAAGCCGCCGTGGTCGTGCCCACCGGCTTCATCACCGCCGCCAGCGGCATCGAGCTGCGCATCCGCCAGAAGCTGGTGGACGAGCAGATGATCGCCGGCGTGGTCTCCATGCCCAGCAACATCTTCGCCACCACCGGCACCAACGTGTCGATCCTGTTCCTGGACACCACCAACCGCGACGGCGTGGTGCTGATCGACGCCTCCGCGCTGGGCGAGAAGGTGAAGGAAGGCAAGAACCAGAAAACCCTGCTGAGTGGCGCCGAGGAGCAGCGGATCGTGGCCACCTTCAACGCCCGCGAGGCAGTGGAGGATTTTTCGGTGGTGGTCGATCACGCAGCGATCGCGGCGAAGAACTATTCGCTGAGTGCGGGGCAGTATTTCGAGGTGACGATCGCCTACGAGGACATCACGCCGAAGCAGTTTGCAGAGAAGATTAAAGGTTTCCAGTCGCGGCTTGAGAAGATGTTCGGCGAATCGGCGAAGCTGGAAAGCCAAATCAAGAAGCAATTGGCGGGATTGCACCTGTGACTGGAAAGCGCGCGTTTGATGGCGAAACCGCCGAATTGGAGTCGTTGTGTGCAGCGATAACCGATTGCCACCATTCCACGCCAAATTGGACGGATGCCGGCTGGATCGTCGTTCGTAGCGAGAACATCAAGAACGGCAAGATTTCGCTCGATTCCCCGTCGTACACGGATGAGGCTAGTTTTCGAGAGCGCATCGCTCGTAGCGTCCCGCAACCGGGTGACCTCATCATCACGCGTGAAGCGCCGATGGGTGAAATCGGGATGATTCCCGATGGCGTGACTTGCTGCCTGGGCCAGCGGCAGGTTCTTATCAAGCCCGATGCGGCGAAGGTGGACAAACACTATTTGCTTTACGCGATGCAGTCTCATTTCGTGCAAATGCAGATTGGTGCGAGCAACGCTACGGGTTCAACCGTGAGCAATTTACGGATTCCGTTGCTCAAAGAGCTTGCGATCCCCCTGATCGGCGACAAGCTGACGCAAGGAAAAATCGCGGCGGTGCTGTCCGCTCTCGACGCCAAGATCGACCTCAACCACCGCATCAACGCCGAGCTGGAGGCACTGGCGAAGACGATCTACGACTACTGGTTCGTGCAGTTCGACTTCCCCGACGCCCACGGCCGCCCGTACAAGTCCAGCGGCGGCGCGATGGTCTGGAACGACACCCTCAAGCGCGAGATTCCGGCGGGGTGGGGCGATGCGTTGCTCGGTAACATTGTCGATATCTTGGACTCAAAAAGAGTTCCGCTTTCGAAGCAACAGCGGGAGAGCCGACCGGGAAGCATTCCCTATTACGGCGCAACAGGCATATTTGGTTTCATCGATGATTTCTTGTTTGACGAAGAACTTCTTCTGTTGGCGGAAGATGGATCGGTGATGGATGATCGTGGCAAGGTCGTTCTTCAGAGAATCTGGGGCAAGTCGTGGGTTAACAATCATGCCCATGTGCTTCGCCCAAGAAACGGGTGGACCGTCGATCTGCTTTATCTGATGTTGAGAGAAACACCCGCTATTCAAATGATGAGTGGATCGATACAGAAGAAGATCACACAGGAAAATTTGAACGCCGCTCGAATTCTTGTAGCTCCAGACCCCATCAGGAGATCGCTGACAAGCGTCTTGGTGGTTCTGCGCGACCGGCAAAAACTGGCAATTGAGGAGTCGGCGGAGCTCACCCTACTCCGCGATTGGCTCCTCCCCCTGCTGATGAACGGCCAGGTGCGCGTGGCATGACCGTGCTGCGCTGCACCGCCAAGTTGCTCAAGCGCCTGAAGCAGCCGGCCAAGCCGCCGGAACCCGCGCCCGAGGCGAACCCGCTGGGCGAGTGGTATGCGGACATCGAGGTCTGGCGCCGGCAGCCGTTCGTGGTGTTGCTCAATGCCGCCACCGGCGCGCTGCTGGTGCTGCCGGGCAATGCGGCCAACCTGCGCGTGCTGCACGAGCGCGCGCTGCTGCAGTTCGCCGCCATCGCCGAACATCACGGTCTGCGCGGGCCGGGCGTGGATGCGGAGCTGCATGGCTTCGACGCCGGCTTCGCCTTCGCCGCCACCCGCGACCGCAGCCTGCTGTCATCGCTCAACCAGCGCAAGTTCGCGTTCTGGCTGGCGCTGGAACATGGCGATCGCTCCCTGCCGGAGGTTGCCGCGCAGGAATGGGACGGCCTGTTCAAGCATGCCGCGCTGGGCCGCAACGCGCGCCACAACATGGAATACCACCGCCCGCTCGACTTGTTGCGGCAGCATCTGCTGCCCGCAGCGCAGATGCTCCCTTTCGACCGCGCCGCCCCGCCCGCCTCGCACTAAAACGAAGCGTTGTGCTCAGGCTTCGCCCTTGGCCACGGGCCGCGACGGATCGCTGACCCAGCCGCTCCACGACGGCGCGTAGAGCTTCGAGCCATTCAGACCGGCGTATTCCATCGCCAGCAGGTTGTGGCAGGCGGTGACGCCGGAGCCGCACGAGTGCACGACTTGCTCTGGCGCATGCGTGCCGATCAACGCGAGGAATTCGTTCTTCAATTCGGCGGCGGGCCTGAAGCGGCCGTCGGCATCCAGGTTGTCGGCGAACGGGCGGTTCAGCGCGCCGGGAATATGTCCGCCGACGCGATCGAGCGGCTCCACGTCGCCGCGATAGCGCGGCGTGGCGCGCGCATCCAGCACCACTTGCTGCGACTGCCCGACCACCGCGTCGTGATCGAGGATCACCTGGTCCGGATCGAAGTGGACCACCACCTGCGTCGACGTGCGTTCGGTGGCTCCTGTTTCCATCGGCAAGCCGGCGGACTGCCAGGCAGCCAGGCCACCGTCGAGCACCGCGACCGCATGCTCGCCGGCAAGGCGCAGCAACCACCACAGGCGCGACGCGGCCATGGCGCCGTTGGCGGCGTCGTAAGCCACCACCTGCAGGCCGGGGAGCCAGCCCCAGCGACCCAGCAGATCGGTAAAGGCCGATTCGGACGGCAAGGGATGCCGGCCCAAGCCTTCGGACCGCCGCGAAAGGTCGGACAGATCACGGTCGAGATCGGCGAACACGGCACCGGGAATGTGCCCGGCGCGATAGTCGCGCTCGGCTTGGGTCGTATCGGCCATCACGTGGCGACAATCGACGACAAGCACATCCGACGGCGGCAACGCGGCGAGTTCGGCGACGGAAATCAGCGTGGTTTTCATGCGCGTTTCATCCTCTCCAGCATGTTCAGCAAGATGGCCGCGGTGGCGCCCCAGATGCGGTGGCCACCATGCACGAATTCCACCATCTCGCGCTGGCGGCCACGGTACTCCATCACGTAGCGACGCAGGTTGGCCGGTTCGAGAAAGAACGACAGCGGCACCTCGAACACTTCGTCCACCTCGTCCGGCGACGGGCGCAAGCGCGCGCTGGCGTCGATGCACGCCACCACCGGGGTGATGCAAAAGCCGCTGATGGTTTCGAAACAGTCGAGGTAACCCTGCGGCGACGCCAGCGTGCGATCGAGGCCGATTTCCTCCTCGCTTTCGCGCAGCGCGGTGACTACTGCGTCGCCATCGGCGGCATCGCGACTGCCGCCCGGGAACGCCACCTGTCCGGCATGTGCGGTGAGGTGGCTGGTGCGCACGGTGAGGATGATTCGCGGCTGCACGCCTTCGCGCAGGCCGATCAGCACGGATGCCGGCCGCAATGGCACATCGCCCAGCAACTCGACCATCGATGCATGGTTCCAGCCCGGCCCCGACGGCGGCGAAGACAGCGGGATCAGCGACTGCAGAAGCTCGTCGATCATGCCGGCGGCCTTGCCGGCAGCACCACGTCCATCCAGTAACGCCGCTCGGTCTCGCTCATCTCGCGCCAGTGACCGATTTCCTCGCCGGTGCGGCGGCACCCGACGCAATAGCCACGCGCATCCAGCCGACAGATGCCGACACAGGGCGTGAGGACGGGAGGAGGTACGGCAGGGTCGTTCGACATGCCCGGCCATGTTACCACCGGCCGGGCTCCGTCCCGATGACCCGGCGTCACGCGATCAGGGATGGTTTGGCCCGGACTTGATGTCGAGCAGCTCGATCTCGAACACCAGCGCCTCGTTCGGCCCGATCCGCGGCAATGCGCCATGCTTGCCGTAGGCCAGCTGCGGCGGGATCACCACCTTCCAGCGATCGCCCACGTGCATGCGCGGAATCACGTCCTGCCAACCGCGGATCACGTTGTTGACGGCGAAGCTGACCGGCTGGCCACGCGCCCAGGTACTGTCGAATTCGGTGCCGTCGGTGAGCATGCCGCGATAGTTCACCGTCACCGTGCTGGTGACGGTCGGGGTGATCGTGCCACTGCCCTTCTTGATCACCGAATACTGGATGCCCGAGGGCAACTGCACCACGCCGGGCTGCTTGGCATTGCTCGCCATGTACGCCTGGCTCTTGCGCAGGTTCGCTTCCGCCAGATGCCGGAACTCGGACACGGCCTGCGCATGCATCTGGTGATCGAGCTCGTGCAGCTGCTGGCGCATGTCCTGCATCGATACCGATGGCGGGCGCTTGGCGAAGGCATCACGGATTGCCTGCTGCAAAGTGGCCAGGTCCACTGCTGGCTGGCCATCCGCGAACTGGCTGCCGATCTGGTAGCCGATGGCATAGGAAAGCTTGTGCTTGTCCAGCTTCACCGCCGGTGTGCCGGGCGCCATCATGCGCTGCTGCGCCAGCGTCGCTCCCGCGACGAAAAGCAGGCCGAAGGCGAGCCAACGCAGTCGTGTCATTCCATATCTCCAGCGGACGGACCTACAGCGCAACATCCTAGGTGGTTCCACTGCGACATGCAGCAGCTACCGACCGATCCGGCGCACGGAACTGAGAAACCCGACAACGGCAAAGGTTCCCGCTGCTACCATGCCGGCTTTGCCCTGCCGGAATCCCCATCATGGCTTATCGCAACCTGGAAATCTCCAACCGTGGCGCGGTGCGCACCATCACCGTGAACCGTCCCGACAAGCTCAATGCGCTGAACCGCGACACGCTCAACGAGCTGACCATCGCCTTCGCCCAGGCCGCGCAGGACGACGCCATGCGCGCCGTGGTGTTGACCGGCGCCGGCGAGAAGGCCTTCGTGGCCGGCGCCGACATTGCCGAGATGAATGGTTACACGCCGGTGCAGGCGCAAGGCTTCTCGCGTGCAGGCCAACGCCTGATGAGCTCGATCGAGCGACTGGGCAAGCCGGTGATCGCACGCATCCAGGGCTTCGCGCTGGGTGGCGGCATGGAACTGGCGATGGCCTGCCATCTGCGCGTCGCCAGCGAGAAGGCCAGGTTCGGCCAGCCCGAGATCAACCTCGGCCTGATCCCCGGCTTCGGCGGCACCCAGCGCCTGTTGCGCCTGGCCGGCCGCAGCGCTGCGCTGGAACTGTGCCTCACCGGCGCGCCGATCGGCGCACAACGCGCGTACGAGCTGGGCATCGTCAACCGTGTGGTGGCGCCTGAGGCATTGGACGAGAGCGTGGCCGCCCTGGCCGATCAGCTGGCCGCCGCCGCACCACTGGCCGCTGCCGGCATTCTCGATGCGGTGTTGCAGGGAGGCGAAGCTGCGCTCGACCAGGGCCTGGAATTCGAAACCCAGGGCTTCGCACTGATGTTCTCCACCGACGACATGCACGAAGGCACCAGCGCCTTTCTGGAAAAGCGCAAGGCGGCATTCAAGGGCAGCTGACCATCGCTGTTCTCCCTCTCCCCGGCGGGGAGAGGAAGTCATCGCGTGCCGCGGTTGCTCAACGCTTGGTGTTCTCCCTCTCCCTTCCGGGGAGAGGGTTGGGGTGAGGAGCCGCTCCTGCGACAAGCTCGCTCATGCCATGCTTTCGCGAGCACCCGCCCCTCACCTCGGTCCTCTCCCCGGCGGGGGAGAGGAAGTCACGGCGCACCGCGGCTGCTCAACGCTTGGTGTTCTCCCTCTCCCCTCCGGGGAGAGGGTTGGGGTGAGGGGGCACTCCAGCGACAACCTCACCCATGCCACGCTTTCACGAGCACCCACCCCTCACCTCGGTCCTCTCCCCGGCGGGGAGAGGAAGTCACGGCGCACCGCGGCTGCTCAACGCTTGGTGTTCTCCCTCTCCCCTCCGGGGAGAGGAAGTCATCGCGAACCGCAGTTTCTCAGTGATCCCCGCCGCGATACTTTTTCTCGCCGGCGGTCACCGCGATATCCAGCCGGTTTTCCGGCGGTGCCAGCGGACACGTGGCGAACGGCGTGAAGGCACATGGCGGGTTGTAGGCCCGGTTGAAATCCAGCACCAGCTTGCCCGGCTTGTCGATGCCACCCGCGGGTAACGCCGCGTAGAGGAAGCGCGCAGCACCGTAGGTCTGCTTGCCCGACGTCTTGTCGGCCAGCACGAAGAACAACTCGCCGCCGGGCTCTTCCTGGTACGGCAGCAGCTCGAAAGTCTGGCCGTCACGGTGAAACACGGCCTTGCCCGGAATCTTCACCGTGTCGATGGTTCCGATCGCCGTGCCCATCTGCAGGTCATGCGGCGGATCGAACGGCACCCAGTCGGCCTCGATGCGCCACGACGGGTCGATCGGAAAATAGTCAATACCGACGAAGTCACGGCGCGCCGCGGCATCGCTGTCTTTCACCCGCAACGCCCTGCGCCCGTCGCGATCGATCACGAAGAAGCTCGCGTGGCCGAAACGCACCGTGGTCGGTGCGGCATCGCCATTGACGTGCATGTCATCGACCAGGGTTGCCGATTCGAGCTTCTGGCCATCGATGGTCGCATCCACACCCTTCGCCAACGCGATACGGGTCGTCCCGTCGGCAGCCACCGTCACGACGCCAAGATGCGCAGGCCCGGCCTTCAGCACGATGTCGTTGTCGGCCGCACTGCCGACGCGATTCGCACCCTCGTGCAGCCATTCCAGGCCGATCAGGCTGAGCCAGCCATCGGGCGCCGTGAGTCGCGCCACGCGGGCGGCACGCCACTGTTCGACTTGCTGTGTGTAGGCAGTGCTGGAATGGGGAACATCAGTGGCATGCACGGCGGCGACTCCGGGAATCAAGGCAAGAAGAAAGGCGGCGACACGCAACATGGGGGCGATCCGCGGCAATGGAAGGCTTGAGTATGGACGTCCAAACGCCGGGCCGACAAGCCTTGATGCCACAACCATTCCCGGCGTCATCACGGAATCGCGCAGCGATATCCGGGATCCAGCGCCTTCCGGCGCATGATGTCAACGTCACCGGATTGCCACTTCGCGGCAATGACGAATCTCCACGTTTATCGCCCGCGCATGAACAACCGGTCCAGCTCGGACAGCGAAAGCTGCGTCCAGGTCGGTCGACCATGGTTGCATTGGCCGGAACGCTCGGTGGCTTCCATGTCGCGCAGCAACGCATTCATTTCGGGAATCGACAGGCGCCGCCCCGCACGCACCGAACCATGGCATGCCATGGTGGAAAGCAGCTCGTTTTCCAGCTCCTGCAGACGGCGCGAGCTGCCGTGCTGGGCCAGTTCGGCCAGCACGTCACGGGCGAGCTGACCTACGTCGGCGCCCTCAAGCAAGGCCGGGATGCGCCGCACCACCACCCCGGACGGACCGCTGCGCGACAGTTCCAGCCCCCACTCGGCAAGGGCGTCGGCGTGCTCCTCGGCGGCAGCCGCCTCCTTCGCGCTGACCGCCAGGCTCAAGGGGACAAGCAGCAATTGCGAGCGCAGGTTGCTGCACGCACGCCCGGTCTTGAGCCTCTCGTAGGTGATCCGCTCGTGCGCGGCGTGCATGTCCACCAGCACCAGGCCCTGCGCATTCTCGGCGAGCACGTAGATGTTCTTGAGCTGGGCGATGGCGTAACCCAGCGGCGGCGCTTCTCCGGGTTCGCTTTCCGCCATCGGCGCGACGGCAGGTGCCGCGCGTGGAAGCTCGCCGACCAGTGCCGCGTAGTCGGCCAGCGGCTGGTCGCGCACACCCAGCGTCAGTCGGCTCTGCGACGCGTGCGTCGGCCACGTTTGCATGGCCGGCAAGCCGGGCACGCGCTCGCTGGAAGATGCACCCGATGTCGTCATGTGCAGGCGACCGTCGTCAGCCTGTGCGTGCGATTCAACCTGCCCCGCGCGTGTCTGCGCCAACGCCTCGTGCAAGGTGCGGAACAGAAAGTCGTGCACCAGCCGCTGCTCGCGGAAGCGCACTTCGTGCTTGGCCGGATGCACGTTGACGTCGACGCCGGCCGGATCAAGTTCCAGGTACAGCACGAAGACCGGATGGCGACCGTGGAACAGCACGTCGGCATAGGCCTGACGCACCGCGTGCGTCACCACGCGGTCGCGCACCAGCCGGCCGTTGACGTAGAAATACTGCGAGTCGGCCTGCGAACGCGAGGCAGTGGGCAAACCCACCCAGCCAGACAAACGCATGCCCGCGGCGGCATGTTCGACGCGCAGGCTTTGTTGCGGAAAATCGGCGCCAAGCACTTCGGCCACGCGCTGCAACTCGGCCTGTTCGTCGCGCGCGGTCTTCCAGATGCGCACCGGCTTGCCGTTGTGACTGAGCCGGAACTCCACCGCGCCGCGCGCCAGTGCCAACGACTTCAGCAAATCGTCGATATGGGCGAACTCGGTGCGTTCGGCGCGCATGAATTTCTTGCGCGCCGGCACGTTGTAGAACAGGTCGCGCACTTCCACGCTGGTGCCCGGCGGATGCTGCGCGGGGCGCGCCGCCTGCAGCTTGCCGCCGTCGACCTCGATGCGGAACGCATTGTCCGCATCGCGCGGACGCGAGGTGAGCGCGAATCGCGCCACCGACGACACCGAGGCCAGCGCCTCGCCGCGGAACCCCATGCTGGCGACGTGCTCGAGATCATCGAAGCTGCCGATCTTGCTGGTGGCGTGCGAGGCCACCGCCAACTGCAATTCGTCCGGTGCGATGCCGCCGCCATCGTCGCGTACGCGAATCAGCCGCGCGCCACCGGCCTCGATGTCCACCTCGATGCGCGTGGCGCCGGCGTCGAGGCTGTTCTCGACCAGTTCCTTGACCACCGAGGACGGCCGCTCGATGACTTCACCGGCGGCGATCTGGTTGATGAGTGCGGGGGGGAGCGGGCGAATCTGGGGCATCGGCCAAGCTTAACCAGCGTGCCCCGACAACAAAAGCGGACGGTGGCGATGAATCCGCCCATCCGCCCCACGGGCCGTTCAGCCCGTGGGAATCATCAGCACCGTGCCGGCCTGCAGGCTGTTGCTGCTGATGCCGTTGGCGCTTTTCAGCGAGCTGACGCTCACGCCGTACTGGTGCGCGATGCTGCTCAGGCTTTCGCCGCGGGCGACGCGGTGCTTGTCGCCACCCTTGGCCGCGCCCGCACCGGATTTGGCCGAGGCGTCGACCGAAGCCAGTTGGACGCCCGCCCGACGCGCAGCCTGCGCGGCAAACCAGGTGCCCGGCGGCGGCGAGCTTTCGAAGTAATCCTTCACGCCGCCCATCACCGCCGTCGCCAGCGCGCGCTGGTGCTGGGGATTGCGCAGCTTGCGCTCTTCCGTCGGATTGCTGATGAAGGCGGTCTCGACCAGGATCGACGGCACATCGGGCGAACGCAGCACCACGAAGTTGGCGTGCTCGATGTGATCGCGATGAGTCGGCCCAAGCTGGGCCAGCGCCTTGAGCACATTGTTCGCCACCACGTCGCTGGCCTGCACCGCCCAGCCCTGCTGCATGTCCAGCAGCACGGAGGCGAGGCTGTCGTTTTCAGCCGCCAGCGACACACCGCCAATCAGATCGGAGCTGTTTTCGCGATCGGCCAGCAACCGTGCGGCCACCGAGCTCTTGCCACGCGAGGACAACACCCATACCGACGAACCGCGCGCATCGCTGCTGGTGTAGGAATCGGCGTGGATCGAGATGAACAGGTCGGCCTTGTCGGCACGCGCGATCTCATAGCGTCGCTTGAGCGGAATGTAATAGTCGCCCGTGCGCGTCAGCACCGCCTTCATGCCCGGCTGCTTGTTGATCTGGGCCGCCAGATCACGCGCCACCGCCAGCGTCACGTTCTTTTCCAGCGTGCCATCGGGACCATGGGCGCCGGGATCCTTGCCGCCGTGACCGGCATCGATCGCCACGATCACCTTGCGCTCGCCACCGAGCAGCGCTGCCACCTGGCGGGAGTCCAGCTTCTTGAAATCGGAGACGCGATGAACCTCTGCCGTGGGGATCACGACCGGCTTGCCCGTCGTCTTGGCCGACGCAACCGTCTTGGTAGCTGCAGCGGCGTTGTCGGGATACAGATCGAGCACCAGGCGATAACCGGCCTTGCCGGAAGGGCCGAGCATGAAGTCGCGCGGACGACTGCCCGGCGCCACGTTCGCCGCCAGCTGCAAGGTGCCGCCCTCACGGGTATTCGTCATGCCCTTGAAGCGCCCTTGCGCCGCCGGACCGTTGAAGCCGCCCGCCAGGCTGCTGGCCGGCAGGGCAATCACCACCTTGCCATCCTGCTGGCTGAGCTTGTAATGCACCGGCCCGGACAGGTCGAACACCACGCGGGTGTAATCCGGCCCGGCCCAGACGCGTGCATCCTTCACTTCGGCCGCGCTGGAAGCACCGCACGGCACCGCTGTCGCCATTGCGACACCAGCCATCCACAGCAGACGCGTCAGGGTTCCGTTCATAGGCAGCATTGAAGCGCAGCAAATGGACGATTGCAAGGGCTTTTCCCTTGAATATCCATAACCTGCACACTATTCGTCAGATCAGATCAAGCTATTGACCCTAAGCCGCGCTTTATGCAGGCAACCTTGGCAAGGCCACCGGCTCGATACTTTTTCCATACGAAACGATTACTTAGCCGTCAGCCTAGCCGTGCCAGCACCTGCCGCCCACGTGCGGTGAGCGGACGCAATGTCGCCTGCCGCCCCGCCCCGGCATAAGCCATGTCGATGACCATGTCCGCTGCCGGCAACGCGCCACGGCCCCGTTCGGGCCATTCCACCAGCACCAGGGCCGCCGGGTCGGCCAGGGCATCCAGGCCCAGCCATTCCAGTTCGCCGGGATCGGCGATGCGGTACAGATCGAGATGCCAGGCCGGGCGCCCCTGCGCCTCGTAGCCCTCGACCAGGCTGTAGGTGGGACTCTTGATGCGTTCGCCCACGTTCAGCGCGCCGAGCAGGGCCCGGGCGAAACTGGTCTTGCCGGCGCCCAGGTCACCGTGCAGGTAGACCACCAGGCCACCGCCTTGCAGTGCGCCGGCAAACTGCCGCCCCAGCGCGGTAGTGGCAGCTTCGTCGACAAGCTCCCGATGGCGGGTGTTACCCGGGAGGGTGTGCGTGGACGTATCAATCATGTTCGAGTCCGTTTCCCAACAGGCGCAAATGTGCCAACAGGTCGCTGGCCAGCAGGCCACGCTCGCCCTGCCTCGCGGCGCAATCGCCGGCACGGGCATGCAGGCCCACGCCAAGGCAGGCTGCCTGCCAGGCGTCGCAGCCTTGTGCCAGCAAGGCTGCGATGACACCGGTCAGCAAGTCGCCCATGCCACCGGTCGCCATGCCCGGGTTGCCCCACGGGCAAACGGCCACCCGGCCTGCCGGATCGGCGATCAGGCTGCCGGCTCCCTTCAGCACCACGACCGCATGGTAGCGAGCTGCCAGCGCCCGCACGGCGGCAAACCGGTCGGCCTCGACGTTTTCGGTGGTGTCGTGCAGCAACCGTGCCGCTTCGCCCGGGTGCGGCGTCAGCACGGTCGGACGGGTGAACTGACGCGGCTCATGGGCAAGCAGGCTCAGGCCATCGGCATCCAGCACCAGTGGCTTGCCGGTATCCAGCGCGGTGAGCCACAACGCGTGCCCCCACGCCCGTTGCCCCAAGCCGGGGCCCAGCGCCAGCACGTCGGCACGCTCCAGCAGCGACTCCAGTGTTTGCGGCCCATCCACGGCATGCGCCATCAACTCGGGACGCGCGCTGTTCAGTGCCAGCAGGTGTTCGGCACGAGTCGCCACGCTTACCAGTCCGGCACCGCTGCGCAAGGCCGACTCGCCACACAGGCGGACCGCGCCAGCCGTGCCGTGATCACCGCCGATGGCCAACACGTGGCCATGGTTGCCCTTGTGCGCGGCGCGCGCGCGCGGCGGCAAGTGCCCGGCCGACAGGACTTGCGCGTCGGGTGAGGTGTCCAGCCACAACGCATCGGGCAAGCCCAGCGTATCCAGTTCCAATTGGCCCACGTGATCCGCCGCCTGCCCGGTGCGCAGCCCGCGCTTGGCAGCAATGAAACTGACCGTGACGGCGGCGCGCACGGCCACGCCCGGACAACGCCCACTGTCCGCATCGAGTCCCGAGGGAACGTCCAGCGCCAGCACCGGGGCATCGCCCGCATTGAGGCGCTCGATCAAGGTGGCTGCATCGGCGTCGGGCGCCCGGTGCAAGCCGGTGCCGTACAGCGCATCGACGTGGACGTCCGCCGACGGCAACGCCTCGTGCGCATCCCAGTGCCGGACAATCCCACCCGCGTCGACCCAGGTCGCCCGCGCCTGTGCGGCATCGCCGTGGGCCGTATCCGCAAGCGCCAGCACGTCGACGCGCAAGCCTGCTTCGCGTGCCAGCGACGCCAACAGGAAACCGTCGCCGCCATTGTTGCCCGGCCCGCAATACACCGCGATGTGGCGGGCTTGCGGCCAGTGCCGGCGCAGGCTGGCCAGGCCGGCCCAGGCCGCGCGACGCATCAGCTCGATGCCGGGCACGCCGAGTTCGTCGATCGCCCGCCGGTCCAGCGCACGGACTTGCTCGACGGTGTAGAGATCGTGGCTGCGCGGGCTGCTTGGCATCGGCCAATTATAGGCCGCCGGGCGCGGGTACTGGCGGTGCCTTCTACAATGGCGGCATGTCCACCGTCCCCGCCATCGACTACAACGCCCTCGCCCGCGACATCAAGCAATGGGCGCGCGAGCTGGGCTTTGCCGAAGCCGGCATCAGCGGCGTAACGCTTGCCCCGGACGAAACCCATCTGCAGGACTGGCTGGATGCCGGGCATCACGGCGAGATGGAATACATGGCCCGCCACGGTACCAAGCGCAGCCGCCCGGACGAACTGGAGCCGGGCACGCAGCGGGTGATCTCGGTGCGCATGGATTACATCCCGCCCGGCACGCGCAATGCCTGGGAGGTGATCGGCGACGGCAACGCCGGCTACGTGTCGCGCTATGCGCTCGGTCGCGATTATCACAAGCTGATGCGCAACCGCCTGCAGAAGCTGGCCGCACGCATCCAGGCCGAGGTCGGCGACTTCGGCTATCGCGCCTACGTGGATTCCGCGCCGGTGCTGGAAAAGGCGCTGGCGCGCAATGCCGGGTTGGGCTGGATCGGCAAGCACACCGTGCTGATCAACCGCCACGCCGGCTCGTACTTCTTCCTCGGCGAGCTGTATACCGACCTGCCACTGCCCGTGGACGCACCGGCAACCGCCCATTGCGGCACCTGTACCCGCTGCATCGATGTGTGCCCCACCAGCGCCATCCTCGGGCCGAACAAACTCGATGCGCGGCGCTGCATCTCCTACCTGACGATCGAGCTGAAAGGCTCGATTCCCGAAGAGCTGCGCGCACCGATGGGCAACCGCATCTTCGGCTGCGACGACTGCCAACTGGTATGCCCGTGGAACAAGTTCGCGCAGGAAGCCGTCGAGCCCGATTTCGCCCCGCGCCACAGTCTCGACGGCGCGAAACTGCTGGAGCTGTTCGCCTGGAGCGAAGCGGAATTCCTCAAGCGTACCGAAGGCATGGCGATCCGCCGCACCGGCTACGAGGGCTGGTTGCGCAACATTGCGGTGGCGCTGGGCAACGCGCCGCACTCGCAAACCACGATCGATGCGCTGAACGCACGCGCTGACGATGCCTCGTCAGTGGTACGCGAACACGTGGCGTGGGCGCTGCAGCGGCAAGCTGAAAAGGAAACTGGCGCGTGACCGACTACTGTCCGGAATAGTTTCGAACGCTCGCCAGCGTACGTGGCAAATGTCGGAACCGGCTTTTTTCTCGTCATTCCTGCGAAAGCAGGAAGCGCTTTACAACAGACGAAGGTCTGGTCATCCAGTGACTGTATGGCCTGAGCAGACGTGGTCGCTACTGGATTCCGGCCTACGCCGGAATGACGAGCAAGGATGCTGGAGCGTGCCAAGCCAACCAACGGAAGATTATGTTCCATCGAGGCACACCAAAATACGCGTGCCCCGATGGAAAGCCAAATCAGGCAACCGCCATCTGCTTCGGAATGGCGCGATTGGTGTGGCTGATGCGGTTGCCGGGACCTGCGGCGATATAGACGCAGGTGGGCTGGTATTGCTCCAGCTCGGCCTCGTTCAACTGCACGAACGCGGCGATGATGATGATGTCGCCGGCCTGCGCACTGCGCGCGGCACTGCCATTCACCGAAATGATGCCCGAGCCTTCCTCGGCGCGCAGCGCGTAAGTGACGAAACGCTGGCCGCTGTTCACGTTCCAGGCATGGATCTGCTCGTACTCGCGGATGCCGGAGGCATCCAGCAGATTGCCGTCGATGGCGATCGAGCCTTCGTAGTGCAGCTCGGCGTGGGTGACGGTGGCACGGTGGATCTTCGCCTTGAGCATGTTCAATTGCATGACTTCATTACCTGCAGGAACCGCCTGCACAGGGGGACATTATCGAACCTGCCGACATTGCACCGCAACATCAGCCGTTTGCGACCATGAAATGTGGGCGACTCAGTCGAACAACAAGTTGTCGATCAGCCGCGTGCTGCCAAGGCGGGCGGCGATCAACGCCACCAGGCCATCGCGTTCGCCATCAGCCGGCTCGGACAGGTCCTCGGCACGCCGGATCACGGCGTAATCCGGCACGAAACCCGCGCGTTCCAGCTTCGAAGTCGCCGCCTGTTCCACCACGCGCCAGGCGTGGCCCTTGGCGATCAACTCGCGCATCTGCAGCAGCGTGGCATGGATCTGCGGCGCCAGCGCGCGTTCCGCTTCCGACAGGTACTGATTGCGCGAGCTCATGGCCAGACCGTCGTCCGCGCGCCAGGTGGGCGCCGCCATCACTTTCACCGGCAGCGACAGGTCGCGCACCATGCGCTCGATCACCTTGAGCTGCTGGAAATCCTTCTGGCCGAACACTGCGATATCCGGCTGCACCAGGTTGAACAACTTGCTGACCACCGTGGCCACGCCATCGAAATGACCGGGGCGATGCGCACCATCCAGCGTTTCGGTGATCTGCGGCACGTGCACGCTGACGCTGTGCTGCGCACCGAATGGATAGAGCGTGGCCACCTCGGGCGCAAACAGCAGGTCGCAACCGACTTCGGCCAGGCCGGCCTGGTCCTGTGCCAGCGTGCGCGGGTAGCGCTCGAAATCCTCGTTCGGACCGAACTGGGTGGGGTTGACGAACACGCTTGCCACCACCCGATCGGCCCGCGCTTTCGCCAACTTCAGCAGCGAGTGATGCCCTGCATGGAGGTTGCCCATGGTCGGCACCAGGCCCACCGTCTGCCCTTGGGCGCGCCAGCCGCGAATCGTGGCGCGCAGGGCGGGAGCGTCTTGTACCGTTTGCATCGAAGGTCTGCCGTCAGTTGAAACAGTGTTCGGGTGCCGGGAAGGCGCCGCTGCGCACATCGGCCACATAGGCCGTGATGGCCGCCGCTACAGAATCGTGGCCGATCAGGAAATCCTTGCTGAACTTCGGCCGTTTGCCGCGCGTAATGCCGAGCATGTCCTGGATCACCAACACCTGGCCGTCACAATGCGGGCCGGCGCCGATGCCGATCACCGGGATCTTCACGGCCTTGGTCACGCGCTCGCCCAATGCGACGGGCACGCCTTCGAGCACCAGCAGGTCGGCACCGGCGGACTCCACCGCCAGCGCTTCGGCCAGCACGCGATCGGCAGCTTCCTGCTCACGCCCCTGGATGCGGAAACCGCCGAACTTGTGCACCGATTGCGGCGTCAGCCCGAGGTGCGCGCAGACCGGGATCGCCCGCACCGTCAGCGCCTCGATCGCCGCGAGGATATGCGGCGCGCCGCCCTCGATCTTCACCATCGCCGCGCCGGCTTCGCCGACCAGCCGCGCGCCGGCTTCCAGTACGTGCGACAGATCGCGGTCGGCCATGAACGGCAGGTCGGCCACCAGCATCGTGGCCGAGACGCCACGCGCCACCATCGCCGTGTGATAGACCATGTGATCAAGCGTCACCGGCAAGGTGCTGGCGTGGCCCTGCATCACCATGCCGAGCGAATCGCCGACCAGCGCCACATCGACTCCGGCCGATTCCAGCTGCCAGGCGAAACTGGCGTCATAGGCGGTGAGCATGGCGATCCGGCGCCCCTCGGCCTTCATCGCATGCAAGCCTGGTACGGTGACCGGCTTGCGTGCGGGAGCGTTGGCGTTCTGCACGTACACGGCGAACCCTCGTACTTGGTCGGAAAGTGGAACGCCGATTATCCGGCGCGCAGCCGCAATGGCTCAAGGCAAAACGTCACAGCCGGCCCGATCGGCCTGTACCAGCAGCCGATCGACCCGCCCCTGCCCCGGCAATTCAAGGGCCGGATCCAGGTCGTTCAGCGGCAACAGCACGAACGCGCGTTCGGCAATCCGTGGATGCGGCAGCGTCAACCGCGCATCGTCCAGGTGCACGCCCGGCATGTGCAGCAGGTCAAGGTCCAGCGTGCGCGGCCCCCAGCGCTCGCCGTCACGCACGCGACCGGCGGCCTGTTCGATCGCCAGCAACGCATCGAGCAAGGCATGCGGCGAGAGCTCCGTATCCAGCAGCGCCGCGGCATTCACGAACGCAGGCTGCTCCAGCACGCCCCACGGGGGCGTGCGATACAGCCGCGACCGCGCCAGTACACGAGTTCCGGGCAGGCGCGCCAGCGCGTCCAGCGCGTCCAGCACCTGCTGCCGCGGATCGCCGAGGTTGCTGCCCAGCGCGACATAAGCCCGTGGCACGCGAACCCTACTTGCCGGTCGGCTTGCGACGACGACGGCGACGGCGCGGCGGCGCCTTGGCGATTTCCGCATCGACCGCGGCACCACCGTGATTGGGCAGCGCGGCCGCCAAGGTTTCGTGCGGCAACTGCTGGGCGTGCGCCCACCACTCGCCCAGTTCGCGCATGGCCGGTGATTCGTTGGCACGCAGCAGCAGGAAATCGAACGCGGCGCGGAAACGCGGATGGGTCAGCAGGCGGAACACCTTCTTGCGCTGGATCTGCTCGAAGCGCGGCTGCAACGACCAGATCTCTTCCATCGTGAAGGTGAACCGGCGCGGGATCGCCACGCGCTGGCACTGCTCACCCACCACGTGCAGCGCGGCACGTGCCCATGCCTCGGTGTTGTCCTTGCCCTGCTCGATCCAGGCGTGCGCCTGGTCGCGCACTTCGCCCCACAGCAGCACGGCAAACAGGAAGGCCGGCGTCACCGACTTGCCCTCGGCCACGCGCTCGTCGGTATTGGCCAGGCCTTGTTCGACCAGCGCACGCAAGGCTTCGTCGCCTCGTTTCAGCGCACGCGCGGTGGCCGGGAACATGAATTCCAGCAGCCCGCACTTTTCCAGCATGTGGAAACTCTTCAGGCCATTGCCGGCCAGGAACATCTTCAGCGATTCGTCGAACAAGCGCGCCGGCGCCGCCTCGGTGAGCAGGTCACCCAGCTCGGCGAACGGCTTCGCCGCCGCCGTGTCGATGCGAAAGCCCAGCTTGGCTGCCAGCCGTGCCGCCCGCAACATGCGCACCGGGTCCTCGCGATAACGCGTGACCGGATCGCCGATCAGGCGCAACACGCGGTCCTCCAGATCCTGCATGCCGCCGACGTAGTCGCGCACCGAAAAATCGCTGATGTCGTAGTACATGGCGTTGACGCGGAAGTCGCGGCGCACCGCGTCTTCCTCGATCGTGCCCCACACGTTGTCGCGCACGATGCGGCCATCGACGATGCGGCGCTCGCCGTCATTGCCCTCTTCCTCGCCAGTGCCGCGAAAGGTGGCCACCTCGATGATCTCGGGGCCGAACACCACGTGCGCGAGCCGGAAACGGCGGCCGATCAGGCGACAGTTTCGAAAAAGCTTCTTCACCTCGTCCGGCGTGGCACTGGTGGCCACGTCGAAATCCTTCGGCTTGCCGCCAAGCAGCAGGTCGCGTACCGCGCCGCCGACCAGGAACGCGTCATAACCGGCCTCGTTCAGTCGGTACAACACGCGCAATGCGGCCTTGCTGATGTTCTTGCGGGAAATGATGTGCTGTTCGCGCGGGATGATGCGCAGCGCGGGCACGACGTCGGTCCTTGCTATGGGATTCAAGCGGTCAAAGTCCTTGCGGGCAAAGCGGCCCTGTGGTCGTTCGAGCGTGACGGCAACCGTCACGCACCGGCTCTTGCCGGCATGAACAGGCGCCCGGCAATAGTGATAATGCACAAATGCAACGCAAGCCGCACGCAGGCATTGCCGGACGAAACAATTCGGCTATACTACCGCGCTTCGCAGCACTCCGCTCCCATCGTCTAGTGGCCCAGGACACCGCCCTCTCAAGGCGGGAACACGAGTTCGAACCTCGTTGGGAGCGCCAGTTTTTTTACTTTTGCGATCATCCATGATCGCAGCCAGTGGGGACGGCGCGGCAAGGCTTTGCCGCCAACCTCCGAACTGACGCCAGAAGCGGCCATCCATGGCCGCACTCTTCACAAAACCCCCGCTTCGACCATCGCGCACAGAGCCATGGCGCATGGTCACGCCCGCTGGCACCACGACTGCTGCCAGAAGCCGGCATCCGGGGCCGCACGCCGCAAAAAGCGGCATGTTGCAAGTGGCGATGCAGCCCGCACCGCGCGCCTGCACCCTTCTCAGCGAGACCCCATTGCGGGCATACTTGCGGGTATCGTTTTGCAAGAGCTGGACCGCGCCATGACCTTCGTCGTCACCGACAACTGCATCAAGTGCAAGTACACCGACTGCGTCGAGGTCTGCCCGGTTGATGCCTTCCACGAAGGCCCGAACTTCCTCGCGATCGACCCGGACGAATGCATCGATTGCACCTTGTGCGAACCGGAATGCCCCGCCAATGCGATCTATCCGGAAGACGACGTGCCGGCCGGACAGGAGGGTTTCGTGGCGCTGAATGCCGAGCTGGCGAAGGATTGGCCCGTGATCACCGAGCGCAAGGATGCACCCGCCGACGCCAAGGACTGGGACGGCAAGCCCGACAAGCTCGGCCTGCTCGAGCGCTGATCGCGGCGTACCAGCCAATGCCTCACGAACGCCGCCTGCCTGGCGGCGTTTTCACATCCATGGCCATCGACGCCAGTGGCTGGTGACCCCGAAACAAGCCGCCTGGCGATAGCGTCGCAGAAACGAAAACGCCGCCCTCAGGCGGCGCTTCGACAAGTAAGTGCAAAAAGGATCAGTGGCCGCCGAGGCGCGACTTCAGCGCATCGATCACCTTCGCCACGGCCGCCGCATTGCCCTGTGCGCGCACCTGGCTGGCGTCACCGCTGCTGCCCACGCTGATCTGCACCGTATGCGGCGCGGCGCCCGGCGCGGCATCACTCGTGCTCTTGTCATGGTGGAACATGCGATGGAAGAAGCCGCCTTTCTTCTCCGACGCGTCCGAAGCCACCACCGCTACCGTGTAGGTGTGCGCGCTGTCGTCGTGCGACTGCACCGTGCCGATGTCGCCGGCTTCCAGCGCCTGGCCCACGCGGTTGTAGACGTTCGCCACGCTGTCGGACACCACGAAGCCGTCGGCGATCACGCCGGCATTGGCACCGACTCGCGCGGTGGCGCCATTGGCATTCGGCTGGTTCGCGCCCGGCGGCGGAATCACCAGCGCTTCGCTGGCCGTGGGCGTATCCAGGCCCGGCGGGATTTCCAGCGGGGTTTCCTGCTTGGCGGTTTCCCAGGCCTTGGTGGAACGGAACATGCCGCAGCCCGAAAGCAGCAGGCCGGTGAGTGCCAGGGCCGGCAGGGCAACGGCGAGCGAGGATTTCTTCATGTAATGGTATTCCGTCAGGTAAGTCGTCGGGCGGCCGCTTTTCGTCAGGCAGCGTTCGCCAAGGATGCCAGAGTCGCCAGTTCCGTGCGCAAACGGGCCCTTGCCGGGCCTTCTTCCAGTTCCACCAACGGCAGGCGCGGCATCGCCGATCCCAGGCCCAGTTCCGGCAAGCCTGCCTTCACCGCGATCGGGTTCGGTGCGCATTCAAGCGCCAGCAACAGCGGATCCAGCGCCATCCGGCAACGTGCCGTCGCCGCCTGGTCGCCACCGGTGGCCGCGTCGCAGAGCGCGCGAAACGCCTTTGGCACCAGGTTGGCGACGACCGAAATCGTTCCCGCCGCCCCAGCCAGCATCGCCTCACCCGCCGTTGCGTCATCGCCGGACAGATAGACGAAATCCGGGCGCACAAGTTCCGCAAGCGCGTGAATGCGTTCGGCGTCGCCGCGCGCTTCCTTGATGCCGATGATCGCGGGATGTTCGCGCAACTGCGCCACCGTGGCCGGATCGATGTCACAGGCGGTACGCCCGGGCACGTTGTAGAGCAGCACCGGCAGGCCGCCATGTTCGGCCACTTCGAGGAAATGGCGACGCATGCCTTCCTGGGTCGGGCGCACGTAATACGGCGCCACCACCAGCGCGGCATCGGCGCCCAGTTCGCGGGCGTGCCGGGTGGCGGCCACGGTTTTCGCGGTGCCCGCTTCGCCGGTGCCGGCGATCACCGGCACGCGGCCGGCCACGTGTTTCACCGCGAACGCCAGCAGGCGCCCGAACTCGTCGTGTTCGAGCATGTGTGCCTCACCGGTGGAACCTGCCACCACCAGCGCCTGGGTGCCGCCCTCGATCTGATAATCGAGCAGGCGACCGAAGGCCGCCAGATCGAGTGCGCCACCGGCCCCGAACGGGGTGGCCAGGGCGCAGATGCTTCCACGAATGTTCATCGCGATTTCCGCATGAAACCAAGCCTCGGATGATACTTGCCGGCCGATCGAACGGACAAGTAAGCTGGGCGATACGCTTTATTCGCCCGTGTTGCGCGGGTTTCCACAGGCCATTTCATTGAATCGTCCCTCCGCCCGCACCGGCAACGACCACCAGCTGCTGATCCAGACCCTGACCCCCTCGTCCCAGGCTCCCCTGCTGGGACTGGCGCGACGCATCGCCGACGCAGGCTGCAACCTGTCCGATGCGCGGGTGTCCAGCCTCGGCGACGACACCTCGCTGATGCTGCTGGCTACTGGCGCCTGGGATGCCGTGGCCAAGCTGGAAACTGCCCTGGCCAAACTCGGCCGGGACGAAGCCATCCACCTGGTGCACTACCGCACCGAGCCGCGCGAGCCCAGCGGCAACCTGCTGCCTTACCTGGTGGAAGTGGTGGCGGCCGACCGCCCCGGCATCCTGGTGCAGATCGTGGAATTCTTCAGCCGCCTGCAGATCAGCGTCGAACAGCTCAGCTCGATGCGTTACCAGGCGATGCAGACCGGCGCGGCGATGTTCCAGGCGCAATTCACCGTAGGCATTCCCGCCGAACTGCACATTGCCGCCGTGCGCGACGATTTCCTCGAGTTCTGCGACGGGCTGAACCTTGACGCGATCATGGACCCGGTGAAGTTCTAGCAACGCCCTGGCGCAAGCCAAGCGCCCGAAAAGGCGCCCCTGGATGAACGGATTTTCGATCCGGCAGGTCGTTGCCGCGCAGACTCCCAGAATGCGCCCGCCCGGATCCGCTGACAAGGCTGTCTCGGTCATCGCACACGCGCTAGTCTCTCTCTCGACACGAGTGAAACCCCACCGGGTTTCCGGAGAGACCATGCTAGCAATCGGAAAGAAAGCCCCCGCACTGACCGGCACCACCGGCGACGGCTCCACGCTGAAGCTCGCCGACCTCAAGGGTCGCTGGATCGTGGTGTACTTCTACCCCAAGGACTCCACGCCCGGCTGCACCAACGAGGCGAAGGACTTCCGCGACCTCTACCCGACATTCCGCAAACGCCACGCCGACATCATCGGTGTCTCGCGCGATTCGGTAAAATCCCACGCCAATTTCGCCACCAGGCAGGAGCTGCCGTTCGCGCTGGTCTCCGATCCGGACGAAGCCTGGTGCCAGGCATTCGACGTGATCCACGAGAAAGTGCTCTACGGCAAACGCCACATGGGCATCGTGCGCAGCACCTTCCTGATCGATCCGGACGGCAAGCTCGCCGCCGAATGGCGCGGGGTGAAGGTCCCCGGCCACGCACAGGCCGTCCTGGACGCCATCCCCGCCAACAAGTGAATCCCGTCGCTTTCCATACCCTCACCGCGGCAACCGGCTTGCCGCGCACCCCTTGCCACACCCACCGCGAGGTTTCTTCCGCATGACTGGAAGCAAGCGTATCTACGCCCTGGATACCAATGTGCTGCTGCACGACCCCACGTCACTGTTCCGCTTCGAGGAGCACGACGTGTTCATCCCGATGACGGTATTGGAGGAGCTGGACGAAAAGAAGCAGGGTGTTTCCGAGGTTTCGCGCAATGGGCGACAAGTCAGCCGCTTCATCAACGAACTGATCGGGCGCGGCAACGAAAACGGCCTCAACGATGGCCTGGAACTGGCCAACCCGCAGGGCGTGAACCTGCAACGTGGCGCCGTGGGGCGACTGTATTTCCAGCAGCGCACCACCAACGGCCACGGCAAGGCCGACAACCTGATCCTCGCCGCCGTGATCGAGTTGCGCGACCGCAACCCCGAACGCGAAGTCGTGCTGGTCAGCAAGGACATCAACCTGCGCATCAAGGCCCAGATCTACGGCCTGCATGCAGAGGATTACGAGAACGACCGTGCGCTTGACGACTTCGCCCTGCTGTTCACCGGCGCGGACGAACTGGCGGAAGACTTCTGGGATCATCACCCCGAAGTGCAATCGTGGAACGAGCACGGCCACACCTTCTACAAGCTCGATCTCCACGAAGGCGAAGACTGGTATCCCAACCAGTGCCTGTTCCTGCCCGGCGAGAACAGCGTGGAACTGCGCGTGCTGACGGTGGACGAGCAACACGCCACGCTGGTGCTGCTGGACGATCACAGCCATCCCAACCACAGCGTATGGGGCATCGCCGCGCGCAACCGCGAGCAGAACTTCGCGCTGAACGTGCTGATGGACCCGGACGTGGATTTCGTCACCCTGCTCGGCACCGCCGGCACCGGCAAGACCTTGCTGGCGCTGGCCGCCGGCCTGGCGCAGGTGATGGACCAGCAACGCTACCGCGAGATCATCATGACCCGCGCCACCGTCGCGGTGGGCGAGGACATCGGCTTCCTGCCCGGCACCGAGGAAGAAAAGATGACGCCGTGGATGGGCGCGCTCACCGACAACCTCGAAGTGCTCGCCAATCCCGAGGAAGGCGGTTCATGGGGACGCCAGGCCACCAACGACCTGCTTGCCTCGCGCATCAAGATCCGCTCGCTCGGCTTCATGCGTGGACGCACCTTCCTCAGCCGCTACCTGATCATCGACGAGGCACAGAACCTCACGCCGAAGCAGCTGAAAACCCTGATCACCCGCGCCGGCCCCGGCACCAAGATCGTCTGCCTGGGCAACGTGGAACAGATCGACACGCCCTACCTCACCGAAACCAATTCCGGCCTCACCTACGCGGTCGACCGCTTCAAGCAGTGGGAACACTCGGCCCACATCACCCTGCGGCGCGGTGAACGTTCACGGCTGGCGGATTTCGCGTCGGAGGCGCTGTAGCAGCCTTCCAAACCGTCATGCCGGCGCAGGCCGGCATCCAGTGGAGACCACGCCATGGATTGGCGACAACCTTGCGTCTACATGCTTGCAAGCAAGCACAACGGTACGCTTTATATCGGCGTGACCAGCGATTTGATCAAGCGCATCTGGCAGCATCGCAACGAGATCACCGACAGTTTCACTTCACGCCACCATGTCCACCACCTAGTCTGGTACGAACTGCACGAAACCATGGAATCGGCGATTTTGCGCGAAAAGCAGCTCAAGGAATGGAGGCGTGCCTGGAAGTTGCGGCTGATCGAAGGCGAGAATCCTGAATGGCGCGATCTTTACCCGGCGTTGCTGTAACTGGATTCCGGCCTGCGCCGGAATGACGAGCGTGAAGCTCTGTTTTTGACCGTCATGCCGGCGCAGGCCGGCATCCAGTAGCGACCACGTCCGATCAACGCCAACGACTGACCCTTATGCCTCGCACGCCACCCATCGCACTGACCATCGCCGGCTCCGACTCCGGCGGTGGTGCCGGCATCCAGGCCGACCTGAAGACGTTCCATGCGCGGGGCGTGCATGGTCTGTCGGCCATTACCGCCGTCACTTCCCAGAACACCCGCGGCGTGACAGCCGTCCACGCCGTGCCGCTGGCACATGTCCGCCAGCAGATAGATGCCGTGTTCGACGACTTTCCGATCGGCGCGGTGAAAACCGGCATGCTTGGCAGTGCCGGCATCGTCCGTCTGGTCGCGCGCGAGATGCGTCGTCGCCAGCCGGCATGGCTGGTGGTCGATCCGGTAATGATCGCCACCAGTGGGGCGCGCCTGCTCACGCAGGACGCCGTGGCCGCCATGCTTGATGAGCTGGTTCCGCTGGCCGACATCCTCACGCCCAACCTGCCCGAAGCCGAAGCCCTGCTGGGCCAGCCCATCAAGACCGCGAACGATTTCGATGCGGCCGGCGCGGCACTGCTCGCGCTCGGGGCCCGGGCGGTGCTGCTCAAGGGTGGCCACGGTACGGGTCGTGAGGTGGTCGACCGCTATTACGACGCCCGCGGCAGGCTGGACATCCGCCACCCGCGCCTGCCGCGCGAAGGCCACGGCACGGGTTGCACGCTGGCGTCCGCGATGGCGGCGGAACTGGCCAAAGGCCGGTCACCACGCACCGCCGTGCGTCTCGCCAGCGCGTACGTGCACAAGGCGCTGGCCAATGGCTACCAACCCGGCGGCGGCCAGCTGGACGTTCTGCGGCATTGAAAGGCCCTGTTCCGTGCCGACGCATGGCACGCCAGCCGCGCGCCGCCGAGGTCGTCCCCTCCGGCCTTTCGTCGCGGCCCGCTTGACTTGGCGCCGGGCGGCCACATACTCGAAGCCTGCCAATTGGCCGTTTTTCGAGTCACCCGTCGATGGATTTCCTCAGCCCGCGCTTCATCATTCTCTACGTCCTGCTGTTTTTCGTGCTGTGCGTGCTGCTGGTGCACCTGCGCGGGCGGGCGCGGCTGCGCTTCGATCGCCAGCTGGTCGACCACTCGGCGATCTTCGCCCCGTACAACCTGCTGATGTACGCGTTCTCGGCGGTGCCGGCCCGACCGATCCTGGACCGCCGCGGCTTCCCCCAACTGGACCTGCTGCAGGCCAACTGGCAGACCATCCGCGACGAGGCGCTGGCGCTGTTTGACGACGGCCACATCCGCGCGGCCGAAAAGCACAACGATGCCAGCTTCAACAGCTTCTTCAAGCAGGGCTGGAAGCGCTTCTACCTGAAGTGGTACGGCGAGCCGCTGGCTTCGGCCGAGGCCTTGTGCCCGAAGACCGTGGCCCTGCTGCGCACGATTCCCGGCATCAAGGCGGCGATGTTCGCCACGCTGGCGCCGAACAGCCGGCTCAACCCGCACCGCGACCCCTTCGCCGGCTCGCTGCGCTACCACCTTGGCCTGATCACGCCGAACTCGCGCGATTGCCGCATCTTCGTGGATGGCGAGGAACATGCGTGGGGCGACGGCAAGGACGTGGTGTTCGACGAGACCTACGTGCACTGGGTGGAGAACAAGACCGACCAGACCCGGGTGATCCTGTTCGCCGACGTGGAGCGCCCGCTGCGCTCGCGCTTGATGACCGCGATCAATCATCGCGTGGGAGCCTTCATGGGCAAGATCACCGCGTCGCCAAATTCCGATTCCGGCACCGAAAAAACCGGTTTCGTGAACCGCATGTTCGCGTTCAACCAGCGCAGCCGTGGTCGCAGCCGCAAATTCAAGCGCAAGTACCCGAAGCTGTTCCGCGCCGTGAAGTACATCGGCATGCTGGTGCTGCTGTGGGTGATCTTCCTCGCGCCATGGCCCTTCGCACGCTGAGGCAGTCACGTTTCGGCGTGCCGGCACGTCCTTGATGCAATCCCGCAAGGAGGTCGTCATGGACCCGCAAACCACCCTGTTCCAGCAACACCGTCCGCGACTGTTCGGACTGGCCTATCGCATGCTCGGCACCCCGGCCGACGCCGAGGACGTACTGCACGACGCCTGGCTGCGCTGGCACTCGCAAGACGCTGCCGCACTGGATGACCCGGAAGCCTGGCTGGTCACCGTGACCACGCGCGTGGCCCTGGATCGTCTGCGCCGGGCAAAAACCGAACGCGAACACTACACCGGCCCGTGGTTGCCCGAGCCGTTGGTGGAAAACCCTGCCCACGGTCTCGCGGACACCCCCGATGCCCCGCTGGAACGCGACCAGACGCTCACGCTCTCCTTCCTCACCCTGCTCGAACGACTGGGGCCGGACGAGCGCGCCGCGTTCCTGCTCAACGAGGTGTTCGATTACAGCCATGCCGAGGCAGCGGTCATTCTCGGCATCACCGAGAACGCCTGCCGCCAGCGCGTACACCGCGCCAGGGAACGATTGCGCGAGGATCGCCCGCGCTTCAACGTGGACGCGCATACCCAACAACGGCTGCTGCAGCGTTTCGTCGCCGCCATGGAACAACCCACGCTGGATTCGCTGCGCGCCCTGTTCGCCGAGGACGCCGTGCATATCTCCGATGGCGGCGGCGTGGTCAGCGCCACCTTGCGTCCCTTGCATGGGGCCGAGCGGTTGGCGCAGTTGTATCTGCAGATCGCCCAGCATCCGCTGCGCTACAGCGCGCTCACCCTCAACGGGGCGCCGGCCCTGCTGGTCTGGTCAGGCCACACGCTGACCACGGCGATCTGGGTCGAGGGCGATGGCGACCGCATCACCGCCATCCACGCACTGCGCCATCCGGACAAGCTTGCGCGGCTGGCCGCCACTGTCACGAATCCGCACGCTGGCGCGTCCTTGCATTGAAGGGCCGATCCGGCCCCGTTCCCCACCACACAGGAGCCTTCCCCATGAGTCGTTTCGCCATCCAGCGCCACTACGCCGCCATGCAACCGCTGGTCAAGCTTGGTCAGGAAATCCGTGAACGCGGCCATCTGGATTCGAAGCTGGTCGAGCTGATATTGATGCGCTGCTCGCAGATCAACGGTTGCGCTTACTGCCTCGACATGCACAGCAAGGACGCCCGCGCCGCCGGCGAAACCGAGCAGCGTTTGTACCTGCTGTCGGCGTGGCGCGAGACCGCGCTCTACAGCGAAAGCGAACAGGCCGCACTGGCCTTCGCCGAGGAACTCACCGAGCTGCCCTCGCACGAGTCGGTCTCCGATGCGCTCTACGAGCGCGTGCGCCAGCACTTCGAGGAGGCCGGCGTGGTCGACCTGATCCTGCTGGTCGGCACCATCAACGCATGGAACCGCCTCAACATCGCCGCCCGCACGGAAGGGGGCCACTACAAGCCGGCCTCGCACTGACGGCGCGTCCCCGGGCAATGGCTGTACGGGTGCGATCCGGCCGGATCGCACCCGTGCCGGCGGCTCGGTGGTACGGTTCCGCCGGCACGGACGCCAGCGACGAACGTGCCCGCCATGCTGGCGTCTCCCTTTCCAGGCAGACGCCCCATGACACGACGCATCGTCACATTCACCCTCGCCGCCCTGGCCGTGATCCTGCTGGCCTTCGTGGTTTGGCTCGGCACCGCGGGCCGCCCGCTTTTGCGCATTGCCACCGGCTCGGTCAGTCGCGGGCTGTGTGACGCCGCCTTCGTCTCGCACGTCGATCCAGGCCAGGTATTTCGCGAACAGCACGCGCCGATGATGCGCAGCATCGACTGGGCGATCCGCTACCACGTGGATCGCAAGCATCGCGAAGTTCGCGCCTCCATACTGGGTGGTTTCGCGGCGCGTGCGGTATTCCGCCCCGGCCTGGGTTGCCTGCTGATGCACAGCGACGGCCCGGTGCCGGAGGCGAACGGCTTTACGCCGATGCTCATCGCCAGCGCGTTCCCGGCCGGCGTGGTCGAGACGGCCGATCCGGCGATCCGCCAGGCGATCGACCGTGCCTTCGCCGAGCCGGACCCTGCGCATCCGCGCAACACCAAGGCCATCGTGGTACTGCACGACGGCCGACTGATCGCCGAGCGCTATGCTCCGGGCTACGGACCGGACACGCCGATCTGGGCGCACTCGCTGACCAAGTCGCTGATCAACGCGCTGGTCGGCATTCTGGTGCGGGAAGGCAAGCTGCAATTGGACCAGCCCGCGCCGGTGCCCGCCTGGCGTCATGCCGACGACCCGCATCGCGCCGTAACCGTCAACCAGTTGCTGCGCATGGACAGTGGTCTGCCGTTCGACGAAACCAATGGCATCATCAGCCCGCTGACGCGCATGACCTTCCTGCAGCGCGACATGGCCGCCTACGCGGCAGGCACGCCGCTGGCGCATCCGCCCGGCACCCACTGGGCCTATGGCAACCTGGACTACGTGCTGCTCGGTCGCATCGTCACCCATGCCAGCGGCGGCAACGCCGTGGATGCCGAGCGCTTCGTGCGGCGCGAGCTGTTCGCACCGCTGGGCATGGCGCATACGGTGATCCAGACCGATGCCACCGGCACCCTGATCGGTTCGGGCGGCAGCTACGGTACGGCACGCGACTTCGCCCGCTTCGGCCAGCTCTATCTCGACGACGGCATGGTCGATGGCCGGCGCATCCTGCCCGCGGGCTGGGTCGCCTACAGTCACTCGGAGACGCTGGATACCGGCTACGGCGCCGGCTTCTGGCTGAACATCAAGAACGACACGCGGGTGCCGGTATGGAACGCGCCCTGGGGCATGCCGCAATTGCCCAAGGACATGTACTACGCACGCGGCGCGTTCGGGCAATACGTGGTGATCGTGCCATCGGAAAAGCTCGTGGTGGTGCGCATGGGCATCTCGCTGGACTACGGTGACGACACCGGCGATCTGGTGGCGGCGATCATCGCGGCCCTGCACCATCCGCAGCCGTAAGCGGCCGGACCGCCTTGCGGTAGCTGCTGGGCGTGTCGCCTACCTGCCGCTTGAACGCGGCATTGAAAGTGGACTTGGAGGTGAAGCCGCAGGCGTAGGCAATGTCGAGGATGCTGCGCGTGTCGTCGATGTCGGCAAGGCAGGCGCGAACGGCTTCCACGCGCAGCCGGTTGATGTAATCCCAGAACGTGCCGCCGAAGCGACGGTTGATCACCGCCGACACCAGGTACTCGGGATAGCCGCTGCGCTTGGCCACCTGGCCGATGGTCAACGCCGGCTCCAGGTACAGCGGCGCGGCGCCCTCCATCAGCGCCGTCACGCGTGCTTGCACCGCGTCGTAGCGTGCGTCGTCCGTCTCGACGGCAGCATCCGGCACCTCGACAGGTTC
Source organism: Rhodanobacter sp. FW021-MT20 (assembly GCF_041107475.1). Lineage (NCBI taxonomy): Bacteria > Pseudomonadati > Pseudomonadota > Gammaproteobacteria > Lysobacterales > Rhodanobacteraceae > Rhodanobacter > Rhodanobacter sp. FW021-MT20. The sequence continues at coordinate 133,315 of NZ_JBGBPX010000005.1, read as the reverse complement.
CTCCACCGCCGCCGTTTCGGGCTCGATCGCCACCGGCGGCTGGTTCAGGCTGAACCAGCCCACCATGCACACCCAGGCCGCCACCAACCCGAACAGCAGCATGTAGTTGATCACCGGCATCCACACCACGGCCTGCACGATGGCGACCATCCAGATCACGACCTGGCACAGCGCCAGCGCATCGATCCAGCGCAACGAATGACGGTCGGCATCCGAGCGCCGCTCGCGGAGCTCGCGCCGATGGCGGTGCACCCGTACCAGTGCCGCCGCCACGTAGGACAGGCTGTAGACGAACAGCGGCCCGTCGAACCACACGCCGACGTTGCGCGCCCCGGCAATCCAGCTCGACGACAGCGCGGCGATCTGTGCGTGACCCATGGTCCACACGTAGCCATTGGCCACGAACATCACGCCGAAGCCCAGCAGGTGCACGCCATCGCGCCAGCGAAAGCCGCGCCCTTGCGTCAGTGCTCGCACATAGAGATAGAACAGGCTGCCGTAGAGAAACGGGAACAACGCCACGAAGCGGTAGGCTCGGAACCACTCCGGCGCCAGCGTGTGCCAGTACGCGGCCTTCACCGCCAGGTCGAGCCCGGCCAGCGCCACCCACACCGCGAGCAGCCGGTTCGCCTCGCGATTGACCGGTCGTCGCCACAACGCCAGTGCGAGCAGCGCCGCCTGCAGGGCGGCGGCAAAGTAGAGGAAAACCCAGAACGTCATGCGCGCATGGATGGACGAAGGCGCCGAGATGGCCAGGGTCCCTGATGCTAGCGAAGCGGGCGGCGGCGTTCCAGAACATACCGTTCCACAACGGGCCTTTCCAGGACACGCCATCCAGAATGCACGAAGGCCGCGGACAATGCCGCGGCCTTCGGAGACTTTCGCGCGAGGCGGATCAGCCCTTGACGCGCTTCACGATGGCGTCGCCGAAGCTCTCGGTGCTGCCCTTGCCGCCCAGGTCCGGCGTCACGCTGTCGCGATCGTTGGTCATGGTGTCGCGGATGGCCTGGCGCAGGCGGCTGCCCTTCTCCACCATGCCCAGGTGATCGAGCATATCGGCCGCGGCCAGCAGCAGCGCGCAGGGGTTGGCGATGCCCTTGCCGGCAATGTCCGGCGCCGAGCCGTGCACGGCCTCGAAGATCGCCGCGTTCGCACCGATGTTGTCGCCGGGAGCCAGGCCCAGGCCACCGACCAGGCCGGCGCACAGGTCGGACAGGATGTCACCGAACAGGTTGGTGGTGACGATCACGTCGAACTGCTCGGGGCGCATCACCAGCTGCATGCAGGTGTTGTCCACGATCATCTCGTTGAACTCGATCTGCGGGTATTCCTTGGCGATCTCGCGCGCCACGTTGAGGAACAGGCCCGAGGCGGTCTTGATGATGTTGGCCTTGTGCACGGCCGTGACCTTCTTGCGGCCCTTCTTCACCGCCATCTCGAAGGCATAGCGCACGATGCGCTCGCTGCCCTTGCGCGTGTTGCGGATCATCGAGATCGCGGTCTGGCCGTCTTCGGACAGCGACTGCCCCTCGGCCAGGTACGCGCCTTCGGTGTTCTCGCGCACGGTGATGATGTCGATGTTCTCGAAGCGCGCCTTGGTGCCGGGGAAGCTGATCGCCGGACGCACATTGGCATACAGGTCGAAGTGGCGACGCAGGGTGACGTTGATCGAGGTGAAGCCACCGCCGATCGGCGTGGTCAGCGGGCCTTTCAGCGCCACCTTGTGCTCGCCGATCTTGTCCAGCGTGGCCGCGGGCAGCAGGTCGCCATGCTTCTCCAGCGCCACCATGCCGGCGTCGACGAAGTCGTAGGTCAGGCCGCAGTCCAGCGCATCGAGCACGCGCAGCGTGGCGGTCATGATCTCCGGGCCGATACCGTCGCCCGGGATCACCGCAATGGTCTTGCTCATGGGGGAAGCTCCTTAGGAATGAATCGGTCAACCACGCGCCGTGGGGATCGGCATGAAGGGTTGAAAACCTTGTAATTATCGCCGATACGGCAGGCAACTAACAGGGCCGGACCGGACTGGCGCGTTGCAAATGCTCGCACGGAGCGTTGCAGGAACTCGCATGCACGGTTCTTCCAAGCGCGTTTCGCACGGTCGCCCGGGCAAGAGCCGTCCCTCACCCCAGCCCCTCTCCCCGGCGGGGAGAGGAAGCAAAAGCTCAGGCGTGGTCGGCGCAGTTTTCGGCCTGGCCGGCACCGCCCGACTCAAGCTGGTCGAGGAAATCCACGGCGCGGCGCAGGTGCGGGATCACGATCGAGCCGCCGACCACCAGCCCCACGCTGAACACTTCGAAAAACTCGTCGCGGTTCACACCAGCTTCCTTGCACTGGGCCACGTGATAGCTGATGCAGTCGTCGCAGCGCAGCACCATCGAGGCGACCAGGCCGAGCATCTCCTTGGTCTTGATGTCCAGCGCGCCGGCCTTGTAGGTCTGCGTATCCAGCGCGAAGAAGCGCCGCACCACCTGATTGTCTTCGGACAGGATGCGTTCGTTCATGCGCTGGCGGAAGGCGGTGAACTCGGCCAGCCGGCTCTGTTCAGACTCGTTCTTTTCCACCGTGTCGGCGCTGGCGCTCATGCGGCCTGCCCCAGCAATTCGGCCAGCTTGCCGCTGCGGTCGGCAGCCACCAGCTCGTCGTAACCGCCCACGAACTGGTCGTTGATGAAGATCTGCGGCACCGTGCGATGGCCGCCGCTGCGCGTCAGCATGGCTTCGCGCTGGGCCAGGTCGGTATCCACGCGAATCTCGTCCCAGGCCAGCCCCTTGGCCTTGAGCAGGTTCTTGGCTGCCACGCAGTAGGGGCATACGGCGGTGGAATAGACTTCGATCTTGGGCATTGCCTGACTCCAGAAAACTTCATGAACTGCTGCCATCCAGATGGCGGCAGGCGCTGGCGAAAACAAGCCGACGGGGACTGAACTGCGCCCGTCGACCACGGTCACAATGCTATTGTCTCGCAACCTATGCACATGTCGCCACGACGCCCCGCCACTCGTCTGCTGACGGCCCTGATCATCGCCGGACTGGCCTTTGGCGCCGGCGCGCAATCGGAGCGCCGCCTGCCCGACCTCGGCAGCTCGGCCAACGCGCTGATCTCTCCGCAGGAAGCGCAGGATTACGGCGCCGCCATGCTGCGCCAGATGCGCACACTGAACATGGTGGTGGACGACCCGCTGCTGAACGACTACATCAAGAACCTCGGCTTCCGGCTGGTGGCGGCCTGCTCGCGCCCCAAGGACCACTTTGCGTTCTTCATCGCCAAGGACCCGGAAATCAATGCCTTCGCTGCGCCGGGCGGCTACATCGCGGTCAACTCCGGATTGTTCGTCATTGCCCAGAACCAGAGCGAACTGGCGGCGGTGATCGCGCACGAAATCGGCCACATCACCCAGCATCACCTGCAGCGCGCCTTCGAGGCCTCGAAGAAGGATGCACCGCTGCTGGCGCTGGTGTTGCTGGGCGCCATCGCCGCTGGTTCGACCCACAACGGCGGCGATGCCGGCATGGCCGTACTGACTGGCGGCCAGGGCCTGCTGGAACAGAAGCAGATCAACTTCACCCGCAAGGACGAGACCGAGGCCGACCGCGTCGGCATCCAGACCCTCGCCAACGCCGGCTTCGATCCCGATGCGATGGCCGATTTCTTCCAGCGCATGGAAGACGTGATGAGCACCGGCGCCGGTGGCGAAGACGTGCCGGCGCTGCTGCAGGACCACCCGGTCACCTCGATACGCATCAGCGACGCCAAGGCGCGGGCGCGCCAGCTGATCGCCCAGCAGAAACTGCGTCCCTCCGGCCTCACCCTGGACAAGAGCCAATGGGCAAGTCAGACCGCACCGATCCCCTATGTGAAGGATCCCACCCGCCTGCTCGCGACACCCCACCACGACGCCGACGACCTCGACACCTTCCTGCTGATGCGCGAGCGCGTGCGCGTACTCGCCGGCGACGCCCAGCAACTCAGCCTCTACTACTCGTCCAATCTCGCCAAGCGGCATGATTTCGACACGCCATCGAACCGCTACGGCTATGCGCTGGCGCTCACCCGCAGCGGCAATGGCAACAAGGCTGTCACCGAGCTGCAACCTTTGCTGGTCGCTCATCCCGGCAACCAGATCCTGCGCCTGGCCATGGCCGGTGCGCATCTGCAGGCCGGCCAACGTGCCCAGGCGCTGGCGATCTACAACGATCTCAACGCCGCCTCACCGCGCAATCGCGCCATCTCCCTCGACTATGCCAAGGCCCTGACCCAAGGCGGCGACAAGGCCCAGGCAGCCCAGGCCGCTGCCCTGCTGCGCCCGCTACTGGACGAAAGCGACGAGCCGGACATCTACACCGCCTATGCCCGCGCCAGCGACAAGGCCGGCAACAGCGAACTGGCCGGCGAAGCCTTTGCCGACGCCAGCTATCTGTCCGGCCGCCCCTTCGACGCGGTGGAACAGCTCAAGCGGCTACTCAAGCGGCCGGACCTGGACTATTACGCCCGCGCCCGCATCCAGGGGCGCCTGGCCGAACTCACGCCGCTGGTCATGGAACTGCGCAAGCGCAGGATCAAGACACCGGACAATCCGGACAGCGGCCAGCAACAGTAACCTTGCGACAAACAGCGGACGCCCGAAAACGGCTTGCTGGCGTCATTCGCGCCCCATGTCATGCCCTCGTAACATTGCAACGCTGCAATACTCGTGTCACAGGCCACCCGAACGAGCCCACGCGTGCACAAACGTATCCTGATCGTTGAAGATGAGCCCTCGATCCGCGACATGGTCGCCTTTGCCTTGCGCAAGGCCGACATGGAAGCCATCCAGGCCGCCGACGCGCGGTCCGCGCAAATGGCCATCGCCGAACGCATACCCGACCTGATCCTGCTGGACTGGATGCTGCCCGGCATGAGCGGGCTGGAACTGGCGCGCCGGTTGCGCCGCGAGGAACCCGGTCGCGAGATTCCGATCATCATGCTCACCGCCCGCGGCGAGGAAATGGATCGCGTGAACGGCCTGGAAGCCGGCGTGGACGACTACGTGATCAAGCCGTTCTCCGCGCGCGAACTGATCGCGCGCATCAAGGCCGTGCTCCGGCGCAGCCATGGCGACGACGGCTCCGGCACGATCGAAGTGGGTGGCCTGCGCATCGACGGCCCGGCGCACCGCGTGTTCGCCGGCGACGAAGCCGTCGTCATCGGCCCCACCGAATACCGGCTGCTGCACTTTTTCATGACCCATCCCGAGCGCGTGTATTCGCGTGCGCAATTGCTCGACCACGTGTGGGGCGGCAGCGTGTACGTGGAAGAGCGCACCGTGGACGTGCACATCCGCCGCCTGCGCAAGACGCTGGAACCGTGGCAACTGGACGGGCTGATCCAGACGGTTCGCGGCGCCGGTTATCGTTTTTCCACCAGCGAGTGAGCCAGACCACACGATGACCCAACCGCGATCCGCCACATGGATGTTGCCGGCAGCCCTGCTGGCCGGGCTGCTCGCGGGCGCCGCGGGTGGCGCTGCGGCGGGCGGCCATGTCGCCGCCGGCGTGGCTATCGTCGCGGTGGCGGAAATCGTCCTTTTACTGTCGCGACTCCGTCACGGAACACGGAACACCATGGCATCCATGCCTGACACTCCCTTGCTCCGCCACGACCGCTTCATGCACCGCTCGCGCCGCCTTGCCAGCAACCTGCACGACCTGCGCTCCGCCGCCGCCAGCCTGCCGGATGCCATCGTGCTGCTCGACCAGCAGCAGCGCGTGCGCCGGTTCAACCATGCCGCCGAGTCTCTGCTCGGCCTGCGCCGTCCGCACGATCGCAACGCGCTCCTGCAGGCCCGCCTGCACGGCTCGGAACTGGCCAACTGGCTGCAAGGCGATTCCAGCCACCCCCTGCACGACATCGCCGCCCCCGGCCAGCCTAGCCGGCACATCAACGTCGAGATGCTGCCATTCGGCCACCACCAGCACCTGCTGCTGGCGCGCGACATCAGCCATCTGACGCGACTGGAACAGATCCGGCGCGACTTCGTGGCCAACGTCTCGCATGAATTGCGCACGCCGCTGACCGTCATCCACGGCTATCTCGAATTGCTCGATCCGGAAGACGTGCCCGATCTGGCGCCGGTGCTCGGCGAGATGCGCACCCAGTCCAGGCGCATGGGACAGATCGTCGAGGACCTGCTCACCCTGTCGCGGCTGGAAACCCAGAACACGGTCTCCGACGAACGCGTGCCCATGGCATCGCTGCTCGCCACCTTGCGCAAGGAAGCCGAGGCGATCAGCCAGGGTCGCCATCGCATCGTGCTGGATGCCACCGCACACGTCGACCTGCTCGGCTCGCCGAAGGATCTGCACAGCGCGTTGTCCAACTTGGTCAGCAATGCGGTGCGCTACACGCCAGCCGACGGCACCATCACGATTCGCTGGGAACGTACCCCGGACGGTGCCCTCTACTCGGTCAACGACACCGGCTTTGGCATCCCCGCCGACCACCTGGCGCGGCTGACCGAACGCTTCTACCGGGTATCGTCCAGCCGTTCACGCGACAGCGGCGGCACCGGCCTGGGCCTGTCGATCGTCAAGCACGTGCTGAACCTGCACCAGGGGCGCCTGGAAATACACAGCACGCCCGGACAAGGCTCCACCTTCGCCTGCCGTTTCGGCAAGGAACGGCTGCTGCCCGAGCATACCGGCGAAGACGACTTTCCACCGGACTTTCCGGATACACCTTGAGCCCGGCAGCCAGGCCGGCGGAAAGGTTCACGGCCCGAACGATGGCTACCGTCCAGACTCCACACTGAACCCCAGCCGCGCCGCATCATGCATGCGAGCCCGGCATGGGCGAGAATGTCAGCATGCCTGATCCCGCAACGCCTCAGCTCCAGTCACCTGATCCGACCGCCGCGCAGTTCTACCTGAACCGCGAGCTGGCCGCACTGGAATTCAATTTCCGCGTCCTCAGCCAGGCCCAGGACGCCCGCATTCCGTTGCTGGAGCGATTGCGCTACTTGAGCATCGTCGCCAACAACCTCGACGAGTTCTTCGAGGTGCGCGTCGCCGTGCTCAAGCATCACCACAGCTACGGTTCGGCCGCCCCCGGTCCGGACGGATTGAGCTCCGCCGAAATCCTCACCCGCATCCGCCAGCGCGTGCTCGACCTGGTCAGCGCGCAATACGCCACCTGGCACGATGACCTCGGGCCGGCCCTGGGTGCCGAGGACATCCATTTCCTGACCCACGAGCAATGGAGCGACCGCCAGCGGCGCTGGCTGCGTGGCTATTTCGAGAACGAGGTGCTGCCGGTGCTGTCGCCGCTGGGCCTGGACCCGGTGCATCCGTTCCCGCGCATCCTCAACAAGACGCTGAACATCGCGGTGGTGCTGCACGGCCGCGACGCCTTCGGCCACGAAGGCCACATGGCACTGGTGCGCGCACCGCGCTCGCTGCCGCGCATCATCCGCCTGCCCGACGAAGTCTGCGGACCGGGCGACCATTTCGTGTTCCTGGCCGAATTGCTGCAGTCCTTCGCCGACCTGATGTTCCCCGGGCTCGACGTGGCCGGCTCCTACCAGTTCCGCGTCACCCGCAACAGCGAACTGGTGGTGGAAGAAGCCGAGGTGGACAACCTGGCACACGCGCTCAGCGAGGAATTGCTCGGCCGCGGCTACGCGCGCCCGGTGCGACTGGAAATCGGCAATGACTGCCCGCAATCCATCGTGTCCATGCTGATCGCCAACTTCGAGCTGGAGGAAACCGACGTCTACCGCTGTGACGGCCCGGTCAACATCATTCGTGCCGGCTCGATCTGCAACCGCCTCGATCGCCCCGCGCTGAAATTCCCGCGTTTCACTCCGCGCCTGCCCGGCGGGCTGGATGTCGAAAGCCGCATGTTCGACGTGCTGCGCCAGCGCGACGTTCTGCTGCATCACCCCTACGAGTCGTTTGGCGCGGTGGTGGACCTGCTGCGCCAGGCCGCGCAAGACCCGGAAGTGCTGGCGATCAAGCAGACGCTGTACCGCGCCGATTCGGACACCCCGCTGGTCGACCTGCTGGTGGAAGCCTCGCGCAACGGCAAGGACGTCACCGTGGTGATCGAATTGCGCGCCCGCTTCAACGAGGAGGCCAACATCCGCCTGGCCATGCGTCTGCAGGAAGCCGGCGTGCAGGTGGTCTACGGCGTGGTCGGTTACAAGACCCACGCCAAGATGATGCTGATCGTGCGCCGTGAAGACGGCCACCTGCGCCGCTACGTGCACTTGTCCACCGGCAACTATCACCAGGCCAACAGCCGCCTTTACACCGACATCGGACTCATGTCGGCCAACCCGGAAATCGGCGAGGACATCCACAAGGTTTTCCAGCAGCTTTCCGGGCTGGGACCACGGTTGCAACTGAAGCGGCTGCTGCACTCGCCCTTCACGCTGTACACCAGCGTGGTCGCAAAGATCGAGCGCGAGACCGCCAACGCACGGGCCGGCAAGCCCGCACGCATCGTGGCCAAGCTCAACGCGCTGAACGAGGCGCATGTGGTCGAGGCGCTGTACCGCGCCTCGGAAGCCGGTGTCGAGATCGACCTGATCGTGCGTGGCGCCTGCACCTTGCGACCCGGCCTGCCGGGACTGTCCGAACGCATTCGCGTGCGTTCCATCATTGGCCGGTTCCTGGAGCACAGCCGCGTCTACTGGTTTGCCAACGATGGCAACGCCGAGGTGTACTGCGCCAGCGCCGACTGGATGGAACGCAACCTGCTGCGTCGCATCGAGGTGGCCTTCCCCATCCTCGACCCGGTATTGGCGCAACGCGTGTACGACGAAACGCTGGCCAATTACCTGGCCGACAACACCCACGCATGGCTGCTCGACGCCAACGGCCGCTACGCGCGGGCCGCGCCCGGCGACGCGCTGGCCCATGACGCCCAGCAAACCCTGCTGGACAAGCTGTGTCCATGATCGTGATGATCCGGCATCATCCATGTACCGAGGCGGGTCGGAACCACCGTCCGCCCAGAGCCTGCTCATGATCTCCGAGCCCGTGAAAACTTCAGCCTCTCACCACCATGGCCGTTGTAGGAGCCCGCTCGCGGGCGATGCTCTCCCGAATCACGGCCAACAGCATCGCCCGCGAGCGGGCTCCTACCCGATCACCCCGGATCTTTCGCAACCTCGCAGGGAAGCCCGCGCTTGAGCCACGGCGATCCGACACCGATCCGCAACGGCGAACTGATCGCCGCGGTGGACATGGGCTCCAACAGCTTCCATCTGATGGTGGCCCGGGTTGAGCACGGCGAACCACGCATCATCGATCGCCTGCGCGACAGCGTGCGCATGGCCGCCGGCCTGCGTGCCGATGGCTCGCTGGATGCCGCGCGCCGCGGGCTGGCACTCGACTGCCTGGCCCGCTTCGGCCAGCGCATTGCCGGCATTCCGTCCAGCCATGTCCGCGCGGTGGCCACCAACAGCGTGCGGCAGCTGGCCGCACCGCACACCTTTCTCGCTGCGGCCGAGTCGGCGCTGGGCCATCCCGTGGAAGTCGTGTCCGGCCGCGAAGAAGGTCGCCTGATCTTCCTTGGCGCGTCGCACGGCCTGCCGGTCTCGCGCGAACACCGGCTGGTGATCGACGTGGGCGGCGGCAGCACCGAATTCATCATCGGCCGCGGCCTCGCCCCACTGCAGACCGAGAGTGTGCAGGCCGGCTGCATCGCCTCCACACTGCGTTTCTTCCCCGGCGGCAAGCTCACCCGCAAACGCTGGCAGCGCGCCCACACCGAAATCGGCGTGCTGCTGCAGCAGTTTGCCGAGGATTACCGCGAGGTCGGCTGGCTCGATGCCTATGGCTCCTCCGGTAGCGCCAAGGCGATCAGCTCGACGGTGCAGGCGATGAAGCTGTCCGATGACGGCATCACGCTCGCCACGTTGGGAGCCCTGCGCGAGGCCATGCTGGAACAAGGCCAGATCGGCGCGCTCAAGCTGCCCGGCCTGGCCGAAGAGCGTGCGCCGGTGATCGCCGGTGCGGTGGTGATCTTCGAGGCTGCCTTCGAGGCGCTGGGGATCGAGCGCCTGCGCGTGTGCGACAACTCCATGCGCGAAGGCCTGCTGTGGGACCTGCTCGGCCGCGCTGGCGGCAGCGACCCGCGCACCGCCAGCATCGATGCGCTGGCGAGCCGCTACGGCGTGGATCGCGCGCAGGCGCGGCGTGTCGAATCCACCGCACTGATGCTGTTCGACCAGGTCGCGGCGGCGTGGAAGCTGGACGCCGAAGCGCGTGAATGGCTGTCCTGGGCCGCGCGCGTGCACGAGATCGGCCTGGCCATCGCCCACAGCCAGCACCACCGCCACGGCGGCTACATCCTGCGCCACGCCGACATGGCCGGCTTTTCGCGGCAGGAGCAGCAATTGCTGGCCGCCATCGTCGAGGCGCACCGGCGCAAGCCGGACAAGGCCATGTTCGCCGCCCTGCCGCAACGCTATCGCCAACTGTCCCGGCAAATCACCGCCCTGCTGCGTCTGGCCGTACTGTTTCGCCGTGCCCGACGCGCCGAATCACTGCCCTCCTTGCGGCTGCAAGCCAGCGGCCAGCAACTGCACCTGCAACTGCCCGCCGACTGGCTCGAACACCATCCACTGAGCGAAGCCGACCTCGTGCAGGAGACGCCACCGATGACGGAACTCGGCCTGGCGCTTGGCGTGTCAACCGCCTGAGCAGCGGCGCCGGCGCCCGTGCGCGTGCGCCATCCACACACGCCGTGCGGCCATGGCATGGCTTCGCGCTTGAGCCATGTTCACCCTCTTTGCGTATCATGCGTGGACGCCCTCGCTGACTTGCCCCTCATGTCCAAGCTTCTGCTCGTTCCGCTGCTCCTGTTCTCGCTGTCCGCTTTCGCCGCCGACACGCCCAAGGTCACCGCACCACCCGCCGTGGATCCCCAGGTCCTGCTGCATACGTCGCAGGGCGACATCACGCTGGAACTGTTTCCGGACAAGGCGCCCAAGAGCGTGGCCAACTTCCTGCGCTACGTGCGCGAGGGTTTCTACGCCGGCACCGTGTTCCACCGCTCGATCCCCGGCTATCTGGTGCAGGGTGGCCTGTACACGCGTGAACTGCAGCCGCGCCGCACGCACTCGCCCATTGCCAGCGAGGCGGACAACGGCTTGTCCAACCTGCGCGGCACCGTGGCCGTGGCGCGTGGCGCCGACCCGAATTCCGGCACCTCGCAGTTCTTCGTCAACCTGGTCGACAACCGTCGCCTCGACTACGCCGGCAACCAGAGCGGGCTGACCTGGGGCTACGCCGTGTTCGGCAAGGTGGTCAAGGGCATGGACGTGGTGGACAAGATTGCCGCGCTGCCCACCCGCGCGCTCGGCCCGTTCGCTGCCGACGTCCCCAACCCGCTGGTGGTGATCGAAAGTGCCAGCGTGATCGGCGAGGAGGCACCGGCCTCCGCTGCCAGCAGCGCTGCGCCGGCCGAGGCCGCAACGAACGCCAAGGCCGCGCCGGCCCAGCCGCAGCCGAAGACCGGCAAGCACGCCGCCACGCACAAGAAGCCCGCCAAGGCCGGCAAACCCGCATGAGCCATACCCTGTTCATCGCCGACCTGCATCTGGACGACAGCCGTCCGCAGATCACCGAGCTGTTCGAACACTACCTCGCCGGCGACGAAGTGCGCAGCGCCGACGCGTTGTACATCCTGGGTGACCTGGTCGAAGCCTGGATCGGTGACGACGACGATGCCGAGCTGCCGCGTCGCATCGCCAACGCCACGCACGCGGTACGCAAGGCCGGCGTGCCAGTCTACTTCATGGTCGGCAACCGCGACTTCCTGCTGGGCGAAGACTACGCGCGCCGCGCCGGCTTCGAACTGCTCGACGACGGCACCGTGCACACGCTGTACGGCCGCCCCACCCTGCTGATGCACGGCGACGTACTGTGCACCGACGACCTCGCCTACCAGACCGTGCGCAAGCAGGTACGCACGCCCGAATGGAAGGCCCATATCCTGTCGATGCCGCTGGAAGCGCGTCGGGCCTTTGCTGCCAAGGCCCGTGCCGACAGCAAGGCGCATACCGGCAGCACCATGGAATCGATCATGGACGTCAACGCCGACGCCGTGGCCGACACCATGCGCCAGTCCGGCATCACCCGCCTGATCCACGGCCACACCCACCGCCCGGCCATCCATCGCTTCGACCTGGATGGCCAACCGGCCGAGCGCATCGTGCTGGGCGACTGGTACGAGCAGGGCTCGGTGCTGAGCGTGACGCCTGACCACGCCCAGCTGCGCGGTCTGGCCGTCGGCTGAACGGTGGTGCCCGGTGAGCTATCCGGCCTGCGTCGCGTCGGTCTCGCCCAGATGCGATTCCACCCGTTCGGTCGGCAGACGCAGGCGCATGGCTATCCACATCACCAGCAGCGAAAACACGCCGATGATGCCGATGGATTCGGCGAAGTTGAACAGGTGCAGATTGCCCGCGTGTTTTCCTGCGGCGGGGTAGTCACCCAGCCAGCTGATCACCGCCAAACCCGCCAGCCAAACCACGACCCAGGCACCGGCGCGCCATTCCAGCGGCGGCGTCTGCTTGCGATAGCGCCATTCGTGGATGGCCAGCACGATGTAGCCGATCAGCACCGCCACGAACAGCTTCCAGTCGGTGTCCCAGCCTGACCAATAGACGATCAGGTTCGAGGACAGGAACGCCAGGTAGGCGATCACGTGCACGAACGGCAGCCGGAACGGACGATCCTGCCGCGGCAACTGCCTGCGCATGGCCAGCACCGCCAGCGGCCCCGAACCGAACGAGAGCACGGTGGCCGAGGTCACGAAACCGACCAGCTTCTGCCAGCCCGGGAACGGCAGGAAAAAGATCAGCCCAACGATGAAAGTGAGGATCACGCTGATCCACGGCACGCCGCGTTCGTTCACCTTGGCCAGCGAGCGCGGCGCATTGCCGTTACGCCCCATCGCGTAGGCAATGCGCGCCGTCACCGTGGTGTAGATCAGCGCCGTGTCCGCTGGCGAGATGAAGGCATCGACGTACAGCAACACCGCGAGCCAGGTCAGCCCCATCACCCCTGCCAGTGCGGCCAACGGTCCATAGGTGGCGGCCACATGATCCAGTCCGCCACTGAAACTGGTGCCGATATGTGCCCAGCCATGCGCCAGCGCCTCGGCCGGCAACGCACCGATGAAGGCCACCTGCAAGGCCACGTAGATCACGGCCGTGATCAGCACCGAACCGATGATCGCGATCGGCACGTTGCGCTGCGGATGGCTGGTTTCGCCAGCCAGCTCCACGCCCTGGCGAAAGCCGAGGTACGAGAACACGATGCCGGCAGTGGCGATGGACGCGAACACGCCGCTCCAGCCGAACGGCATGAAGCCACCAGCGTGATCCTGAGCGAGCGTGCCGCCATGGAAATTCGCGCCATGGAATGCAGTGAACAGGAACGCGACGATCACCACGCAGATGATGATCAGCTTCCACCACACCAGCGCATTGTTGAGTCGCGCGAACCAGCGAATGCCCACCACGTTGATCAGACTGAAGATGCCAAGCATGGTCGCCGCCACCGCGAAACCCGCGGTGGTCAGCACCGGCACGCCATCCTGCAGGCGTTGCAGCCACGGCAGGTAGTTGGTGGCGTATTGCAGCGCGGCCTCCACCTCGATCGATGTAGTGGAAGCAACTGCCAGCCAACTGATCCAGCCCAGCGTGTAACTGGCAAACGAACCGAATGCGAAGTGCGGGAAACGCACCACACCGCCGGACACCGGAAACATGGTGCCAAGCTCGGCATAGCACAGGCCGATCAGGATGATCATCACCCCGCCAATGCCCCACGCCAGGATCGACGCCGGCCCGGCGATCTGCGCCGCACTCAACGCCCCGAACAGCCAGCCCGAACCGATGATCGAACCCACTGCCGTGAACAGCAGTCCGACGATGCCGACATCGCGTCGCAACCGCTTGTCGTCGGCAGCCATGCGATGTCGGGTTCGGGCATGTCCAGTCATGCGGCGCTACCTCCGGGCTTGAGCTGCGGATCAATCGATGCAGGCCATCGGACAGCTTTCACCGGACACCAGTCATGCGACTGGTCGGACACCATTCACGTACACATGGGCGCCACCCGTTGCATCGGGCATGTTTGGGCGGATGCTCGCAAAGCTGAAGTGACCATCGTGTGCATGGCGTCCACCCTCTCTCTCCGCCAGATACGCAAAACGCCCCACGTGGGGGCGTTTTGCGTATCTGGCGGAGAGAGAGGGATTCGAACCCTCGATAAGGCTTTTGACCCTATACTCCCTTAGCAGGGGAGCCCCTTCGGCCACTCGGGCATCTCTCCGGATTTTTCGCCGCATTTCTGCGGAGCCGGCAAGGATACTTGCCGGCGAGGCTAAGGTAAAGCCTAAAGATCAGTGTTCCTCGGATTCATCGGGCGCAGCGGCATCGTGTTCACCCTTGATGCGCTGGTAGATCTCTTCGCGATGAACCGCAACGTTCTTCGGGGCATTGATGCCGATACGCACCTGGTTGCCCTTTACGCCGAGAACAGTGACGGTCACCTCGTCACCGATCATCAGGGTTTCACCGACCCGGCGGGTCAGAATCAACATATCGCTACTCCATTAAATACGAGTGGTCACAGGCCTTCTGCGTAGCGGTGCCTCACCCCTGAGCACGACCACTTGCAGTTCGACTCCAGCATCCGAAAGGCCTTGCCGCCTTCCCGGGCCTCAATGAAGCGAATGCTCCGTAAGACGCCTTTGCCTCCGCACTGCCATCTTGCCGCAATACGACATCCAGCCGATGGTAGCCGAGCGCGCGCCTTGGGTGCAACGCGTTTCGAACGGGACAAACGGCCTACGCATCCGGTTTGGCATTGGACAGCCGATCCGCGACCCAGTTCCGCAGGCCTGCCAACAGTTCGGGCAGCTGCGCCGCATCGGCGCCACCGCCCTGGGCCATGTCGGGGCGACCGCCGCCCTTGCCGTCGATCTGGCGCGCCACGTGTGCCACCACGTCGCCCGCCTTGATCCGCCCCAGCGCGGCGCCATGCACGCCGGCAACCAGCGAGACGCGCCCGTCGGCGGCCGCGGCAAGCAGCAGCACGCAATCGCCAAGTTCCTGCTTGAGCTTGTCGATGCTGTCGCGCAAGGACTTGGCATCCAGCCCTTCCAGCCTCGCGGCGACAACCTTGATGCCGTCCACGTCCTGCGCCGAACCGGCCAGGTCGGCCGTGGCCGAACCGGCGGCCTTGCTGCGCAGCGATTCGAGTTCGCGCTCCAGCTTTTTCTGACGGTCGAACAACTGGCGCAGCTTCTCCACCGCATCGTCGCCCGTGCTGGACAGCAGCTGCGAGAATTCGGCCAGGCGACGCTCCTCGTCCGCCACGTAAGCCAGCGCACCGTCGCCGGTCACCGCCTCGATACGACGCACGCCGGAGGCCACGCCCGCTTCGCCGACGATCTTGAACAGGCCGATGTCGCCGGTGCGACTCACATGGGTGCCGCCACACAATTCGGTGGAGAAATCGCCCATCTTCAGCACGCGCACTTCGTCGCCGTACTTCTCGCCGAACAAGGCCATCGCGCCAAACGCGATTGCTTCGTCGTAACCCATCTGGCGCACTTCGGCCTCGGCGTTGCGACGCACTTCGGCATTGACCAATGCTTCCACGCGAGCCAGCTCATCGTGACTCATCGGTTTGTGGTGGGCGAAGTCGAAGCGCAGGCGCTCCGGTGCCACCAGCGAGCCCTTCTGCGTCACGTGTGTGCCCAGCACCTGGCGCAACGCGGCATGCAGCAAATGGGTCGCCGAATGATTGAGCCTGATCGCCTGGCGACGGTCAGCGTCGACCTGCGCCGTGACCACGTCGCCGGTCTTCAGCGACTGCGTGCCGTGCCACGCACCGGCATGCCCGAAGAACACGCCACCCATCTTCAGCGTATCGGCCACGTCGAAACGGCCCTGGTCATTCGCCAACGAACCCGTGTCGCCTACCTGGCCACCGGACTCGGCGTAGAACGGCGTCCGATCGAGTATGACCAGGCCTTCCTCGCCTTCGGCCAACTGACCGACCTGGCGACCGTCACGGACGATACCGAGCACCTTGCTGCCGCTGGCCGACAGAGCCTCGTAGCCAAGGAAAACCGTCGGCTTGAGCTGGCTGGCCAGTTCGGCCGGCATCTGCCCCTTGGCCTCGAACTTGCCGGCTGCGCGGGCGCGCTCGCGCTGTTCGTTCATGGCCTGCTCGAAACCGGCCATGTCCACGTCCAGCCCGCGCTCGCGCGCGATGTCGGCGGTGAGATCAACCGGGAAACCGTAGGTGTCGTACAGACGGAAGGCGTCGACGCCAGGAATGGTCTTGCCCGATTTGGCCGCCACTTCATCGAACACGCGCATGCCGTGCTCCAGCGTTTCGCCGAAGCGCTGTTCCTCGGTGCGCAACGCGTCCTCGACAAAGGACTGCTTCTGCACCAGCTCGGGATAGGCCACGCCCATCTCCTCGACCAGCGGCTGCACCATCTTCCAGAAGAAGTCGCCACGCACGCCGAGCATCCAGCCATGCCTCAGGGCGCGACGGATGATTCGGCGCAGCACGTAGCCACGCCCCTCGTTGGAAGGCAGCACGCCATCGACGATGAGGAAACTGCAGGCGCGAATGTGATCGGCGATCACGCGCAACGACTTGTTGCCCAGATCCCTGGTGGCGGTGAATTCACCGGCCGCGCGAATCAGTCGCTCGAACAAGTCGATCTCGTAGTTGGAATGCACGTGCTGCAGCACGGCGGCAAGGCGCTCCAGGCCCATGCCGGTATCCACGCACGGCGCGGGCAACGGCGACAGCGTGCCGTCCGGCGCGCGATCGAACTGCATGAACACCAGGTTCCAGATCTCGATGTAGCGATCGCCATCCTCGTCCGGCGACCCCGGCGGACCGCCGGCGATGTCCGCGCCGTGGTCGTAGAAGATCTCGGTGCACGGGCCGCAGGGGCCGGTGTCGGCCATCTGCCAGAAGTTGTCCGAGGCGAACGGCGCGCCCTTGTTGTCGCCGATGCGCACGATGCGCTCGGCCGGTACGCCGACCTGCTTGTTCCAGATGTCGTAGGCCTCGTCGTCGGTGTGGTAGACGGTGACCCACAGCTTGTCCGCCGGCAGCTTGAACACGCCAGTGAGCAGTTCCCACGCCCAGCCAATGGCATCGCGCTTGAAATAGTCGCCGAACGACCAGTTGCCCAGCATCTCGAAGAAAGTATGGTGACGTGCGGTATAGCCCACGGCGTCCAGGTCGTTGTGCTTGCCGCCGGCGCGCAGGCAACGCTGCACGTCGGTCGCACGCACGTAGGACAGCTTCTCGCTGCCCAGAAACACGTTCTTGAACTGCACCATGCCCGAATTGGTGAACAGCAGCGTGGGATCGCTGGACGGCACCAGCGAGCTGGACGGCACGACGGTGTGCCCCTTCGAGCGGAAAAAGTCGAGGAAGGTCGAGCGGATGTCGGCCGTTTTCATGCGAGTCTGAGTCATTCGATCGTGGCGTAAGGCTGCGAAAAAAAGGCCACGCCGCAGCGACGCCGCGATCAGTTTTCCTCGTCGGCGTCGTCCACTTCAGCGTGGGTTACTTGCCTTACTGTGG
This sequence comes from Rhodanobacter sp. FW021-MT20, assembly GCF_041107475.1. NCBI lineage: Bacteria > Pseudomonadati > Pseudomonadota > Gammaproteobacteria > Lysobacterales > Rhodanobacteraceae > Rhodanobacter > Rhodanobacter sp. FW021-MT20. The sequence goes on along the minus strand of NZ_JBGBPX010000005.1, from coordinate 115,691 downwards.
CGGCGGAAAAGCCGCGACGCAAGAGGAACTGCCCACGTCGGGCGCGTTCAGCGTGGTCGGCACTGGCCTTGCCACCGTAACGGCGCCGCAATTGTGTCGCGGCGGAGGCCTCCCAGTCGACCTCTGCCTCGTCCAGCAATTGGCGGATCACGGCATCGGACAATCCATGGGTTTTCAGCTCCATGCGAATGCGCAGCGGGCCATAGCCCTGCCCCGCCCGGTTGCGCAGCAGCATGCCGGCGAAGCGTTCGTCGTCCTGGTAATGCTGCTCGCCGAGCCGGTCCAGTGCCGCCGTGGTCTCTTCACCGGCGTAACCGCGCTGATCGAGCTTGCGTCGAAGCTCGCGTCTCGACTGTTCGCGCCGTGCGAGCAGCCCCAGCGCCTTGTCATAGGCGCTGGGAACCGGCTTGTCGCCGCTGTCGCGCCGCTTCATCGCGGCCACGACAGGGCGGGTCCCGCGGTCGGCATCAGGCCTCGGCTTCGGCCGCTGCCGGCTCCGCGGCCGCGTTCGACTTGGCGCTGACCAGCAGGCGCGCACGCAGTTCCTTGTCGATCTCGTTGGCAATCGCCGGGTTGTCGCGCAGGAACTGGCGCACGTTTTCCTTGCCCTGGCCGATACGGTCGCCCTTGTAGCTGTACCACGCGCCGGACTTGTCGATCAGGCTTTCGGCCACGCCCAGCTCGATGATCTCGCCTTCGCGCGAGGTGCCCTCGCCGTAGAGAATCTCGAACTCGCACTTGCGGAAGGGCGGTGCCACCTTGTTCTTGACCACCTTGACGCGGGTTTCCGAGCCGATGATCTCCTCGCCCTTCTTCACCGCGCCGATGCGACGGATATCCAGACGCACCGAGGCGTAGAACTTCAGCGCATTGCCGCCGGTGGTGGTCTCGGGGCTGCCGAACATCACGCCGATCTTCATGCGGATCTGGTTGATGAAGATCACCAGGCAGCCGGACTTCTTGATGTTGGCGGTGAGCTTGCGCAGGGCCTGGCTCATCAGGCGGGCATGCAGGCCGACGTGGGAGTCGCCCATCTCGCCTTCGATTTCGGCCTTCGGGGTCAGCGCGGCGACCGAGTCGACCACGACCATGTCGACCGCGCCGGAGCGCACCAGCATGTCGGCGATTTCCAGCGCCTGCTCGCCGGTGTCGGGCTGCGAGACCAGCAAGTCGTCCACGTTGACGCCCAGCTTTTCGGCATAGGTCGGGTCCAGTGCATGCTCGGCATCGACGAACGCCGCGGTGCCGCCGGCGCGCTGGCAGCTGGCGATCGCCTGCAGGGTCATGGTGGTCTTGCCGGAGGATTCCGGCCCGTAGATCTCGACCACGCGGCCGCACGGCAAACCGCCGACGCCGAGTGCGATGTCCAGCCCCAGCGAGCCGGTGGAAATGGTCGCGATGGCCTCGTTGACGCGATCGCCCATGCGCATGACGGCACCCTTGCCGAACTGCTTCTCGATCTGGCCGAGGGCGGAGGCTAGCGCCTTGCGCTTGTTGTCATCCATCGTCTTTGATTCCGGTTGGGTGGTGATGGGAAGCATGATGCCCGGCTGTCGTCTCACGGGCTGCGATCTGTACCGCCCGATTATCCCACATCGGGCGCCAGGGTCCGGCGGCAGCGGCCGCGTCACTCTGTCAGCGTTTTCCGAAGGCCGATGAGCGCCGCCGCCACGGTTTGTCGGCGTACCGCCTCGCGATCACCCGCGAACTGGTACAGCCGGGCATGGGCGTAGCCACCACGCCGCTTCCAGCCGATCCACACCGTGCCCACGGGCTTTTCGGCGGTGCCGCCGGATGGCCCGGCAATACCGGTGACCGCCACCGCCACGCCCGCGCCGAAGCGCGCCAGGGCGCCGGAGACCATTTCCAGCGCAGTTTCCTCGCTGACCGCGCCATCGTGTTCCAGCGTGCGCGGATTGACGCCCAGCAACGACTCCTTGGCCTCGTAGCTGTAGGTCACCACGCCGGCATCGAACCAGGCCGAACTGCCCGCCAGGTCCGTCAGCACCTTGGCAATCCAGCCACCGGTGCAGGACTCGGCCGTCACCAGCATCAGCTTCTGCCGCTGCACCTCGTCGGCGGCAAGCCGCGCGAGCCCGGTCAGCTCGGCATCGGTAGGAACGGACAACGACTCCATGCGAGACTCCCGATCTTGAAGCCGGCACGTTAACCCGTAGCGGACACCCTGTTCCACCCCTTTCGAGCACCTCGCCGTCGCACCATTCATGAGCCAAGACGATCTTTCCCAGCACACCCCGTTGATGCGCCAGTTCCTCACGGCCAAAGCCGCCCATCCGGACGTGCTGCTGTTCTTCCGCATGGGCGATTTCTACGAGTTGTTCTACGACGACGCCCGCAAGGCGGCGCGATTGCTGGACATTACCCTGACCCAGCGCGGGCAGTCGGCGGGCCAGCCGATCCCGATGGCCGGCGTGCCCCACCACGCGGTGGAGAATTACCTGGCCCGGCTGGTGCGGCTGGGCGAGTCGGTGGCGATTTGCGAGCAGATCGGCGACCCGGCGCTGGCCAAGGGCATCGTCGAGCGCAAGGTGGTGCGCATCGTCACGCCCGGTACGGTGACCGATGCCGCGCTGCTGGAAGACCGCCGCGACAACCTGCTGCTGGCGATGTCTGCCGGCGCACGTGGCGATTACGGACTGGCCTGGGTCGATCTTTCCAGCGGCCGCTTCCTGCTCAGCGAAGTACCCAATGCCGAAGCCCTGGCCGCGGAACTGGCGCGCCTGCAGCCAGCCGAGACGCTGGTGGACGAAAACGTGGCGTGGCCGAAACTGGTCAGCGCCCTGCCCGGCCTGCGCAAGCGTCCGCCGTGGCATTTCGATGCCGATGCGGCCAAGCGCGAACTCAACCGTTTCTTCGGCACCCGCGATCTGGGCGGTTTCGGCGTGGAGGGCCTGTCACTGGCCGTTGCCGCTGCCGGCTGCCTGCTCGGTTATGTCGAGGAAACGCAGAAGAGCGCGCTGCCACACCTGTCCGGCATGGCGGTGGAAGCGGCCAGCGAAACCATCGCACTGGACGCCGCCACGCGCCGCAACCTGGAACTGGACACCCATCCCAGCGGACGCACCGAACACACCTTGCTCGGCGTACTCGACGAGACGGTGACGCCGATGGGCGCACGCGCACTGCGGCGTTGGCTGAACCGTCCATTGCGTTCGCGCGACGTGCTGCGCGGTCGCCACCAGGCCATCGGCGCATTGATCGACAGCCGTCGTTACGAGCCCTTGCGCGACCAGTTGCGCGGCGTGGGCGACCTGGAACGCATTCTGGCTCGCGTGGCACTGCGCTCGGCGCGGCCGCGCGACCTGTCCACGCTGCGCGACGGCCTGCTGGCTGCGCCGGAGTTGCGAGGACACATCAAGGATCTGGACAGCCCCCTGCTGCACACCTTGGTCGAGCGCATTGGCGACCACGCGGAAACCGCGGCGCTGCTCGCCAGCGCGGTGATCGAACAGCCGCCGGCCTTGCAGCGCGATGGTGGCGTGATCGCCGACGGCTACGATGCCGAGCTGGACGAACTGCGCCGCCTTTCCACCCACGCTGACCAATACCTGGTGGAGTTGGAGGAACGCGAGAAAGCCAGCAGCGGCATCAGCGCGCTGAAGGTCGGCTACAACCGTGTGCACGGCTACTACATCGAGATCGGCAAGGCACACTCGGACAAGGTGCCCACGCACTACACGCGCCGGCAGACCACCAAGAATGCCGAGCGCTACATCACCGAGGAACTCAAGCAGTTCGAAGACAAGGTGCTGTCGGCGAAGGAGCGCTCGCTGATGCGCGAGCGAGCGTTGTACGAAGCCCTGCTCGACCTCCTCATCGAAAAGCTCGAACCGTTGAAGCAGGCCGCTTCCGCCATCGCCGAACTGGACGTGCTGGCCACCCTGGCCGAGCGTGCCGAGGCCTTGGATTGGAGCATGCCGGAACTCACCGACGCTCCCGGCATCGCGATCGAACGCGGTCGTCATCCGGTAGTCGAGAAAGTCCGCGACGAACCGTTCGAGCCGAATGACCTGATGCTCGGCGACGACCGCCGCATGCTGGTCATCACCGGCCCGAACATGGGCGGCAAAAGCACCTACATGCGCCAGAACGCGTTGATCGTGCTGCTCGCGCATATCGGCAGCTACGTGCCGGCAACCCGCGCGGCGATCGGCCCGATCGATCGCATCTTCACCCGCATCGGCGCGGGCGACGACCTCTCGCGCGGCCAGTCCACCTTCATGGTGGAAATGAGCGAGACGGCGAACATCCTGCACAATGCCACCGAGCAGAGCCTGGTGCTGATGGACGAAGTCGGCCGCGGCACCAGTACCTACGACGGCCTGTCGCTGGCACGCGCGGCCGCCGTGCATCTGGCGCGCCACTGCCGCGCCTATACGCTGTTCGCCACCCATTATTTCGAGCTGACCGAGCTGGCCGCCGAACTCCCGGCCATCGCCAACGTGCATCTCGACGCGGTGGAATACGGCGAACAACTGGTGTTCATGCACGCCGTGAAGGACGGTCCGGCCAACCAGAGTTTCGGCCTGCAGGTGGCCGCGCTGGCCGGGCTGCCGAAGGCCGTCATCGCCGATGCGCGCCGCACGCTGGCCGAACTGGAGCGCGGCATGCACCAGCAGGCCAACGCACCCGTGCCGGGCACCGAGGCCTCGCCACAACTCGGCCTGTTTGCCCCGTCGGCACCCTCGGCCGCGGAGCGCATGCTGGAAGAGGTTGATCCGGACACGCTGTCGCCGCGCGAGGCATTGGAAACGCTCTACCGACTCAAGTCGTTGGGCTGAAAACCCGTCGTTGAACGAATAAAGGCCGGCGCCTCCCGACGCCGGCCTTTATCGGCTTCCCTGCCGGCAATCCGTGCCCTCCGTCGAGACAGGTCGACGGCTCCTTTCCCCGGCATCATCGCCTCCCCAACCTGTAGTGGCGCTTCGTCCCTGCGCCACCCAACGCCCCGCGCAAAAAACGATTCAGTGCATCAGGCGGCCTCGGCCTGGCGCGCTGCGTCCAGCGCCTGCTCCAGATCGGCCCAGATGTCGTCGGCGTACTCAATGCCCACGGACAGGCGCAGCAAACCCGGCGTGATGCCATGGCGCCGCTGTGTCTCGGCATCGACCACGCGATGGGTGAGTCCGGCCGGATGCTGGATCAGCGTGTCGACCGACCCCAGGCTTACCGCCGGCGTGGCCAGACGCACGGCCGACATCACCGCAGCGGCGGCGGCATGGCCACCGTGCATTTCGAACGCCAGCAGGCTGCCCGGCCCGCGCATCTGCGTGCCGACCAGGTGCGCATTGGCCACCGTGCCCAGCCCCGGATAGCAAACCTTGGCCACGGCCGGGTGCCTGACCAGTCGTTCGGCCACGTATTGCGCGTTTGCCTGGGCCTGGCGCACCCGCAGGCCCAGGGTTTGCAGACCGCGATGCAACAGGTAGGCGCCCAGCGGGTGCAGCAGGCCACCGGTGGCCGCGCGCACCTGGCGCAAGGCACTGGCCCATTCGGCATTGCACGCGACTACGCCGGCGATCACGTCGCCGTGGCCGCCAATGAACTTGGTTGCGCTGTGCAGCACCAGCGTTGCGCCGAGCGCTGCCGGCTGCTGCAGCACCGGCGTGGCAAACGTGGAGTCGACCAGCACCGGCACGCCGTGCGCCGCTTTGACCACGGCGGCGATATCGATCAGATCGAGCGTGGGGTTGGCCGGCGTCTCGATCACCACCAGCGCGGTGTCGTCATTGATCGCCGCAGCGATCTCGCCCGGTTCCACCCAGTGCGTCTTGATGCCGAGCAGTCCCGAATTCATCAGGTGATCGCTGGTGCCGTACAGCGGACGCACTCCCAGCACGTGCTTGCCGCGCTGACCGGCGGCGAGCAGGCAGGCCGACATCGCCGCCATGCCCGAACCGAAAGCCACCGCATCGCTGGTGCCTTCCAGCGTGGCCAGTGCATCCTCGAAACGGGCCACCGTCGGATTGTGCAGGCGCGCATAGATCGGATTGGCGGCCTTCGCCTCGCCGCCCACCAACGCATCGAAGCTGGCCGTGCCGACGTCGAGATCACGCACCGGGTAGGTGGTGGACAGATCCAGCGGCGGCGCATGCACGCCCAGTTCGGCGAAATCCTCGCGACCGGCGTGGACGCCCAACGTATCCGGGTGCGATTGGGTAGACTCGCGCATAGCGGCAGATCCATTCGTAGAATTGCCTCGATACTAGAATCATCACCAGAAGCAAAAGCACAAGACCAAACATTATTTCGAAAAAGGCCCGGATCATGCGTCTCGACCGAATCGACTTCGCCATTTTGCGCGAGCTGCGAAAGAACGCTCGGCTACCGAACAAGACCCTGGCCGAACGCATCGGCGTGGCGCCATCCACCGCGCTGGAGCGCGTGCGACGACTGCGCGAGGACGGCGCGATCCAGGGCTTTCATGCGGAGATCCAGCCGAAGGCCGTGGGCATCGGCTTGCAGGCGATGATCAGCGTGCGACTCGCCCGGCATGCGCGTGGCGACCTCGATGCCTTCCACGCCTATCTGCTCACCCTGCGCGAAGTGCTGGGTTTCTACCACGTGGCCGGCGCCAACGATTATCTGGTGCACGTCGCCGTGCACGACAGCGACCATCTGCGCGACTTCGCACTGGATGCTTTCACCACGCGCGCGGAAGTGGCGCACATCGAAACCAGCCTGATCTTCACCTTCCGGCGCAATCCGGATCTGCCGATCTACCTGGATGGCGCCGACGACGAATAGGCCCGGATGCCGGGCCGTGCTTCAAGCGAACGAATGCGGATACTCAGGCCTGCAGGCTCGGCGCCTGCTTCAACGGAACGGCATCGGCGTCCACCGACAAGGCCACCGGCACTGCAGCACGCCCGGCAAGACGCCCGGCGCGGACCAGCTTGTGGATGCACGCACCCACTTCGACGCGACCGAAAGGCTTTTTGATGAAATCGTCGGCACCGAAGCGCTGCACGTAGAACTGCTCGGTGGCCTGCTGGTTGCCGCTGATCATCACGATCGGGATCTGTGCCGTGCGCGGATCATGGCGCAGCGCGCGCAACACCGCGAAGCCGTTGATGCCCGGCAACACGATGTCGAGGAAGATCAGGTCCGGCTGGACTTCGCGCGCCAGTTCCAGCGCACTTTCGCCATCGACGGCCTTCTGCACCGCATAACCATCCCGTTCCAGCATGCGGCCAAGCACGGCGCAAATGGTGGGCGAATCGTCGACCACCAGCATGCGACTACCCAGCGCACCCTGTCGCGTGGATTCGTCGTGCTGTTCGTTGGCGGCAGAATGGCCAAGCAGGCGCTTGAAGAAGCCGATTCCGGTCATGGCGCAATCCTCGGGTAATGCACATCGTCCGTGCTGGCATGGCATGAAGCGCCACCCGGCTCTGGTGTCGATGTTCCGGCACTACGCCACGCAAATCTGCGATGCACTGCTCAACCAGCGCCCTTCAACTGCCGCAATTGGCGTCGCGCCTGCTTGTCGGGACGCTTTGCCGGTGCGCCGGTGCCGGTCATCCGACGCGTCGCGATGGCCGCTTCACGTGCCAGGCGACTGCTTTCGGTTTCGCGATAAAGCCCCTGCGCCACGCTGGCCGGGCCACGACGATCGGACAACGCCAGCACCTCGACATCCAGCCGCTCCTCGCCCCGGGCAATCTGCAAACGGTCGCCCACGTGCAGCGTCTTCGCCGGTTTGCAGCCGCCGTCATTGAGGTCGATGTGTCCCCCCACGATCGCCTGCTTGGCCAGGTTGCGGGTCTTGAAAAAGCGCGCCGCCCACAGCCAGATATCGACGCGAACGTCGGCCACGCCGGAATCGTTGGGCGGGTTCATCGGTGGCATGTTGCAAGTCTCCTTTTGTGCGTGGGGGTCAGAGTCAGTTTTCTGTGACGCTTGGTGAAAACCCGAAGAATTGGAAAACTGACTCTGACCCCCTGACCCCGTTATCCCGCCGGCAACCACAGATTGCCCAACGGCACCGTCAGCAAGGACAGCACGATGCCCGCGCCCAGCACGGTGTTGGCCAGCGCGGGTTCCAGATCGTATTCATCGGCGAGGATCGCCGCGGACACCATCGGCGCCATCGCCGCCTGCAGCACGCCGATGGTCAGCACCAGCCCGCCCACGCCAGCCACCGCGCCCACCACCCAGCAAAGCAGCGGCGCAGCCAGCAGCTTCCAGCCCAGTCCCCAGCCCATCGCCCCCCATTGGCCGCCGTCGGGATGGAAGCGGAACTGCAGGCCTACCGAGAACAACGCCAGCGGGGTCAGTGTTTCGCCGATGGGCGCGAATACCCCATCCAGCCACGCCGGCCAGCCACCCAGCACACCGACCACGATGCCCAGGATCAGCGCGATGAACGCCGGAAAAGTCAGGATGCGTCGCACGATCACGCGCGGCTGCGGCGAACGCCCGGCATACAGGCAAGCCACCACGATGCCCACCGACGCCAGCAACGGAAAGCAGCCGAGCTGATCAGCCACCACTGCCAGCGACAGACCCGCCTTGCCATGCAACGCCTGCGCCATCGGGTAACCCATGAACGAGGTGTTGCCCAGCCCGCACACCAGCACCAGCGCCCCGATACGCTGGCGCGACCAGCCTCGCCAGCGCCCGACCAGCGCGAACACCAGCCAGCCCCCGGCGAACACCAGCCACATCGCCACCACCAGGAACCACAGCTGCGGGTCGGGCTTCACCTTCGGAATCAGCTCCAGCACCAGCGCCGGCAACGCGATATTGATCACCCACCAGTTGAGCCCATGCACCATCCCACTCGGCGGCCGCGCGAAACGCGCCACCAGCATGCCGAGCACAAGACAGACGAAGAGCAGGACGAGGGCGCTCATCGGCGCGCCGGAAACGTGGATGTCATGCGGCCATTAGACGCGATGCGGGTGGCCAGCGTCATCTCGACCCAAGTCGCATGGTGCCACGGGCGGCCACGCCGGCACCCGACGCAGGCGGCGCTTCGGGGATAATTGACGCCCCCCCCTGTGCGAAACCTGCCCCGCATGACCGATCCCGACCACCGCGTGCACGGCCTCGCCGCCGACGAAGTGCCGCCCGACTGGCCACCGCTCACCAGCGTCGAACTGGCCAGCGTGCTGGATCGTTACCCGGATCTGCGCAGTCCCCGCACGATCCGCTGGCATAGCCCGCGTCCGCTTTCCGCCGCCGCACTGGTGGACACGGCCGGCGGCCGCGTGTTCGTCAAGCGTCACCATCACTCGGTACGCACCGTCGCCACGCTGGGCGAAGAGCATGCGTTCATGGCCCATCTGCGCAGCAGGGGCATCCCGGTCCCCGCCGTACTGGCTGATGTCGAGGGTGGCACCGCCAGTGCGCTCGGCGACTGGACCTACGAAGTGCATGCACCGGCCAGCGGCGTCGATGTCTATCGCGAAACCATCTCCTGGACGCCGTTGCGCGACCTTGACCACGCCCATGCGGCTGGCGCCATGCTGGCGCGCCTGCACGACGCCGCTGCGGACTACGCCGCGCCCCAGCGCGATACCCATATCCTGGTGGCTCGCAGCGAACTGATCGAAGCGACCGACCCGGTGGCGACGCTGGAAGCGCAACTGCCCGAACGCCCGGGTCTGGCCGGTTATCTGCGCACGCGAGACTGGCGCAGCGAGCTGGCGGAAACTCTCGCGCCCTTCCACAGCATCGCCCAACCGCGCCTGGCCCAACAGCCTTTGCTGTGGACGCATGGCGACTGGCATGTCTCCAACCTGTGCTGGAGCGACGCCAGCCCGCACGCCCGCATCACCGACGTGCTCGACTTCGGGCTGGCTGCGCGCAGCTTCGCGCTGTTCGATCTGGCCACCGCGATCGAACGCAACGCCATCGCCTGGCTGGCACTGGATGACGGCCACGCCGCCCATCCCGACACCGCCCGCGCACTGATCGCCGGTTATCGCGAACACCGGCCACTGGATGACGCCGACCTCGGCCTGCTCGCCGACCTGCTACCACTGGTGCATGTGGATTTCGCACTGTCGGAAGTGGAGTACTTCCACGCCATCACCCGTTCGAAAGAACATGCCGACGTGGCCTGGGATACCTTCCTGCGCGGCCACGCCGCATGGTTTCGCACGCGCCCGGGGCAGGCATTGCTGGACGCGCTGCGCGGCACGTGATTCCCCCATAGATCAGGAGCTTGCACTGTAGGAGCGCACCCAGTGCGCGAAAAGCTTTTGGCGGAACTGCCCAAGAGCATTCGCGCACAGGGTGCGCTCCTACCGATGAGGCCTGCCCGCAGGCATGGGCCGGACACGGCATGGCCATCCGTGGTTCAATACGCGTCTTGAAGCGGGGGTGCCCGGCGAACGCCGGGCTGAGAGAGTCCCTTGGAACCTGATCCGGTTTGCACCGGCGTAGGGAGCTTGATTCGAGTCGTGCGATCCTTGCCGGACGCGCGGCTCGCCGTCGCTTCGTCACATCCCCAACGACGACGACGATGAATTTTTCCCGCACACCCCTGCTGCTCGCCCTGCTCACCGCACTGTGCCCTGCCGCACAGGCGGCCGACACTGCCACCACGCCACAGACCACCGACCTCGCGCCGGTGCAGGTCAAGGCCAGTACCCACAACGATCGCCACGGCACCGCCATCGATGCCTACGGCAACGCCTCGCTGCACGACACGCCGGCTTCGGTCACGGTGATCGGCCGCCGGCAGATCGAGAACCGCCAGATCCGCACGCTGAGCGAGCTGGCGCGCGAGGATGCCTCGCTGGGCGACAACTACGCCCCCGTCGGCTACTACCAGGACATCAGCATCCGCGGCTATCCGCTGGACCCGGCTACCGGTTTCCGCTTCAACAACCTCACCGTCACCGGCGAGCAGGAAATCGCGCTGGAAGACAAGCAGCAGGTGGAAGTGCTCAAGGGTCTGGCCGGCCTGCAGGCGGGCGTGATGGAGCCCGGCGGCGTGGTGAACTACGTGAGCAAGCGCGCCGCCAACGTGCGCACCGTCACCCTTGGGACCGACTCGCACGGGTCGCGTTACGGCGCGCTGGATCTTGGCGGCTGGCTCACGCCCGACTTCGGTCTTCGCGCGAATCTGGTATGGGAAGACACGCACTCCTACGTGCAGCACGCCGATGGTCGCCGCAACTTCTATTCCATCGCCGCCGACTGGCACATCACACCCAAGGCCACGCTGGAACTGGACAGCGACGACCAGGCCAGCGCGCAGCGCTCGGTCTCCGGCTACCAGCTGCTCGGCGGCAGCGTGATTCCCCCGCACGCCAGCACCTCCCGCATGCTTGGTTTCGAGCCGTGGCAACAGCCGGTGAGCGTGCATACGTCCAATACCAGCGCGCGCTTCAACTACGCCTTTGACGACGCCTGGGTGCTGCGCCTTGCCGCCGGGCACAGCCGCAGCGTGATCAACGACAACGTGGCCTTTGCCTACGGTTGTTTCTATTCACCCGATTGCGCCAGCGGCGCCACACCCGGCAATTTCTTCGCGCCAAACGGCGACTACGACGTCTACGACTACCGCAGCCCCGACGACACCCGCGTCAGCGACGAAGCACGCGCCACGTTGCAAGGCCACTTCGACACCGGCAGCGTGAGCCACGACATCAGCATCGGCACCAGCGCGTTCCGCCGCACCATCGATCGTCGCGTGGAGGTCTACGACTACGTCGGCACCGCCAACATCGCCGATGTCGACCCGCCGTATTTCCCGCCCTCGCCCAACCAGCCGGGTGCCTCGCGGCGCCGGCTCACCAGCTGGCAACACTCGGTATTCGCGCTGGATCGCATCCATCTGGGCGATCACTGGCAGGTGATTGCCGGCGACCGCTTCGTGCGCTTGCACGAACGCGCCTGGGACAGCAGCGGCGTGCTGGAACGCGACACCGTGATGAGCAAGGCACTGCCGCAAGCCGCCGTGCTGTGGCAACCCACCGCGCCGCTTACCGCCTATCTCAGCTACAGCGAAGGCCTGTCGCTGGGCGAGGAAGCGCCGTACTGGACCAGCAACAATGGCGACATGCTGGCGCCGCGCCTGTCGCGCCAGATCGAGGCCGGGGTGAAGTACGCCATGAGCGATGCGTTCGACCTGACCGGCGCGATCTACCGCATCCGCCAGCCCTACCAGTTCGCGCAACCGGACAACTCCGCCGCCGGCTTCACCTTCGTGCAGCACGGCGAGGAAGTGCACACCGGGCTGGAACTGGGCGCGCAGGGCCGCGTGAGCGACAACCTGCATGTCACCGCCAGCGCCAGCTTCATTCGCGCCGAGGCGCAGAACACCGGCACGCCGGCCTACGAAGGCCATCAGGTGGCCAATGTGCCGCACTTCCGCGCCGTGCTGCACGCCGATTACCGTCTGCCCTTCCTGCCCAAGCTCAGCCTGCTCGGCGGCTGGCGCTACGCGTCGCCCAACGTGGCCACGCCGGACGGCCGCGTGCGCGTGAGTGCCTATAACGTGTTCGACGCCGGCCTGCGCTACGCCACGCAGTGGCACGATCACGCGCTGACCTGGCGGCTGAGCATGGACAACGTGTTCAACCGGTTCTACTGGCGCGACACCGGCAGTTCCGGCGGCGACAGCTACCTGTTCCCCGGTGCGCCGCGACTGGCTCGGCTGTCGCTGACCATGGCTCTTTGAAATGACCTGGGTCGAACTGATCGCCGCCATCCTCAGCGTCTGGGGCGTCTGGCTGACCACCCGGCGCCGCATGCTGAGCTGGCCGGTCGGCTTCGCCGCCTGCCTGATCTACGGCTGGGTCTTTCTCGATGCCAGGCTGTATTCGGACACGCTGTTGCAGCTGGCGTTCGCGATTTTCATCGCCTACGGCTGGTACCGCTGGCAGCAGAACCTGGGACAGGATGGCCGGGTCCGGGTGACGCCGCTGCCGCGCGCCCGCGCGCTGGTCAACCTGGGCATCGGCACGCTCGGCGCGTTGTGTCTGGGCTATGCGATGCACGCATGGACCGACGCCACCCTGCCCTGGCTCGATTCGGCGCTGACCGCCTTCAGCCTGGTCGCCCAGTGGTGGCAGGACCGCCGCCACACCGCCGCATGGTGGCTGTGGATCGTGGTCGACGTGATCTATGTCGGCGAATACGTCTACAAGCACCTGCTGATCACCTCGGTGCTGTATGCCGGCTTCGTGGTGCTGGCGATCATCGGCCTGCGCGAATGGCAGCGCGCAGCCGGCACGCAGGACCCTGCGCCGGAAAGCCCGGGCTTGCGCCCCGGCGAGGCTCAGCGGTAGCGCGATTCGGCCAGGTCGATTTCGCGCACCAGCTTGCGTGACATCTCATCGGAAATCCGCAGATGCCGCGCCATGTGGAAGATCTCGTTGCGCTCGGCCTGCAGACCGGCCAGGCGCAGCGTGCGCTCGGCGGCATCCGACTTGCGCAGTTGCACCGGGTCGACACCTTCCTCGCCGGTGCTGTCCAGATGCCGCTTGTATAGCGCGATGACCCGCGTCGCCGCGTGCGTGTAGATATCCGCATCGGTCGCGGGCGCTTCTTTCAGCAAGGCCTGCTGCGCCTTCTCGACGGCGGCGATGGCCTTGGTGGCGGCCTGCTGGCGAGCCAGGCTTTCTTCCTGCTCCGCCATCGTCTCCGGCGGCATCTCCAGCCCCTTGAGCAGGATCGGCAAACCCACGCTGGCGGTGACCAGCGAAATCAGGATCACCGCCGTGGCGAGGAAGATCGCCAGATCGCGCGCGGGAAACGCCGAACCGTCGCCCAGCACCAGCGGCAGGGTCAGCACGCCGGCCAGCGTGATCGCGCCACGCACGCCGGCCAGCGAGGTGGCCACCACCAGCCGCCAGGGCGGTTTCGGGCGCACCTCGCCGCGACGGCGCGCATGCCACAGGCTCATCCGCAATGACACCTGCACCCACACGTAGCGCAGCACGGCCAGCCCCACGTTGATCGCCAGCACGTACACCAGCAGCCACCACGGATTGGCCCGACCGCTCTGTTCCACCGAGCGCACCGCGCCTTGCAGAATGCCCGGCAATTGCTCGCCCAGCAGCATGAACACGATGCCGTTCAGCGCGAACTGGATCGTCGCCCATACCGCCGAACGCTGGACCCGCGTGCTCGCCAGCACCTTGCCGTTGAGTTCCACGTAACTCATGGTGATGCCGGCCGCCACCGCCGCCAGGATGCCCGAGGCCTGCAGCTTCTCGGCCAGCAGATAAGCCCCGAACGGGATCAGCAAACTGATCAGGATCGACGAACCGCTTTCCTGCCCGAACCGGCGCGACAACCGCTGCTGCACATAGCTCACCAGCAAGGTGAACAGCACGCCGACCGCCAGCCCGATCAAGGCGACCCACAGGAACGTCAGCGACGCGGACAGCAACGAAAAACTGCCGGTCACCACCGCGGCTACCGCAAAGCGGAAGCACACCAGGCCGGACGCATCGTTGAGCAACGACTCGCCCTCCAGAATGTGCATCAGCCGGGTGGGAATCGGCACGCGCGCCGCGATCGACGACACCGCCACCGGATCGGTCGGCGACACGATCGCCGCCAGCGCAAAGGCCACCGCCAGCGGCATGCTCGGGATCAGCCAATGGATCAACAGCCCGGCCCCCAGCACCGTGAACACCACCAGCCCCAGCGCCAGTTCCAGGATCACCGCGCGGTCACGCAACAGGCCATTCTTGGGAATGCGCCAGCCGTCAAGAAACAGCAGCGGCGGCAGGAACAGCAGGAAGAACACGTCCGGGTCCAGCGTCACGCCATGCTTGAGCACCCCGGAAATCACCGCGCCCAGCGCAATCTGCACCAAGGGCAGCGGCAGCGAGAACGGCAGTACCCGCACCAGATAGCCGCTGGCCACCACCGCCAGCAACATCGCCAAAACCAGTTCGATCGAACTCATGCCACGCCCAGCTCGCCGTCCTTGCCGCACCACGCGGCAGCGCGCCCATGATGCATCAAAAACCCGCCAACCCGATTGAACGCGCAGCGCACGCCCGTGCATCAGTTCACGTGCGCGCCAGGCAACACGCAGTGGAAGTCCGGCATCACGAGCCGTCCGTAATAGCTAATGCTTCGTTACCGGAACGAAGCGAAGATCCTGGTAATCCCAGCTGAAATCGGCCAGCGGCGAAACGGCCTTCATCGTCATCCGATCGATGCTGCCATCGGGATTGAGCGCAAAGGTGACGTAGGCATCCTCGACATCGGGCATCGCCCAGTGCGTGCGGAAGGTGTCGTACTGCACGTGCTCCAGCGTGCCGTGCAACCCCGGCGAACGATCGAAGCTGATGTCCAGCGCGCCATGCCGACTCTTGTCCTGACTGATCGTGGCGGCGCCGTACCACGGATCGCGATAGACGCCGGCATAACCGGACAACGGCAACGACGGCCCGCGCTCCGGGTGCGTGGTCGCGCCCCGGTTGTGCAGTGCGGCGATGGCGCTGGCGTGGATGCCGTCGAACATCTGCTTGTAGCCGGCAATCCAGTCCGGCGAAGGCAGGCCCAGCAAGGTATCCAGCAGATGCTCGCGCATCGCGAACAAGGCACCGACGTCCTCGGAGTTGAGCATGATGGCAAACGCTGCATGCCGGTCCGGAATGATCACCACCGCCGACACGCCGCCCAGCACGCCGCCGAGATGGGTGATGATCTTGTGGCCGCGATAATCCTGCACTTCGAGACCCAACGCATAGGCATCGAATTGCGGCTGCGCCAGCGCAACCTCGGCTGGCAACGGTGAAATCGGAATCAATGTCTGCGGCGTCCATAGCATCTTCGCCGACGCCGCACTGAACAGCCGTTTGCCATCGGTCATTTTTCCGCGATCCAGTTGCAGCTGCAGCCAGCGGCCCATGTCCACTGCGCTGACTTGCAGCGCACCGGCCGGCGCGAACACATCGCCCGTCATCACCGTGGTCAGCACGGCCTGTTTGCCAACGCCACGTACCGACGTGGTGTTCTTGGCATGCAGCGCCACCTGATCGGCGGTATGTGCATCGATGCTGGTCCGCGTGTCGTGCATTTGCAGCGGATCGAGGATGTGCTGCTGCACGAAGTCTTCCCAGCGCTGGCCGGAAACGGCCTGGACCAATTGCCCGGCCACGACGTATAGCACGTTGTCGTAGTCGTAGCCGCTGCGGAACGAATACTTGGGTTTCAGGTAGCGAATGTCGTGCACCAGCTCCGCGCGGGTGCGATTGGAGGTGGGGAACATCATCAGATCGCCCTCGCCCAGACCCAGCCCGCTGCGATGCACGAGCAGGTCGGTGACGGTCATCTCGCTGGACGCGTAGGCGTCGTACATGCGGAACCCCGGCAGCTTGTCGGCGACGCGGTCATTCCAGTGCAACTTGCCTTCATCGACCAGAATCGCAAGTGCCGCCGTCGTGAAGGCCTTGGTGTTGGAGCCGATCGGGAAGATGGTGTGCGCATCCACCTTGGCACTGGTACCCAACTTGCGCACACCCCAGGCATAGGTGGTGGTCTTGTCGCCATCGACGATCACCGCCGCCATGCCCAGGGTGCCGAAGGTCTGCATGTCCTTGTGGGCGAACGCATCCAGCGCAGGTGCCGACACGGTTGGGGCCAAGGATGAGTGAGCCGGTGCCGCCTCCCCCATACCTGCGGACACCAGCATGATCAGCGCGAGCACGAGCGTGGTGTGCCAGCGAATGGCTCCGGCTTGCGGCACGCCATTTTTGCGGAATCGATGGATCATCAGTGCACCTCTTCGATGGCGTTATCCACGCGCCTCCCGTCGCCGGCAATGCGCCGGGAGTCAGGCCATTTTCCTGCTCGTCATTCCAGCGGCTCTCAACAACCGAAGGGCTGGTCAAGCTGGAAGCGCTTTACAACAGACGAATGTCTGGTCATCCAGTGCCTCTGGCCCAGTGACACAAGCCATTGGATCCAGGCCTTCGCCGGGATGACACAAGCCTGACTTCAGCGCATGGCCATTGCAGGCCTGCCCGCAGCCGTCAGGCCCCCGGTTTGCCGTTGCGTTTGCGTGAGCTGCTACCGCTTTTCTTTGCGGTGGACCGAGTTGCCTTCGTGGCAGCTTTTGCATTCCGGTCGATGACAGGCGGCGCCTCGACATAACCCACCAGTTTCTGGCGCAACTGGGTGATGTCGCCGATGCGATCGAACATGTCGCCCTGCGCGCGCGTGACCGCGCCGATCAGCAGGCTGAGCAGGCTCATGGCAGCAGTGAAGTTGTGCCACGGCCGCTCCATCTCGGCCGGCAGCATCAGCACCTTGTCGGTGAGCTGGCGCGCCCAGTAACACTGGCTGTCGGTGATGATGGCCAGCGGGATGCCGCGCGCCACGCATTCCTCGGCCAGAATGCGGAAGTGCCGCGAATAGCGCCGGAAATCGATCAGCAGCACACAGCTTTTTCCGCTGGAATCCAGCAGCAGGTCGGTATAGGCGCCATCCAGGCCTTCGTCGAAACGGGTACGCGGTTTGACGCTCTGCATCAGACTGGCCAAACCCAGCCCGAGGAAGCGCCCCTGATGAAAACTGGCCACCGAAACGCGGTCGGCCTCCACCAGCAGCTTGACCACCCCCTTCCACTCTGCCGTGCGGGTCAGCGCATGCGCCGTGGTGATGCCGCGGATTTCGGCTTTCAGGCTTTCGGACATCGTGGCCGGATCGCCCGCCACGTCCGGGTTCTGGTACAGCTGCAGCCACGGTGCGTCGCCGCGCAACTCTTCCTTCAGTTCATTCAGCCCGGCATAGCCGAGGTTGCGCAGGAAGCGCCCCACCGTCATCGCGCTCACGCCCACGCGCTGGCCCAGCGACGAGGCGGTTTCGAACGGGATGCCACCGGGGTTCTGCAACAGGTAGGTGGCAATTTTCTGCTCGGACGTGGTGAAGCTGTCCCAGTGGTCTTTCAGATTTTTCTGCAGGTCTTTGATCATCAGTGCGCGCTCATCGGGCCAGCACCGCAGTGCCGCCGACCTCTCCCTGTTGTCCCACGCCGCGATGGCGCCGACTGAGCATATACAAAAGCACGGCGGACAGCCCGGAGACCGCACCGATCAGCACGAAGAACAGGCCGTGGTTCATCTGGCTCCACAGCGTACCCAGCCCGCCGGCCAGCAGGTTGCCGAAGAAACCGGCGAAGAACCACGTGGCAATGCTGGTGGCACGGAAGCCTTCCGGGGCCATGCGCCCGAACAGCGCCAGCCCGACCGGCAGGATGTACAGCTCGCCGATGGTGAACACCACGAACCAGACGAACAGCCACACCCAGCTCGCACGCGTGCCATGCGCCTCGCTCCACGCTGCCACCAGGCCCAGGGCCACGTACGACGCACCGACAATCGTTGCGCCGAATGCCATGCGCGCCAGCAGCGGCGTATCCACGCCACGCTTCGCCAGCCGCGCCCAGCGCGCCACCAGCACGGGCGTGAAGATGAACACGGCCAAGGAGTTGATCGACTGGAACCAGGTCATCGGAATCGACCAGCTTGCGGTCAGTTGCCGGTCGATGCCGGTGTCGGCCCACAACGCAATGGTGTTGCCATTCTGCTCATAGGCGCCGCGGAAGATCACCACGATGGCGGCGATGCCGATCAGCAAGGCGAAACGGTCACGCGCGGCCCGGTCCATCGGTGGTCGTGCCGCGCGCGCTTCGACACCGCGCGCCGGCTCCGGCGGCAGATAGCGACGGCCGCACAGATAGATCACCAACGACAGCAACATGCCGATGCCGGCGGCCGCAAAACCCCAGTGCCAGCCAAACGCCTCGCCCAGCGTGCCGCACACCAGCGGCGCCAGAAACCCGCCCAGATTGATGCCCACGTAATAGATGTTGTACGCGCTCTTGCTGCGCACGTCGCCGTCGCGATACAGCCCTTCGATCTGGCTGGCCAGGCTGGGCAGGAACAGCCCGTTGCCCAGCGCAATCATGCACAACGCCGGATAGAACAAGGCTTCCGACGACATCATGAAATGGCCGAGCGCCATCATCGAACCGCCGATGACCACGGCGCGGCTCTTGCCCAGCCAGCGATCGGCGAGCATGCCGCCAAACACCGGAGTGAAATAGACAAAGGCCGCGTATGCGCCATAGACCAGCGAGGCGTACTCCTGCTCCATGTCCAGATGCATGGTCATGTAATAGACCAGGATCGCGCGCATGCCGAAGAAGGAGAACATCTCCCACATTTCGGTGAGGAACAGCACGGTCAGGCCACGCGGGTGACCGAACCAGTTTTTCTCGATGGATGGGGCCGCCATGCTGGACATCACGCCGACAGGTCTCCTTGCTGATTGCACACGCTCACGATGCCGGCACCGCCAGCGGGCCGCCCCATAGCGCGTCGGGGCACCAGATGGTACCGCCCTCGTACACCACCGACGGAACGTGATCGGCCAGCAGGCCAAGCGGCCCGTCAAGATCCACCACGTCGCACAACTGGCCCACCACGAAAGCGGGTCCCATCGCCAGCGACGAACCACCCATGTTGCCGACCATCAATTCGAAGCCCAGCTTGCGTGCTTCCTCGGCCAGGGCCAATCCTTCGGTGAGGCCGCCGCACTTGTCCAGCTTGATGTTGATGACGTCGACGCGACCGACCAACCTGGCCAGGTCACTGCGATCCTGCACGCTTTCGTCCGCCGCGATGCGGATCGGGCGTTCCAGGCCATCCAGCCACGCTTCGTTGCCCACCGGGAACGGTTGCTCGACGACATCCACACGCGCATCCACCAGCGTCGGCAGCAGGCGTGCAAATGACTCGCGCGTGAAACCCTGGTTGGCGTCGACCATCAGCCACACGTCCGGACGCGCCTTGCGCACGGCCAGCACGCGTTCGGCATTGCGATCATCGTCGGTCAGCTTGAGCTTGATCGCCCGGGCCTGCGCGTAGGCACCCGCGCGACTTGCCATCACCTCCGGCTCCTCCGCACTCAGCGTATAGGTGGTCAGCAACGGCTTCGGCGCATCCAGTCCGGCAAGCTGCCAGACCGGCTTGTCGGCACGCTTGGCTTCGAGATCCCACAAGGCGCAGTCCAACGCGTTGCGCGCGCCGCCGGCCGGCAACAGCGCCTGCAACTCCTCCCGCGTGATGCCGGCTTCGACCCGTGCGCGCAACGCTTCGACCTGCGCCACCATCGAAGCGGATGTGTCCTGGTGGTAATAGACGCCCTGCGCTTCCGCGCGCCCTGTATGCCCTTGTTCATCCGTCAGCTCGACGATCACTGCATCGAACGCGTTGAAGGTGTAGCCGGTGATGTGAAACGGTGCCTCGATCGCCCAGCTCTTGGGTGTCGCTCGCAGGCGCAACCGCCCGCCAACATGGATATTCATGCTTGCTTCCTGGATGAAATGCGCGGCGACGCGGATCCGCCGCCGCGCGAATGAAGTCAGTAGTGGACGTTGAAGCTGATCATCCTGAGCGCCAGGATCAGCCACGCCAGATAGATCGCCGCCAGCGCCAGCAGGGTCTCGCCCACCAGCACCCAGCGACCGCGACGTGGCGTCATCCAGCTGTGCACCATGTGGATCACCACAAGCACCACGCCCAGCAAGGCCAGCACGCCCAAGGCGTAAAGCAGGTACAGCCAGGATGTCACACCGCCTTGCAACAAGAGGCTCTGGTCGCTGGCCATGCTCACCATCAGGAGCAGCCAACCGAGCAGCGTGACAAACAACGCCACCACCCCCAGTCGTGACCACAGGCGGAAACGGCGCTGGCGCACATTCAACTCCAGCCGCCGGCCGTAGTGACGACGCACCAGCCAGCCGCACAGCCAGCTCAGCAAGGTGGCCAGCAGGAACAACAGGGACAACGTGCCCAGGAGTTCGATGCTGCCCAGCGTGCGCAGGCCCGTCATCGTCTGGAACACCATCACCGGCGGCAATGAGTCGGTGACCCAGTAACGAATGTCGCCATTGGCCGCCGCCACGAAATCCAGATGGTAGGGACCATCCACCTGCTGATATTTCAGCGGCCCCACCTCGCGCCAATGCATCGGTGCACCGGAGGGATTCATGAACGCTGCGCTCTGGATCGTGCCGTCGGGCAAGGCCGACACCTGAGTCTGGGTCAGGGCGTAGAGCATGCGCAGCGCACTATCGTTGCGGCGACTGGACAGATACCAGCCCGCCACTCGCGCGGCATCGGCCTTGGCTGTCGCAGCGGTGGGCAGCTGCGGCGTCGCGACCGGGAAATAGCGGTCGAGGAACGCGTTGAAGATCCCCGCGCGAATCACCTCGGCACCACCCTCGTTGCCGGCACTGTTGAACGACATGAACACGCCGACGTCGGCATCCAGCATCAGATGCAGATCGGTATGGAAATAGTCCGTATCGCCGGCATGGCCGATGATGGTCTGGCCGTTGCGGTTTTCCTGGTAGAAACCCAGGGCGTAGCCATTCATCCCCGGCGCATCGGTACGTTGCGGCGTGTGCATCAAGGTGGTCGTGGCCGGCGACAGGATCGAGTTGCCGTCGTAACTGCCGCCTTGCAGCTGGGCGATCATGAAATGCGCCATGTCCAGCGCCGTCGAGCTCATCGCACCGGCCGGGGCCGGGTCGACGATCTCGAAGGGCTGCAACTTGCCGTCGGAGGCTTTGTCGTAACTGGCGGCCATCAGCGGCTCGAACTGTACCGGCAGCGGTTGCCGGAAGGTGGAGTGCTGCATGTCCAGCGGCTTGAAGAGGTGCTGCTCGACGTAATCGTCGAAGCTCTGCCCGGACACCCGCTGCACGATATAGCCGGCCAGACCGCAGCCGTAATTGGAATACGCCACCACATGGCCCGGCGGAAAAATCCGTGCCGGCAGATGCGTTTTCAGGTAATGCTCAAGGTTGACCGGCTTGCCGTCGGTGGCGATGAGATTGCGCGCGGTATCTTCAAAGCCGGGGCTTTGCGTCAACAGGTTGCGCAACGTGATTGGCTTGCCCTGGAACGGCGGAATCTTGAAGTCGAGATAGTCGTTGACGTCGCTGTCCAGATTCAGCTTGCCCGCCTGCACCAGCTGCATCACCGCCGTCCATGTAAACAACTTGGACGTCGAGCCGATGCGGAACAGCGTGTCCGCAGGAGACGGCACCGTCCGTTGCTTCAGGTTGTTGTAGCCATAGCCCTTGGCGAAGAGCACCTTGCCGTCTTTCACCACCGAAATCACGCCGCCGGCCACGTCGCCCCGCCGCAATGCAAACGGCACCAACCCGTCGAAGAAGTTCGACAGGTCCGCGCCAGTCAGCGCGTGGAGTTGGCCACTGGCATTCGCGGTGGAATCGACCGCCGCCGATGCAGATGCGGGTACGGCCGCAGGAGTCGTCGATGCCGGCTGCATCGGCGGCGGCACCTGCGCCATCGCCAGACCAGTGATGCAAGTGGCGACCAGCGACGCAAGGCATTTCACATAGCGATTCATGAAGCGCTTACTCCGATGAGTCATAGTCAGAAGTCCAGGCCGACGGTCACGCCGACGGTGCGTGGCGGCACATAGGACGCGGCAAACGGACTTCCGCGCGGATCCTCGGTTTCGGAAGACAGCGAGGTGATGCCGCGGGCATTGGTCAGATTCTTGACGTACCCCCGGATCGTCCAGTTGCCGACATAGACTCCGGCGTGCAGATCGACACCGTGATAGGACGGCACCGTGAAGCGCGGGCCCGGCTCGGACAGGAAATCCGTCATGCGCGCGCCCACGTAGCGATAGCTGCCGCCGACGAACCCCGACCAGCCACCGCCCAGCGGGAAGTTGTAATCCACGCCCGCGTTGGCATTCCATTTCGGCACCCACGGCAGGCGATCACCGTTGTAGCCGTACAAGCCCGGCGGCGTGTCCTGCGTCAACGTCGCATCGGTCCAGCTGGCGTTGGCCGACAGCACCAGTCCGCGCATGGGCTCGTACTTCCAGTTGGCTTCCACACCCTGACTCTTGGCCTTGCCGCCATTGCCGAGGAAGCTGAAATTGCCCGCGGTGGACGCAAGCTGGATCTGGCTCCAGTCGATGTAGAACACGTCGGCATCGAAGACCATGCTGCGATCCAGCAAGGTGGATTTGAAACCGAGCTCGTAGCTGGTCAGCTTGTCCGGCTTGAATGTTGCCGGCGCGCCCAGCCCGGGCGGCACGCCCACATTCGCGCCACCGGGACGGAAACCCGATGCCACGCGCACGTATGCCATCAGGTTGTCGTTGAACTTGAAACTGGGATTGACCAGGAAGGTGGTGGGCGTATCCGTGCTGCGACTGGTGAACTGGCTGGGCCCGGTCAACAGACCGCTGCCGGTTTGCGTATAAGTGGTGCTGTCATGGGTATAGCGGGCACCCACCAGGACGCTCAACTGCGACGTGGCATGCCAGGTCACATCGGCATAACCCGCCCACTCCTTGAAGATGCCGGGACCGATGGAAATCTCGGCCAGGCTGGGCAGATCGATCAGCGCCCCGGTGGTTGCGTCGAAGACATTGATGGTCTGGTGATTCGTGGTGTTTTCGCGCGTGTAGAACACGCCCGCGCGCCACGCCAGGGTTTGCTCCGTCGACGATTGCAGTCGAAGTTCCTGGGTGAATTTCCCCAACGTGATGGGATCGCTGATCGAATACCCGCCATTGGCCAGACCGAAAGCGGGGTTGAGCATCGGACCGTACGCCATGGTGACGTCCTGGTCCTGATTGACCCGCTGCGTGCCGTAACTGCTCGAAGACACCAGCGTGGCCCAACCGAGGTCCGCATTGATCGAAAGGTCATAGAGACGATATTTGACCTTGAACAGGCCGGTACCCGCGGCGCGGCTCTGCTGCTGGTAACCATAGATGGGCTTGAGCGTGGTCGGATCCACTTCCACGCCGGCATTGGCCAGGCCATCACCACTGAGGTTCTGCGCCAGCGCCGAGAAGCGCACCGAGACCTTGTCGTTCGGCGTCCACAGCACTTGCGCACGGCCACCGCTGACCGTGTCCTCATTGACCTCGGACTTGCCGGTGGCCACGTTGTCGATGTAGCCGGGATCGTCGCGATGATAGGCATTCACGCGCAGCGCGAGCTTGTCCTCGATCAAGGGAACGTTGAACATGGCGCGCTCGGTGAGGCCGCTGCCACCACCGCTGACACTGTCATAGCCGACCGTCACGCGGCCGTAAGCGCGAGTGGCGTCCGGCGGTGTGGTGACGAACTTCACCAGTCCACCCAGCGAGTTCGCGCCGTACAGCGTGCCCTGCGGACCGCGCAAAACTTCGATGCGCTCGATATCCGCCGGATCGATATCCGGCGTCAGCAAACCGCCGATGGCGTACACCGTGCTCGAACCGTACGGCGCATCGTCGATATAGGTACTGACGCTGGCATTGGCCTGCCCGCTACCTGACGTAATGCCGCGCAATACCAGCTGGGTCTGCCCCGCCGCGGTGGAGATCAGGTTGAGACCGGGGATCTGGGTGGCGTAGTCGGCAAAGCTGTTGGCGCCTTCGCGACGAAGGTCGTCACCGGAAACCACCGACACCGCCATCGGCACGTTCTGCAGCAGCTCGCTGCGCTTGTTCGCGGTGACCACGATCGTCGCCAGATCGATCGGCGCGGTGCTGCTGGTCGAGGACTGCGCCTGCTGTGCATGTTATGCCCCGACGTCCGCCACGGGCACCTGGCCTTGCACGGCTGCGCCACCAACGGCGGCTCCTGCCGCGGGATCACCACCATCAGGCATGGACGGCTGCGCCACTGCACTGAAGGACCCAAGCAAGGCGATGGCTATCGCCAGACTGAGGCCATGTCGCTTCTGCGGATACTGCTGAAATTGCATGACGCTCTCCCCATGGAATCACATGGACAACCCTGGGGCACTTTGATATCTCATTAACATTACTGTGTCAATGATATTTTTTTATCATACTTGGCACACAAGAGGCAGCCGTGAGCTCCCCGCACAAAAGCCAACGGTGAGGACAACATCAATTCATACCGCTGTCGCACGACAGGGACAGGCAGCTTTCGCGCAGACACGCGCGTGCGGTTGACTGGTGAGGGCACGTGCAGGTCAACCAACTGACGACGTGGCCGTATGCGCCGTCGCACGCGAACACCAGAGGTCCACGTCACGTGCCCGCCCTTCACACCTGATCGGCGACAACGTTCAGCCGATATCTCACCGTTCGCCCTGAGCGTAGGCCCATAGGCCGGAGTCGAAGGGTGATCGCCCGTGATCGCTTCGACTTCCTCGCTCCTCAAAGTCGTAGCCAACCATGGCTACTCTCCGCGTGCGCTGGTCAACGCAAGCCGCGTTCAGCGCGAATGGCCTTTTTTTGCTGAGCTTCGCCGCCAATCAGGTCATCACGTGAATCCGATGCATCGCGGATCGGCATCAAGGTCAGGCCGCGAACCATCGTGTCCGGCTATCGATGCAAGCGGTGCCGCGGTACCCCGTATCATGCGGCGCTCACGCACGACACAGCGAGGGAGCGCATGACTGCGCGCCCTCGCTGACTGGTTTTCACGAAATTGCGGCATCAAGGCCATGGCAGCCAACACCCTGGCCCTATAAAGCGCTCATGACACGGTGATGGTGGGATCCCAGTAGTAGTAGCCGAAGACTTCCTGGTTCTCGCCGTTGTCGGAAAGCGTGTACAGCGCGAAGACGACATAGAAGTTTTCCGTGCCTCCGTTGCGCACCTTCGAGTCGAAGCTGGAAAAATCGATCTTCGTCTGCAGCGCCGGCAAGCCGTTTTCGGAGTTCGCATCAGGCATCACCGCGCCGTTGCGGGTTACCAGGTTCGGCACGAACTGGTTGAACACCTGATCTCCCTTCCAGTACTGGATGCCATAGACGATCACCGCATCATCGGAATTGTCGTAGATCGACACGCCGGTGAAGGCCACCAGATCACCCGGGTTGGCGCGGAAATTGAGGTCGGCGGACCCTTGCCCACTGACGATGCCGCGTGAACCGGTGCAGATCATGAACTGACTGTTGTGATTGATTCCAGTGGGATGACTGGGGTCTTTGCTGGGGTTCGGATAGTTGGTCTTGACGTACTCCGTGTCGATCACGACCAGTACGTTGATCTGCTGCGCGCTCGATTCCAACATGATCTTCATTGCCATGGTGAATCCCCTTGTGCGTTCGTGACGGAAATTGCCGAAAGACATGCCCAAGCATGTCGACACGAAGAATCGCACCCGGGGTCCCCGCTTCCACCTGCCAATCCTGTCAGGTGGCGAACATCGCCAGCTCAGCGCAAGGGCTGCAGCAGGCCGGTCATGATGGCCTTCACCACCGCCTGCAATTTGTTGACCACTCCAAGCTTCATCATCACATTACTGATATGGAAGTTGACCGTGCGCTCGGCGATACCGAGGATCCGGCCGATCTCGTAGGCTGTCTTGCCTTCGGCGGTCCAGATCAGCACTTCGTGCTCGCGTTGCGTCAACGTCACCTCGCCTGCCGCCGTCATGTCGGGCACCAGAAACTGGCTCATCAGCATGTGGGTCAAGTTGCCCAGCCAATGTACTGACCGTGACACTTCGTCGATCTCCGACGAGGCAAGCGCGCCGTGAGGGCGCGCCAGCGACAACAAGCCGAACACGCCATGCTGCCCCCAGCTGGAGCACGCCACCCCCGTCCGGATGCCGTATTCGCAGGCGTCTGCCCACAGCCGATGCGCTTCGCCGCGCATCGTTTGCGGCCAGACCACGAGCTCATTGCTGAGCAAGCCGGCCTGCACGACCGGATCCACGTCCAGGTAGCCACTGTCCCGATAGTGATCCATCCAGCCAGCGGGGTACGTGTCGAAGATGGCCGTCCTTGGTTTGTGCACAGGATAAGGGACACGCACCCCATAGCAGCAATAGTCGAAACCCAGCTCCCGCGCGATTCCGGCCACGCTGAAAAACAGCTCGTGCTCGTTGCGTGCGGCGCCCAGCTGTTGGTAGACATCCTGCCAATGAAGATCCATTCGCCCCTCCCTGCCATCGCGCTGTCAAAGCCTGCAGGTCCGCACACGCGACAAATCGTTATAGTCCTTCGATGAACACGTCCGCCCCCATCATCTTTCGGGATGCACAAGCCGACGGTTACGTGCGCATCCCCGAGCTGGCAATTCCTCGTCTGGCATTGCGTCACCTTTCTTCCGGCTTGGACACCGCACTGCTAGACAATCTGTGGCGCACGGCCATCAATGCACTCAGCGCCGGTTACACCGAGTGGCTATGCACCGGCTGGATTGGTGGCGTGGCTGACGACATTGTCCAGATATCGGTTGGCTGGGACTGGTACCAGGAGAGCGCCGCAGGGACGCTGCTGCTCGCAGGAGGCGACATCCGCAGCAATGTCATGGCCGTCGACTGCAATGGCCATGACCTTGGCATGATGCGGACGACCTTGGCGCTTGACCGTGGGCTGGCCATGCTGGATTGGCAATGCATTGTGGCCGCAGCCGTCCCGCTCGCGTTTCACCCGCGCGGCTCGTGCCTCAACTAGAGCCACTCCTTGCATCCGGCCGAAGGCCAAGCACGGCTCGCACTCGTGGCGATCGTCGCTCCCGGGCATCCATCGATTCGAACTGCAAGAAAAAGTACGTCACGCCTCACCCCCTCAGACTCCGCTGATGCCTGTCGATTCTGACAGTTATCAATGTCTCGATCTGACGCTGTAGTTCTCACTTCTGCAATGGAAAGCCAGGGGTGGAATGATGCAAGCGACCATGCATGATGGCGGGCGCCTGCCCGCTGAGATCGACGACGCACTCGCGCGCTACCGCTATAGGGTCTTCGTCGAGCAACTGGGCTGGGAACTTCCCGTCGTGGATGGCTGCATGGAGCGCGACCAGTTCGATCGCAACGACACCATCTATGTCATCGCCCGCGACAACAGCGGCTCGATCTGCGGGTGTGCACGGTTACTACCCACCACGCGCCCCTACCTGCTGAAGGAGCTGTTCCCATTTCTGCTGGCCAAACCCATGCTGCCACCCGAGGACGCAGGCACTTGGGAGCTGTCGCGCTTCGCCGCGCATCTGTCAGGTGACGATCCGGAGTGGGCCATCCGGCCAATGTTGGCGTTGGTGGTACGCCAAGCGCTGCGGCTTGGCGCGCACCGGCTGGTTGCGGTGACGTTTCTCAGCATGGAGCGCCTGTTTCGCCGTATCGGCGTCCATGCCCATCGCGCCGGGCCGGCGCGGCGCATCGACAATCGCATGGTGGTCGCGTGCTGGCTCGATCTCGATGCCTGCACCTTGTCTGTGCTTGGCATCCATGGTCAGGAAATGCCTGCACCCACCCTGCCCATGTAAGACCCAGCGCTGCATGCTGGGCATGCAGCGCTGGAGTGCATGCCATACGCCGCTCTGGCCGCAAACGCACGCCGGCACCAACGTTCGTGGCAATTGACCCTGCGGCTTACCCCAGCAACACCCGGTTCATCCGCTGCACGAACGCGGCGGGATCCGGCAGCTGCGCACCGGCGGAGATCTCTGCCTGCTCCAGCAGCAGCGTGGCCAGATCCTTGGCCTTGGCTTCGTCAGCCTCGGTCTCCACGCGTTTGACCAGCGCGTGAGCGGGGTTGATCTCCAGCGTGGGCTTGGACTCGGGCATGTCCTGCCCGGCTTCGCGCAGCAGGCGGGCAAGGTGCGGTGCCATTTCGTAGTCGCTCAGCGCCAGGCACGACGGTGAATCGGTGAGGCGGGCCGAAACCTTCACGTCCCCCACGCGATCGCCGAGCAGTTCCTTGAGTTTCTTCAGCAGCGGCTCGGCTTCCTTGGTTGCCTCTTCCTGCTTTTTCTTGTCGGCTTCGTCCAGCGGCACGTCGCCCTTGGCTACGCTCTTGAGCTTCTTGCCGTCGTACTCGCTGAGGCTGCCGATCATCCATTCGTCGATGCGGTCGGACATCAGCAGCACTTCGATGTCCTTGGCCTTGAACGCTTCCAGCTGCGGGCTGCCGGCGGCGGCGGCGTAGCTGTCGGCGGTGATGTACCAGATCGCGTCCTGGCCGACGGCCATGCGGCCGATGTAATCGTCCAGCGACACGTTCTGCGCGGTGCCTTCGCCCTTGGTGCTGGCGAAGCGCAGCAGCTTGGCGATGCGTTCGCGGTTGTTGGCGTCTTCGCTGATGCCTTCCTTGAGCGTGTTGCCGAAGGCCTTGTAGAAGGTGTGGAATTTCTCGGGTTCGTCGCGCGCCAGTTTCTCGATCAGGTCGAGCACGCGCTTGACGCAGGCAGCCTTGATGCGATCGAGCTGGCGGTTGTGCTGCAGGATCTCGCGGCTGACGTTGAGCGGCAGGTCGTCGGCGTCGACCACACCTCGCACGAAGCGCAGGTAGCTCGGCAGCAGCTCTTCGGCGGCGTCCATGATGAAGACGCGCTTGATGTAGAGCTTGAGGCCCTTGCGCTCGTCGCGGCCACCCATCATCAGGTCGAACGGCGGCTGCGACGGCAGATACAGCAAGGTGGTGAAGCTCTGGCTGCCTTCGACGCGGTTGTGTGTCCACGCCAGCGCGTCGTTGAAGTCGTGGCCGAGCGACTTGTAGAAGCTCTGGTAATCCTCGTCGGAAATCTCCGATTTGGGCTTGGTCCACAGTGCCGAGGCGGCGTTGATGGTTTCGAATTCGTCGGTCGGCCTGTCGTCCTTCTC
Source organism: Rhodanobacter sp. FW021-MT20 (assembly GCF_041107475.1). Classification (NCBI taxonomy): domain Bacteria; kingdom Pseudomonadati; phylum Pseudomonadota; class Gammaproteobacteria; order Lysobacterales; family Rhodanobacteraceae; genus Rhodanobacter; species Rhodanobacter sp. FW021-MT20. The sequence goes on along the minus strand of NZ_JBGBPX010000005.1, from coordinate 86,107 downwards.
TTGCGGCATGCGGATCGGAAAGGCGACGTGATCGGAATACTTGGTGATCAGCGAACGCAGCTGCCAGCGCTTGAGGAACTCGTCCTCGTCGGCCTTCAGGTGCAGGATCACCGAAGTACCGCGCTGCGGCAGATCCATCTGCTCCAGCGAATACTCGCCCTTGCCGTCGCTTTCCCACTTCACGCCCTCGCCTTCCGGCGCATCGGCGCGACGGGTGATCACGGTGACCCTGTCGGCCACCACGAAGGCGGAATAGAAGCCCACGCCGAACTGGCCGATCAGGCGCGCGTCGGCCTTCTGCTCGCCCGACATCGCCTCCAGAAAGCGCTTGGTGCCGGAGCTGGCAATGGTGCCGATGTTCGCCACCACTTCATCGCGGGTCATGCCGATGCCGTTGTCCCGCACGGTGACGGTGCGCGCGTCCGGATCCCAGCTGACGTCGATATGCAGTTCGCTGTCACCGGCCGACAACGCTGGGTTGGCGATCGACTCGAAGCGCAGCTTGTCGCAGGCGTCGGAGGCGTTGGAGATCAGCTCGCGCAGGAAGATTTCCTTGTGCGAGTACAGCGAATGCGTGACCAGGTGCAGAACCTGGGCGACTTCGGCTTCGAATTTGCGGGTTTCGGCAGGTGCGTTCATGCGTGGATATTCCGAACTGACGTTGACTATGACTATGGACAATAGCTCCTCCCCCTGTACGCAGGGGGAGGTTGGGAGGGAGGTCGCTTTTCAACCTGGACTTTCATAGATAGGGGCAAGAGCACCCCGCCCCAACCCTCCCCTACACGCAAAGGCGAGTGAGAAGCGGCGGCTCAGCGACCACTTTGCAGCGCGGCGATGCGCTCATCCAGCGGCGGATGGCTCATGAACAGACGCTGGAAGCCCTGCGCCAGCGGGCCGGAAATGCCGAAGGCGGCCAGGGTCTTCGGCAGCGTGTTCTCGCCGTGATCGGCCTGCAGCCGCTGCAAGGCGGAAATCATCGCACCGCGTCCGGCCAGTTTCGCGCCGGCGGCGTCGGCATGGAACTCGCGCCAGCGCGAGAAGGCCATCACGATCATCGAGGCGAACAGGCCGAACACCACCTGCAGCACCATCACCACCACGAAATAGCCGATGCCGCCGCCACCGCGGTTGTCGTCGCGACCGCCACTCATCCAGCTGTCCACCATCCGGCCAACGATGCGCGCTGCCAGGATCACCAGCGTATTCAGCACGCCCTGGATCAGGGTCATGGTGACCATGTCGCCATTGGCCACATGACCGATCTCATGGCCGAGCACCGCGGCAACCTGCTCGCGGTCCATCTGCTGCAGCAGGCCGGAGCTCACCGCCACCAACGCGCTGTTTTTCGTCATACCGGTGGCGAAGGCGTTCATTTCCGGGGCGTCGTAGATCGCCACTTCGGGCATGCCGATGCCGGCGTTCTGCGCGTGATGACGCACGGTATCCAGCAACCAGCGCTCGGTTTCGTTCGCGGGTTGCGCGATCACCTTCGCACCGGTGGACATCTTCGCCATCCATTTGGACATGGCCAGTGAAATGAAAGCGCCGCCCATGCCAAACACTGCCGCGAAGATCAGCAGCCCGGTACTGCCGCCAATGCCCTGGACGGAAGCCATCTGATCCACCCCGAACAGGTGGCAAATGATGCTCAGCAGGAGCAGAACGGCAAGGTTGGTGGCAACGAACAGGGCTATGCGGCGCACGGCTGTCTCTCGGGCAGTCGATGAAATGGGAGCGCGACGGGGCGCCAGCAAATCAGTCGGGGCGATCGGGGGCCATTTCAAGAGGGAGAAATCGCCCGCAAATCCATACGATCACGGCGCTGGCGCACCGGTACAACACGATAATTTGCACCCGGCCCGCGTCTTCGCGCAAGCCGTTGCAAGGAGACAAATGCGCAGTACAGTAATGACCGGTCACGGGATGGACCCGGGCCAAAACAAGGGGGCCACCGTGGGAATTTTAGGCAAGCTGTTCGGCTCAAACGATGCCGCCAAGGACACCATCTCCCACGCCGCGCCAGCCGAGGCGAGCGGGCCCCAGCGCACCATCCGCTACGATCCAGCCCTGCTCAACTCGCTGCTGCATGACCACGCCGAGCTGGGCACGCTGTTCGAGCGCATCGGCAAGCTCATGCAAGACGGACGATACGACGAAATCCGCCCCGAGCTGGTCAATTTCAAGACCCGGCTGGAAGCACACATCCTTACCGAGAACGTGCGTTTCTACACTTATCTCGAACAAAGCCTGGCCGGCGACACGCACAATGCCGAGATGATGCGCGACTTCCGTCGCGAGATGAACACCATCGCACGCGGCGTCGTCGTCTTCGTCAAGAAATACCAGTCTCCGGGAACATTCGATGCCACGCTGCAGTCCGAGTTCGCCGCGGACTACCAATCCGTGGGGGCGCTGTTCAAGCAGCGGATCAACCGCGAGGAATCCAGCCTGTATCCGCTCTACCAGCCAGACTGACCAGACACGAGGACACGCTTGCCCCGCCACGTCATCGCTCACGCGAAGCACCGCAATCGATGAGTTGCCGCGGTCGTTTCGCCCCATCACCCAGCGGGCCACTGCATTTCGGCTCGCTGGTGGCCGCTGTGGGCAGCTGGTTGTGCGCACGTCACACCGGCGGCCAATGGCTGCTGCGCATGGAGGATCTCGACCCGCCGCGCGAAGTGCCCGGAGCCGCCGCCAACATCCTCGCCACACTGGACGCCTTCGGCATGCGCGCGGACGCGCCCGTGCTTTACCAGTCGCAACGCCGCGCCGCCTATGACGCCGCTTTCGCGGTGCTGCGGGTGGACGATCACGTCTTTCCCTGCTGGTGCAGCCGCAGCGACCTTGCCGCCACGCATGGCCTGCACCGCGACGGCCGATGCGTCACTCCACCGACCACGGATCGCCCGCCGGCCTGGCGCCTGCGCGCACCGGATATCGACGTCGCCTTCGAGGATGCCGTGCAGGGGGCGTACCGACAGAACCTGCGCGAAGACGTGGGCGATTTCGTGATCCGCCGCGCCAAAGGCATCTACGCCTACCAGCTCGCCTGCGTGGTGGACGATGCCTTCCAGGGCATCACCGAAGTCGTCCGCGGCAACGACCTGCTCGATGCCACGCCGCGGCAGATCTGGCTGCAGCGCCTGCTTGGCCTGCCCACGCTGCGCTACCGCCACCTGCCGCTGGCGCTCGACGCGCAAGGCAGCAAGCTGTCCAAGTCCGACGGCGCCTGTCCCGTCGATGCAGCCCGGCCCCTGCCGGCACTGCGACGTGCGCTGGGCTTCCTCGGGGTCCCGGCGAGCGACGCCGAACAACCGGCTGAACTGCTCGCGCACGCGCTGGCGCACTTCGATCCCGCGCGTTTGCCGCGCGGCGCAGGACGCCATGTCACATAAAGGCAACGCATCCATGCGAAGAAAGTTTCCAAAACCACGCCGCGACGCGCGATGATGGAAGCGGACGTCCGACGCGTTTCGGACGTCCAATCCCGATTCGACACATGCAGACACGAAAACCCGGAAACCCAGGAGAACAGCGATGGCACAGCGCACGGCATTGGTCACAGGCGGCACCGGCGGCATTGGCACCGCGATCGTGCGCTATCTTGCCGGGCACGGACATCGCGTGGCCACCAACTTTCGCGATGCCGCCAAGGCCGAGACATGGCGACAGCAGATGGCACGGGAAGGCATCGAGGTCTGCATGGTGCAAGGTGATGTCTCCGACCCGGAAGCGTGCGCGGCCATGGTTCGCGCCATCGAGTCGCAGTGCGGTCCCGTCGACATCCTGGTCAACAACGCCGGCATCACCCGCGACACCACCTTCCACAAGATGAGCTACCAGCAGTGGACGGAGGTGGTGAACACCAACCTCAACGCCTGCTTCAACGTCACCCGCCCGGTAATCGAGGGCATGCGCGCGCGCAAGTGGGGCCGCATCGTGCAGATCAGCTCGATCAACGGCCAGAAGGGCCAGTACGGCCAGGCCAACTACGCCGCCGCCAAGGCCGGCATGCACGGCTTCACCATCTCGCTGGCACAGGAGAATGCAAAGTTCGGCATCACCGTGAACACGGTCTCGCCCGGCTACGTGGCCACCGACATGGTGATGGCGGTGCCGGAAGACGTGCGCGCCAAGATCGAGGCACAGATTCCGATCGGCCGCCTCGGCAAGCCCGAGGAAATCGCCCATGCCGTGGCTTTCCTCACCGGCGAGGAAACCGGCTGGATGACCGGCGCCAACCTGGCCATCAACGGCGGGCAATACATGGGTTGGTAATTGCTGCGTTTGCGAGATGCGTTGAAGCGCATCTCGCGCAGCGATTACCAGGTGAGGCATGGATGCCGAACGGGCGGCGACGCAGGGATGCCTGCTTGCCATATCGCCCCACAAGGACATGTAAAGCGCGCTTCGAACCCGCCTGATCGCGAGCACCCACCCCTCATCCGCTCTTCGGGCACCCCGGATCAAATTCGGGCCAGGCTCTTCTCTCCGGAGGGGGGAAGGATTCAGGCTTGCAGCAACTTCTCCATCACCTTCCCCACCGCCGCAAACGCAAACGCGCCGGTGACGTGTGTCGCCGCGCCCAGTCCGCCGCCGCAGGCCAGGTTCAATGCATCGCCACCCGGCGGGCGGTTGCCGCACACGGTGCCATCCGGTTGCGGGTACTGCACGTTCTGCAGCGAATAGACGGCCGATACGCCGAAGTAGCGGTCCGGGTTGCGCGGGAAGTTGAAATCGGTGCGGAGCTTCTTGCGGATCAGGCTGAACATCGCGTCGTGTTCGGTGCGCGACAGATCGCGCACGCGGATCTGGGTAGGGTCGGTGCGACCACCAGCCGAACCCACGCTGACGATCGGCAACTTGCGGCGGCGGCACCAGGCGATCATCTCCAGCTTCACGCGAAAGGCATCGCAGGCATCCAGCACCACGTCGTAGCCGCGGTCGAGCAGTTCGTCCAGCGTCGACGTGGTCAGGAAGCGTTCGATCGCCTCCAGCCGCAGCACCGGGTTGATCGCGTGCAACCGCGTGGCCATCACGCCGACCTTGGTCTTGCCGTACTCGCCGTCCAGCGCATGCAATTGGCGGTTGGTGTTGGATACGCAGATATCGTCGGCATCGATCAGGGTGAGTCGCCCCACCCCGCTGCGCGCCAGTGCCTCGGCCGCCCATGAACCCACGCCGCCGACACCGACCACGCAGACGTGCGCCTGCGCCAGCCGGTCGAGGCTGCCCGTGCCATACAAGCGCTCGACACCGGCAAAGCGCTCGACCGGATAAGTCGCTTCGCTCATGACCGTGCACCTGTTGCGCGAGATTTCCTGCAAAACTTCATGTCGTTCCCGACGATGCCACCGAAAGGCCGACAGTTTAACCAACCGCGCGCATGGCAAGGACACGAGGCTGCGGTATCCTCGGCGGCAATCTTCATTGCCACCCGGATCGTCGACATGCGTGCAGCCCTTCTCATTCTGCTTGGTTTGGTCATCGGCATTCTTGGCACGGTTCCCGTGATGAACACGCTGAGTGAGCGCAATCCCATGCCCAAGGCCGTGATGACCACCATGGGTTATCACATGCACCAATTGAAGGGCGCGCTCAAGTCGCAGCGCTGCGAAGCAGCCGTGAGCCTGGACCAGCTGCAGCACATGCAGGTGATCGCCAGCGATATTCCCGCAGCTTTCCCTGGTGCGCCGCAGCCGTTCGTGGACGATGCCAACCACCTGCGCAGCGCACTGAAGGCCGCCGTATTGGCCGCGCCGGCGGATTGCCCCGCGCTGGCCACCGTGCTGGAACCGGTCGGCAAGGCCTGCCAGACCTGCCACCAGCAGTACCGCTAAGCATCCCGGCCAGCACGACAAGGCGCTCCTAGAACCGCACCTTGCCGCGTAACATTTGCCAGTACATCACCCAGTCGCCCATCAGGCTGTACAGCGGATGGCGGAACGTGGCCGGGCGGTTTTTCTCGTAGGCGAAATGCCCGATCCAGGCGAAACCGTAGCCGACCACCGGCAGCAGCCACAGCCATGCCAACCGCCCGCTGAGCAAGGCCAGCAACACGATCAGCAGCACCAGCGTGCTGCCGGCGAAATGCATGCGGCGACAGCGCCGGTCGCGGTGTTCGCCAAGATAGAACGGATAGAACTCGCGAAAGCTGGTGAACCCGGCCATGTGCGCCACCTCCCGCTCAGCGCTCCGGCAACGGGATGAACTCATCCTCGTCGCCGGCGACCTTGCCGAAACGCTGCTCGCGCCAGTCGTCCTTTGCCTGCTCGATCCGAGCCTGCGTACTGGCGACAAAGTTCCACCACAGGTGACGCTCGCCATCCAGCGGTGCCCCACCGAACAGCATCACCCGACTGGCCGAACGGGCACGCAGCGGTGGTGCCGGCGGTCCGGCCTGCACCGCCATCTGGCCATGGGCCAGCGACTCGCCGCCCCACTCCAGCACGCCATCGACCACATGCACGCCGCGCTCCGCGTGCTCGTGCGGCAGTTCCAGCACGGCACCGGCCTCGAGCCGCGCTTCGATGAAGAACATCGGCGCGAACACCTTCACCGGTGAAGCACGTCCGTAGGCATTACCGGCGATCAGCACCAATTCGGCACCCGGCAAGCGGATGCGAGGCAAGGCATCGGCCTCGTGGTGATGAAACTCCGGTGGCACGTCCTCGTCCGCCTTCGGCAACGCCACCCACACCTGTACGCCATGCATGCGCTGGCCACTGGCACGGGCCTCGGGCGGCGTGCGCTCGGAATGGGCGATGCCGCGGCCGGCCGTCATCCAGTTCACCGCGCCGGGACGAATGTCGGCCAGGCTGCCCAGCGTGTCGCGATGGCGAATCGTGCCGTCGAACAACCATGTCACCGTAGCCAGGCCAATGTGCGGATGCGGCCGCACGTCCAGGCCCCGTCCGGGGGCGAGGTCCACCGGCCCCATGTGGTCGTAGAACACGAACGGGCCAACGTGGCGTGCATCGAGCGCCGGTAGCAGGCGACGTACGGTGAAGCCATCGCCGAGATCGTGCAGGCGACCGTCGATGCGTTGCGGCGTGGCGTTCATCGGGACACTCCTTGAATCGGCAACACGGAAGCGTGTTACCAAGCCCGCCCATATTGCACCGGCGCGGCGATCTGCGCACCCAGCTCGCTGGCGGCGCGGCGCGGAAAATACGGATCACGCAGGCTCTCGCGCGCCAACGAGATCACGTCCGCGGCACCCTCGGCGAGAATGGCCTCGGCTTGCGCAGCCTCGGTGATCAATCCCACCGCACTGGTGGCGACGCCAGCCTCGCGGCGCACCTGCGCCGCAAAGGGCACCTGGTAACCCGGGCCCAGCGGAATCGTCACGTGCGGCACGAGGCCACCACTGGACACATCGACCAGATCCACGCCCAACGGCTTCACCATGCGTGCCAGAGCCACGCTTTCCTCCGGGGTCCAACCGCCCTCCGCCCAATCGGTGGCGGAAATGCGCAGCCACAGCGGCAGATGCTCGGGCCATACCTCACGCACCGCCACCACCACTTCGCGCAGCAAGCGGGTGCGGTTGTCGAAACTGCCGCCATAGGCATCGGCCCGGCGATTGCTCAGTGGCGACAGGAATTGATGCAGCAGGTAGCCATGCGCGCCATGCAGTTCGATCAATTGAAAGCCCGCGTCCAGCGCCCGTTGCGCAGCCGCGCGGAAATCCGCGATCACGGCACGGATACCGGCCTCGTCCAGGGCATGCGGCACATGCCAGCCGGTATCGAACGGCACGGCCGAGGGCGCAACCACCGTCCAGCCGCCCTTCGCCACGGCCACCGGGCCATGCCCTTCCCATGGGCGCTGGGTGCTGGCCTTGCGTCCGGCATGGGCCAGTTGCACGCCAGGGATGGCACCCTGCGCCGCGATGAAATCGGCGATCGGTCGCCAGGCGGCGAGCTGCGCGTCATTCCAGATACCGGTGTCCTGCGGCGAAATGCGGCCCTCGGCCGACACCGCGGTAGCCTCGGCAATGACGACCGCCGCACCACCCACCGCGCGACTGCCCAGGTGCACCAGATGCCAGTGATCCGGCAAGCCGTCGACGGCCGAGTACTGGCACATCGGCGCCACCGCGATGCGATTGCGCAGGGTCAGGCTACGTTGCGACAGGGGTTCGAAGAGCTTGGGCATCAGACGACCTTGTGGAGAGCGATATCTGGAAGTGCCTGCATCCCGCCGCCGCTTCAAGATGAATGTGGGTCCGGCGTGGCGAACGCAGTGTTCCGTCGATCGACCCAATGCGCGATGCGGGCGGCAATTTCCGCCGGCGTCTTCATCCACGTGAAGTGATCGGCAGGGTGGCCCGCGAGATCCGCCGGCTCGATCACGCCGACCTCATGTGCGGACCGTGGCATCTTGCCGAGCAGCCATTCCAGTGAAGCGGACGGCCCGAACCAGTCGTCGCGCAGGCGCAGGGCCATCACCGGCTGCTGCAGCTCGGACAGTCGCTGCTCGAAATCCACCGCCATGCCCGCCGCGGCATAACGTCCACTGCGACCGCTGCGCGCCCAGTCGGCAATGACGCCGCGTGCTTCGTTGCCGCCGAAACCGATCCGGCGGCCGGGAAGATGACCGCACAACCGGGCCAGCCACGGCGCCAGCACGTAGGCGGAACCGATCGCCGCACCGCGCCGGAAACGTCGCCAATAAGGTGCGCCACTGGCCACCAGCACGATGCCGGCGAAGGCCGTCGGATGCAGCGCCGCATACAGGCAGGACACTTGCCCGCCCAGACTGTGCCCGCCGATGTGGAACACGGCCTGTGGCCAGCGCGACCGCGCCGCCGCCAGGCCGGCCGGCAGATCGACCTCCAGCAGTTCGCGATAACCCCAGTCGCAGCGCCGACCTGCGCGACGATCACTCGAGCCGATCCCGCGCCACTCATGCAGCACCACAGCCACGCCATCAGCCGCCAGCGCCGTGGCCAGCGGCAGGTAATGCTTCGCCGGCACGCCGAGTGCAGGCAGCCAGTACAGCACATGCCGGGGCGATGACGCCGGCGCGAGCAGCAGCAATTCGAAGCGTGCGCCGTCGCGGGTGGTCACCGGCACGGCATCGGGCTCGGCCAGTGCCGGAGTGTCTGGCGAAACAGGGAGTGCGGTCATGGCCGCAGGCTAGCGAATCGACGCGCGCGACACAAAACCGTCCACGAAAAAGGCCGGCTTGCGCCGGCCTTCTCCGGTCGTGCATCGATGCGGTTCACTCCGGCGCGACTTCATCGGCCTGCAGGCCCTTCTGGCCCTGCACCACCTTGAAGCTGACCTTCTGGCCTTCTTTCAGGCTTTTGAACCCGGTGCCGGTAATGGCCCGGAAATGCACGAAGACGTCCGGGCCGTTCTCGCGGCTGATGAAGCCGAAGCCCTTGGCGTCGTTGAACCACTTGACGGTGCCAACTTCACGATCCGACATGACTCACTCACTCCGATCCGTTTCAACTCTGACTTGAGACCAGTCGACCCGCCCGGGTCGACGGCTTACTGGGCATGCTGAGGATCGAGTGGAGCGACACGGAAACGCAAAACCGCATCGGGGCACGCACGTGACCAAGCAGACACAGTGGCCCGAGGATAACTTATTTTTGAAATGCAAGTGCTGAAAGGCCACACAAGCCAAAATCCGGCCCCAAGTCATTGCCTGCAAACAAAAAAGCCGGGCATCGCTGCCCGGCTTTGCTGGTTCGAGCGCCGCGAGGCAATCAGACTGCAGCCACCTCGTCGGCCTGCAGGCCCTTCTGGCCCTGCACCACCTTGAAGCTGACCTGCTGGCCTTCCTGCAGGCTCTTGAAGCCGTTGCCGGTGATCGCGCGGAAATGCACGAAGACGTCCGGGCCGTTGTCACGGCTGATGAAGCCGAAGCCCTTGGCGTCGTTGAACCACTTGACGGTACCGATCTGACGATCAGACATAAAACACTCCACTAAGGTTTTCACGAAAAAACATAGACTCGACGACCGCCATCGGCGGCGTCTGCTTACTGGTGTGCAAGGAACCCTAGGGTGAGCGATGAAACGGATCACGATCAGCAGCATCGGGTCACATGACTCTGGTGACCCCGGCAAACACAGTACTCAAAGCGTAGCCGAAGTTTTTTTCGAATGCGACTCCCTCGCATCGCCGGGCCACGCTTGATTCAGGCCACCGCCAGCCGCCGATTTCAACTTCCTTTTACGCCGGTCGGATTAGGGTGAAGCCATCGCCCGCTTCCTGGACGCCCCGGGAGTCACTCATGAAACATTTCACGGTGCCGCGCTTTGCCACGGCGGCCTGCGCCGGGTGCGCCCTGTTGCTGGCGGCCTGCAGCCAGCAACCTGCTCGCCCGACGTCCTCGCCCCCCGTCCGGACGCACCACCACGTCCACCACCTTTCATCCGCGGCCGAAACAGCCCCCACCCCGTTGCCGTCACGCACCGGCATCCCGGTTTGCGACGCTTATCTGTCCACCTATATCGCCTGTCACCGTGCGGCCAACATCTTTGCCCCCGACCAGCTGCAAAGTCGCTACGAGACGATGCGCGACAGCCTGTTGCGCGATTCGCAGGACCCGGACATTCGTCCGCAACTGGCCAACCGCTGCGAGTCACTGCAGCAAAGCCTGCACGAGGCCCTGCACGGCAAATCCTGCGATGCGCCATTGCCATTGCCAATGCCGAGCAGCAGCTCGCACTGAGCGCCGGCCCCGAGATGATCATCCGGTTTCGGCAGCGTCCCACAGTGCCGCCCGCAACAGCGGCGCCAGCGCTGTCGGACGGCAGCGTCCCAGCCGCACTTGTGGCGTTTCGTGCCAGCGCGCAGTGCGGGTGATGGCCATGGCGAAATCTGCCACCAACCGGGAATCCGGTTCCACGCCTTCTTCCAGATATAGCGACTTCACCTCGAATACGCCCTCGGCACGATGCGCCTTGGCATCCAGCCGCCCGGCCAATCGACCGCGATGCAGGATCGGCAGCACGTAATAGCCGTACCGACGTTTCGGGGCCGGCACGTAGCATTCGATGCGGTAGTCGAAATCGAACATCGCAAGCAGACGGGCACGATCCCAGACCAACGGATCGAACGGCGACAGCAAGGCGGTATGCGTCGCACGCAAGCGTCCGGCACATGCCTTCGCCAGCATCGCGGCATGATCGGCATGCACGTAGCCGGGTTCCGTCCAGCCCGCCACCTCCACCGCCAGCAACTCGCCGGAGGCCAGCAACGGTTGCAGTTCCCGCGTCGTCACGCCCGGCTTCAGCCGGTAGTAATCCGCGATCCAGCGCGCCCGGGCCACGCCCAGCGCCCGCACGCTGTCCAGGATGAAACGCCGCCGCAAATCCTCGTGCGACAAGCCCGCGTCCGCCGCATCCAGTGGCGGGTTTAGCCGGGCCAGCACTCGCTCGGCCATATCGTAGACGCGCTGGAACCGGTCACGCCGCGCCACCATCAACTCGCCCGACGCAAACCATGCTTCCAGCCAGCGCTTTTCCAGCTTCCACTCCCACCAGCCGGAAGCCCCGCGATCGCTGCGCTCGAAATCAGCCGCGCGCACCGGGCCGTTGGCGCGGATGTGCGCGAGCAGCGCATCCATGTCCGCGGCGTGTTCGTCACGCATGCGCCGAGCATGCCGATGTGCCCAGTGACCATCGCGCTGCCCGCGCCAGGCGCGATGCAAGGCGACATCCGACGCCGGCACGAAACACGCTTCATGCGCCCAGCACTCGGCCAAACGGCCGCGCTCAAGCGCCTCGTCCAGCCATTCGGGCGGGTAATCGCCCAGACGCGCATGCAACACCAGGTACGGACTGCGCGCGACCACGTGGATGGTGTCGATCTGCAACAAGCGCATGCGCTCGACGATTGCCGGCACGTCGGTGCGCTTTGCCCGGCGACGCGGCGGCTGCAACAAGCCCTGCGCAGCCAATTGCAGGCAGCGCGCCTGATTCACCGACAACACCCCGGCCGGAGCTGAAGGTTTGCCCAACGTTCGCGCCATCTTCACAAAACTACCGCCGTCATCTTGAGTCCTTGTTGACGGAACGCTTGTTAGCGTACCTGCTGAGTCCGGAGACCTTGCATGGTTCTCGCACCCAGCGCCGTATCCCATATTGGCATGGAGTACCTACAATGAAATTGCGTACCGCTTTCCTCATTCCCCTGGCCGCCGGCAGTCTGCTGCTGGCCGGTAGTGCCCTGGCGCAGGATCAGTCCCAGTCGACCCCGACCAGCGACACCACCAGCACCACGTTCAACTCGCCCAAGGGCCAGGTGACGATCAACTCGCAGCCGGCCGCCGTGCCGGATGCCGGCCCGGCTCCGGACTTCGCCACGCTTTCCGGCGGCAAGAAGTCGATCACGGAAGCACAAGCCGCCGCCTACCCGCCGCTGGCGAACGATTTCGAATACGCCGACAGCAACCGCAACGGCTCGATCAGCAAGGCCGAATACCAGCGCTGGGTGAAACAGATGCATTGACGGCACGCCGGAAATTCCGGCTCAGCCTGGGGCCTTTTCAACGCCGATCACGCGCTGCCTGTGATCGGCGTTTTCTTGCCCGTCACGCCCACCCGCTAAAATGGCCGCCCCCCACGCGCCCGGACCGCGCCCTGAGGAGCCCTCCCTGATGAAACAGTCGACCGCCGTGCTTGCGGCCACGATTGCCGGCCTGCTGAGCATGGCCGCCCATGCGCAAAACCCGAATCCGATGGACATCCGTGCCTGCACGGCCATCGAAAGCGATGCGCAGCGCCTGGCCTGCTACGACAAGGCCACCGGCCGCGAAAACCTGCCTGCCGCGGAAAAGCGCAACGCCGAAAACACCGAGGCGCCTCCATCGATGGCCAGCCACGGCATCTTTTCGCACGAACACCGCATCGAGCCCGCTCCCACGAAGGTCGCCACGCCGCTGTCGTTGCTGGACACCCGGTGGGAGCTCTCGCCCGAGAGCAAACTAGGCACCTTCAATATCCGCGGCTACCAGCCGGTTTACGTGATGCCGGTGTTCGCCACCAGCAACCAGAACGATCGCCCCACCAGCCCCAATCCCGTAAACACGGTGCAGACACCGCAGGATCTCGACAACGTCGAGGCGAAATTCCAGATCAGCCTGAAGACCAAGGTCTGGCAAGGCGTGTTCGGCGATGCCGGCGACCTGTGGATCGGCTACACCCAGTCCTCGCGCTGGCAGGCCTACAACTCGAAGCTCTCGCGTCCGTTCCGCGAAACCAATTACGAGCCCGAAGCGATGCTGGTGTTCAACACCCATTACCACGTGCTGGGCTGGGATGGCCGGCTGCTCGGCATCGGCGTCGACCACCAGTCCAACGGCCGCTCCGATCCGCTGTCGCGCAGCTGGAACCGGGTGATCGCCGACTTCGGCTTCGAGCGCGCGGGATGGACGCTGATGATCCGTCCGTGGTGGCGCATTCCCGAGTCGCGCCAGGACGACAACAACCCCGACATCAGCGACTACATCGGCCGCGCCGACATGCAGTTGATACATGAATGGCACGGCCAGGAATTCGGCCTGATGCTGCGCCATTCGCTGCGCGGCGGCAGTCGCAGCCACGGCGCCGCCCGCTTCACCTGGAGCTTCCCGGTGGCCGGCAACGTGCGCGGCTACATGGAACTGTTCAAGGGCTACGGCGAAAGCCTGATCGACTACAACCACAACGCCACCTACCTCGGCGTGGGCATCTCGCTGCTCGACTGGTACTGACCCAACATCGCAAATGGCTCTGACGACGAAGGCCCGGGGCTTGCGCTCCGGGCCTTCGGATATCGTACGACGGTGAACCGTCGGGATGCGATCAGTGCTGGTGACCGCCTTCGCCGTGCACGTGACCGTGCTCGAGCTCTTCCTTGGTGGCCTCGCGCACGTCGGCCACTTCGATGGCGAAATGCAGGGTCTTGCCGGCCAGCGGGTGATTGCCGTCGATGTGCACCTTGCCGTCCTCGACCTTGGTGACGGTGACGTTGACCACGCCTTGCGGGCCCTGGCCCTGGAACTGCATGCCGGGCTGGATGTCTTCCACGCCCTGGAACGCCTCGCGCGGCACTTCCTGCATCAACTCGGCCTGGTGCTCGCCGTAACCTTCGGCCGGCGCCACATCGGCATTGAACTTGTCACCCGCCTTGCGGCCTTCCATCTGCTTCTCCAGACCCGGCACGATCTGGCCCTTGCCGTGCATGTAGGTCAACGGCTCGCGGCCATTGGAGCTGTCGATGACCTGACCTGCGTCGTCGGTCAGGGTGTAATGGAAAGCGGCAACGGTGTTCTGGGCAATCTGCATGAAAAATCTCACGGTTCGGTGAATTCGCCGGAGCTCATCCGGCACGAAAGTCCAAGCCTAACAGAGATGTGCCGATGGCACGGCCTGCAGCGGGGGGCCGGATTGGCGATACTGGCCGCCATGCGCACGCCTCGTTTTGCCCTCGCCCCGCTGCTGTACACCGCCCTTGCCGTTTCCGTCGCCGCCGCGCCGGTGGCCGTCCCGCCAACTGCCGCCGTGCCGCCCACCGCGCCTGCGGCTGTCGCGACACTGGATGCCCGGATCGATGCGCTGATCCATCAGCCCCGTTTCGCCCACGCGACCTGGGGCATCGCCGTGGTGTCGCTGGACAGCGGCCAGACGCTGTACACCCATCGTGCCGAGCACCTGCTGCTGCCTGCCTCCACCGCCAAGCTGTACACCGCCGCGCTGGTGCTCGATACGCTGGGCGCCGACTACCGCATTCCCACCCGGCTGCTGGGCACGAAACCGGTTCGACAGGGACGGCTGGACGGCCCGCTGATCCTGTACGGCATGGGCGACCCCACCCTCGGCACGGGCAGCAGCACCGACTGGGCCGATCAGCTGGCGGCACAACTGGCCGCGCATGGCGTGCGTCGCGTGCATGGCGACCTGATCGCCGACGACAGCTATTTCACCGGCCCGGCCGAAGGCGCCGGCTGGGAGGCGAGCGACCTGCAGAGCTGGTATGGCGCACCCACTTCCGCACTCAGCATTAACGAGAACATCGTCGCGGTGACCGTGCATCCGGCGGCGCATGCCGGCGAACCGGCCCGACTCGATGTCGATCCCGGCGATGCGGTGCCGTCGCTCGTCGACACCCTGACCACCAGCGCCGCCGGCACGCCCCCGGACATCAACCTCTATCGCGCCCCGGGCGCCTCCACCCTGTACGCCTTCGGCAGCACCCCCGTGGGCGCCAAGCCGCAACGCTACCGATTGGCGATAGCCGATCCGGCGCTGCTCGCCGGCCAGCGCCTGCAACGCGCACTCGCCGCCCACGGCGTGAAACTGGAGGGCCGCGTGCGCACTCTGCACTGGCCGCAGGACGACGCCTACCTGCTTGCCCACGCGCAGCCATTGGGCGAAGTGCTGTCGCCGCCGCTGCTCGACGTGTTGACCAGCGGCCTGAAGCGCTCGCAGAACCTGTACCTGCAGAACCTGCTGCAAATCGCCGGCGTCAAGGCCCGCGCCGAAGCCATGGCATCGCCCGATCCCGCATCACCCATCCCGAGCGGCTTCCAAAGCAGCGAGGACTGGGGCATCCGTGCGCTGTACGCACTGCTCGGCCGCATCGGCATCGCCCCCTCCTCCGCACTACTGGAGGAAGGCACCGGGATGTCGCGACAAGACCTGACCACCCCCGCCGCACTGGTGCGCCTGCTGCAATACCTTGCGGCCCAACCCTACGCCGCGCAGTTGCGCAGCGCGCTGCCGATTGCCGGCATCGACGGCACCTTGCAGTGGCGCATGCGCAACACCCCGGCCGCTGGCAACCTGCACGCCAAGACCGGCAGCATGACCTACGTCGACTGCCTCGCCGGCTACGTCACCAGCGCGGATGGCGAACACCTCGCCTTCGCCATCATGCTCAACAACTATCGACACCCCGCCGACGCCCCGCGCACCAGCGCCGACCTCGACGCCATCGCCGAGTTGCTGGCCAAACTCGGAGGCTGAAGTCGAACCCGCCAACTTGCCTGACCGCACAGCTGCCACGTCAACTGCTTATCAGGCGCACAGCCGAATCGCGATCAACAAGGCACTCTGCCAGCCTCCCGCAGGCAATATGCCCGAGGTCAGGCCAACGGCAGTTCTTTGGCAATCTTCTCCGGCGTGTCAGTGGGGGCGTAGCGCTTGCGCACCTGGCCGTCGGGGCCGACCAGGAACTTGGTGAAGTTCCACTTGATCGCCTCGCTGCCGAGAATGCCCTTGCCTTCGCTCTTCAGCCACTTGTAGAGCGGGTGGGTGTTCGCGCCATTCACCTCGATCTTGGCGAACAACGGAAAGCTGACCTCGTAGCTGGTGCTGCAGAAGTTGCGGATTTCGGCCTCGTCGCCCGGCTCCTGGTGGCCGAACTGGTCGCAGGGAAAGCCCAGCACCGCCACATCGCGGTCGCGATACTCGCGCCACAGTGCCTCAAGCCCCTTGTACTGCGGGGTGAACCCGCATTTCGAGGCCACGTTGACGATCAGCAGGGTCTTGCCCTGCCATTCGGCCAGCGAGCGTTCCTGGCCATCGATGTCGCGTGCGCTGAAATCGTAGATGCTGGTCATGTCGATGGATTCCACAAAGGGGAAAATGGCGGGATGGACGTATGGAAGTCTACGCCCAAGACGCGCATCCCCTAGAATACCCGCCCGCCCCACCGCTGAACCGCCGTGATCCGCTTTCTCGATGTCCACAAGTCCTACCGTGTCGACGGCCGGGACGTTCCCGCATTGCAACCGCTTGATCTGGAGATCGCCGACGGTGAAGTGTTCGGCATCATCGGCCATTCCGGCGCAGGCAAATCCACGCTGGTGCGCCTGATCAACCTGCTCGAGCGTCCCAGTGGCGGCCGCGTGCTGATCGACGACATCGACATGACCTCGCTGGACGAGCCGGCACTGCGCGCACAACGGCGGCGCATCGGCATGATCTTCCAGCACTTCAACCTGCTCGGCTCGCAGACCGTGGCGGACAACATCGCCTTTCCGCTGCGCCTGGCCGGCGAGCGTGATACGAAAGCGATCCACGCCCGCGTCGACGAACTGCTGGCGCGGGTGGGACTGCAAGCGCATGCCGACAAGTATCCGTCGCAGCTTTCCGGCGGCCAGAAACAGCGCGTCGGCATTGCCCGCGCGCTGGCCAACCGGCCGTCCATCCTGCTTTGCGACGAGGCCACCAGCGCGCTCGACCCGCAGACCACCGGCGACGTGCTGGCACTCCTGGCCGAGATCAACCGCGAACTGAAGCTGACCATCGTGCTGATCACCCACGAGATGGACGTGGTGCGCCGTGTCTGCGACCGCGTGGCCGTACTGGATGCCGGACACGTCGTGGAAACGGGGACGGTCGCCGACGTGTTCCTGCATCCGCGCCACCCCACCACGCGCCGCTTCGTGGAGGAGGCGCTGCCGGAAGAAGCCGCCGGTACAAGGCAAGCGCCCTACGCCCACGTGCCGGGCCGCATCCTGCGCCTGTCCTTCCGCGGCGAGGCCACCTGGACCCCAACCCTGAGCCGGGTGATGCGCGACACCGGGGTCGACTTCAACATCCTCGCCGGCCGCATCGACCGCATCAAGGAATTGCCGTACGGGCAACTCACGCTGGCGCTGGATGGCACCAACGTGGACGCCGCGCTGGACGCGCTCCGCACCGCCGGCATCGAGATTGAGGAAGTCGCTTCGCTGGAGAACCTGTCATGACCGCCGTCCCGCTGCTGCACACCCTGTTTCCCAACATCGACGATTGGGGCGAACTGGGCCGCGCCTGCATCGATACCCTGCTGATGCTGGGCGGCTCGCTGGCGCTGACTGTGTTGATCGGCCTGCCACTGGGCGTATTGCTCTACCTCACCGGCAAGGGCCAGTTGCGCGCGATGCCGAAACTGTACGGCCTCACCGCGCTGGTGGTGAACGTGCTGCGCTCGGTGCCGTTCATCATCCTGATGATCGTGCTGATGCCGGTCACCTACTTCCTGGTCGGCACCAAGCTGGGCATCCGCGGCGCGATTCCGCCGCTGGTGATCGGTGCGGCCCCGTTCTTCGCCCGGCTGGTGGAAACCGCGCTGCGCGAAGTGCAGGACGGCGTGATCGAGGCGGCCCAGGCGATGGGCGCCAGCACCTGGCAGATCGTGCGACACGTGTTGCTGCCCGAGGCTCGTGCCGGTATTGCCGCCGGCATCACGGTCACCGCCATCGCCCTGGTCGGCTATACCGCGATGGGTGGCGCGATCGGCTCCGGCGGTCTTGGCGATCTGGCCTATCGATATGGCTACCTGAGCTACGAATCGGACTATATGGTGGTCACGGTGGTGCTGCTGATCGTGCTGGTACAAGGGCTGCAGGTCATTGGCGACCGCGTGGTGGCACGCCTTTCACGCCACTGAAAGTCGTTTTGCATCTGGACGTATGGACGGCTATTCTTTTGCACCGCACAAGAGAATGCCTTCCATGAAACTGCTGATCCTCGCCATCGTCGCCACCCTGGGGCTGCTGTTGCTGGTCGGCTGCTCGTCGAACGACGAGGAAGACAGTCATATATTGACCGTAGCCGCCACCGCCATACCGCACACGGAGATTCTCAAGCAGGTCAAGCCGATCCTGGCCAAGGAAGGCGTGGATCTGAAGATCAAGGTATTCGCCGACTACGTGCAGCCGAACATGCAGGTGGTCGAGAAGCATATCGACCTCAATTACTTCCAGACCAAGCCCTACCTGGATGCCTTCAACCGTCAGCACGGCACGCACCTGGTCACCATCGTCGGCGTGCACATCGAGCCGTTCGGCGCGTATTCGCACCGCTACAAGAACATCAACCAGTTGCCTGACGGCGCCACCGTGGCCATCCCCAACGATCCCAGCAACAACAGCCGCGCCCTGCTTCTGCTGGCAAAGCACGGCCTGATCACGCTGAAGGACCCGTCCGATGCGCTGGCCACGCTCAAGGACATCACCGCCAACCCCAGGCACCTGCAGTTCAAGGAACTGGAAGCGGCGATGCTTCCGCGCACGCTGGACGAGGTTGACCTGACGCTGATCAACACCAACTACGCGCTGGCCGCCGGCCTCGATCCGCAGAAAGACGCCCTGCTGATCGAGGACAAGGATTCACCCTATGTGAACTATCTGGTCGGCCGCCCCGACAACAAGGACGATCCGCGCGTGCAGAAGCTGGCCAAGGCACTGACCAGCCCGGCGATCAAGGCGTTCATCGAGAAGAAGTACCACGGCGCGGTGCTGCCGGCGTTTTGACGCGCAACCCTCAGAAACACTTCGAACAATCCGCTTTTGTAGGAGCGCACCCTGTGCGCGAATGCCTTTGACTCCGATCAAGCGCCAAAGCATTCGCGCACAAGGTGCGCTCCTACACGGCTTCGGTGAGGTTTTCGGGGCAGCTCGCCTCAGCCCTGCGCCGCCGGAATCTCGAACACCTGCCGAAGGTAGGCCACGTAAGCCTTGTCCTCGCACATGTTCTTGCCGGGCGAGTCGCTGAGCTTGGCCACCGGCTGGCCGTTGCAGCGGATCATCTTGATCACGATGTTGAGCGGCTCCGGGCCCACGTCGTTGCTGAGGTTGGTGCCCACGCCGAAGGCCAGCAGGCAGCGGCCGCGGAAATGCTCGTACAACTGCATCACCTTGGGAATGTCCAGGCCGTCACTGAAAACCAGTACCTTGGTGCGCGGGTCGACGCGGTTGGCGCGGTAGTGCGCGATCATCCGCTCGCCCCAGTCGAACGGATCGCCCGAATCGTGGCGGGCGCCGTCGAACAGCTTGCAGAAATACATGTCGAAGTCGCGCAGGAACGCTTCCAGCCCGTAGACGTCCGACAGGGCAATACCGAGATCACCCCGATATTCCATGGCCCAGGTTTCCAGCGCGGATACCTGTGAGTCGCGCAGCCGCGGCCCCAGCGCCTGATGCGCCTGCAGGTATTCGTGCGCCAGCGTGCCCAGCGGAACCAGGCCGAGCCGCCGTGCAAACCACACGTTGCTGGTGCCGGCCAATTGCTTGTCGAGGCCGTCGCGCAGGGTGGTGAGCACCTCTTCATGCCACACCCTCGAGAAACGCCGGCGGGTACCGTAATCGGCAATGCGGCAGTGCTCGTAATCCGGCGTCTCGTGCAGCAGGGCGATCTTGGCCTGCAAGCGGCGCCGCCCCTCGGCCAGATCCAGCCCCGGCTGCGTGTTGCGGAAGTACACCTCGTTGACGATCGCCAGCAACGGCACCTCGAACAGGATCGTGTGCAGCCACGGCCCGACGATGCGGATCTCGATCTCGCCGTTGCCGGCCTCGGCCGGCTCGATGGTCACGTACTTGGCATTGAGCTGGAACAAGCCCAGAAAATCGACGAAATCGCTCTTGATGAAGCGCATCTCGCGCAGGTAGTCCAGCTCGTCGGTGGTGAAGCGCAGGCTGCACAGCGCGGCCAGTTCGGCGCGGATCTCGTCGATGTACGGCACCAGCTCGATGCCCGGGTTGCGGCACTTGAAACGGTATTCAACGTGGGCAGCAGGGTAATGATGCAGCACCACCTGCATCATCGAGAACTTGTACAGATCGGTGTCCAGCAACGATTCGATGATCATGGATCGTCCATGTGATGCGGGGATTCGCCAGCCCATGAGCCGGGCCCGGGGAACGGGAATCCCGATTATCCCCGTCACCGGCCGCATGATCCATTCGACGAACCGGCACCCAGGCATAAAAAAACCCCGCGCACCAGGGGAGGGGCACGCGGGGTCTGTCAGGTCGGCGTCCTTGGGGAGGATGGTGCCGGCCCCTCAGCGGCGCGATGTTCTGCCCCGCTTCTTGTCGCCGTCACGGCGATACGATGAATTAGTGTGGTCGCCGGGAGGAAAGTTCAAGGGCTGCGTTTATCCACCAGACAGGCACCGGACTCCCCGGCACCTGCCGGCCCGACCGCTACAATGCCGGGGTTTGTCGCCGGAGAACGCCATGTTGATGCGCTGGATATGCGCACTCGCGCTATGCCTTGCCCTGCCAGCCCAGGCCGCCCAGTTGAAAATCGACCTGGGCCATGGCGTGACCGTACTGACCACGGACCAGTTGCTCCACCGTGCCGATGCCCGCAGCGTGACGATTCCGGGTGACGTGGCCTACCAGCGCACCATGCATTACCGCGCCGTGCCCTTGCGCGCGCTGCTGCCCGGACTGGCCCCGGACGATCATCTCCGGTTCGCGGCATCCGACGGCTTCAGCGCCGAGATTCCCGCCTCCGCGATCCTGAATCGGGAGGGTTCGCAAGCCTGGCTGGCCGTGGAAGCCACTGCGGTGCCATGGCCTGCCCTGCCCGGCAACACCCGCAGCGCCGGCCCGTTCTACGTGGTCTGGACTCACCCCCAGGCCGCACATATCGGCTCGGAACAATGGCCTTACCAACTCGCCTCGATCCGGCGCATGAACGGCGTGGATGCACGCTTTCCGGCCATCGTGCCCGGCGCCTCGGTGCCCAAGGACAGTCCGGTACGACGCGGCTTCGCGGTATTCAAGCGCACCTGCTTCGCCTGCCACACGCTCAACGGCGAAGGCGACGCCACGCTGGGACCGGATCTCAACCTGCCCTACAACCCCACCGAATATCTGCGTGCCGACCTGTTGCGCGCCTTCATCCGCAACCCGCAATCGCTGCACCGCTGGCCCGGAGCGAAGATGCACGGCTTTCCCACGCAGGCGTCGCTGTCGGATACCGACCTGGATGCGGTGCTGGACTACCTGCGCTACATGGCGAAGCACAAGGCTGCGCACTGAGATCAGCCGGTCGGGACAGCCGCCACCATCGGCTGCAACGTTTCGTCACGCTGCGCTTTCGACTCATGCGCCAACGCGCGCACACGACCATAGAACGCGGGCCATTTCCGGTCGCTTTGGCGAAACAGCTCGGCGAAAGCCGGCGTCCACTGGTCGTACAGGCCGAACGGCAGCAGCCTCGCATTGTTGATCGGCTTGGCCACCCAGGCGTCGTAGCGATGATCGCCGGGCCAGTGCGCATCGCGCCATGCCGCGTAGCGCTGGCGGAATGCGGCGATCTCGCGCTGCTTGCCCGCTTCCATGGCCTCGACCTCCTCGCCGCTGGCGTAGAGTTTTTTGAGCCTGTCGCGCAGATCCAGCACCAGCCGGGTGAAGCCTTCATCCATCGCCTGCGCCTTGCCATCTGTCGGCGGCAAGCCACGTGACGCGCGCCATTCGCGCAATCCCTCGCGCTGCACGAAGGTAGCGAAGGATTCATTGAAGGCGGTATCGCCCTTGGCGTAGATCAACTGATGCGCCAGCTCATGGAAAATGGTGCTGGCCAGTTCGTCGTTGTCCCAGCGCAGCATGCTGGACAGGATCGGATCGGCGAACCAGCCCAGCGTGGAATACGCCGGCACGCCACCCACGTAGACGTCATCGCCCCTGGCCCGCTGCCGTGCGGCATCGGCATCCGCGCGCGCCTCGCTGAACCAGCCTCGGTAGGCCACGCAACCGGCAAACACGAAGCAGTGTTGCACCGCCTGCACGGAAAAGCGCGGCGTGGCGAACACGTTCCACACCACGAACGGGCGGTGCAGATCCACGTAATAGGTGTAGCTACGGTTGTCGGGCAGCCCGAGCGCCTGCGAGGCGAAGCGCCGGGCGCGCTGCGACAATTCCAGCCGGGCCGCCAGCGCCGGTGGCGTGGCCGGGTCGTGCAACACCTTGTCGATCGCCCGGCGATGCAGCAGCAACTCGCCTTCACCATGCGTGACGTGGACGTAGTAGCCAAGGTTGGTGCAGGCCGACAGCAACAGGCTCACCGCGCTGAATGCGATGAGCCTGATCGAAAATGATGGATACGGGGATTTGCCGCGGCGGGTCATGTTGTCATTGTGACGCAGCGGAACACCTCAGGACGACTCTCCGCGCCGCACAACCACGCCCGAACCGCTTGCCGGGCACTCAATGGCCGTCGTGGTGATGGCCGCCGTGTCCGCCATTCCAATGTCCGCCACCATGACCATGCGAGGGCGCCGGACGACCGTGCCCTCCGTGGTAACCATGCCCGTAGTCGGAACGCCCACGATAACCGCCGCGATAGTAACGATGGCCACCCCGGTAGTAGCGATGTCCGCTGTACCAGACGCCACCGACGGTGATGCCTGGCGCCCAGCAACAGCCGTAGCCGCCGTAATACGGCGAGGCGTAATAGCTGCTGTCATAGATCACGGACGGGCCGCTGCCGTAATAGGCACCCCCCGTATAACCGTTGCCGCGCACATAGCTGTAATCGGGCGACACGTAGCAGCCGGACAGCAGTGCTGTGGCGCAAAGAATGGACAAGCCGGCAATCAGACGTTTCATGGGCAGACGTTTCATGGCGCTCCCTCCAGGAAGGCACGACACCACGCTGGCACCGCACGATTGAACCGATACTGAGCGAACGGCACCGGATGTCGCACTTCTGCACGACACCTGTATGACAACACTTGCCGCGACACGTTCCGTCGCCGCGGATTCCGGTTCAGCTTTTGCCGCGCTTCATGCCTTCGCCGCGCGCGTGCGCCAGGCCGATGCCATGCGGCGCATCGCCAGATGCATTCGCATGCGAAGGCAGTTCGTCGTGCACATCGGACTCGGGATGGTGTGCCTGCGCTTCCGCGCCCGGCCAGTTCGGTCCGTTCTGCACGCGTTCGCGCTTGGCTTCCAGCAAGGCCTGGATCTGCGCCACCGCCTCTTCCTGGGTGATGTGTGCCGGCGCCGCAGGCGGTGCCTTGCGCGTGGAAGCCGCCTTCTTCGCGACGACCTTGCGTACGGCCTTGCCTGCCGTCTTCGGAGCCACGGCCTTCTTGCCGGCGGTTTTCCTGACGGCGGCCTTTTTGGCCACGGCCTTCTTCGCTACGACCTTCTTCGCCGCGGATTTCTTCACCGGGGTCTTTCTTGCCGAAATCTTTTTCGCAGCCACTTTCTTCGTACTGCGCTTCCTGACCGGCGATTTTGCCGACGCCGACTTCCGCACCGCGGCCTTCTTTGCGACTGTCTTCTTTGCGACAGTTTTCTTTGCAACAGCCTTCCTGGCTGTCGTCTTCTTCACCGCGGCTTTCCTTGTCGCGGCCTTTTTCGCCGCCACCTTCCGTGCCGGGGTCTTGCGCGTTGCGGCAGCCTTCTTTGCCGCCTTTCGCGGAGAAGACTTGCTGGCTGCCGTCTTGCGTGTCGCGGTGACTTTCTTCTTCGGCGCAACCTTCTTTGCCGAAGCCTTCTTTACGGCCTTTTTCGCGGCCGGTCGTGTCGTTGCGTGCTTGCCTGCGCTGGTCTTTCTGGCCGAGGATTTCTTCGCGGCCGACTTGCGTGTCGTTGCCATGCGTACTTACTCCTGCGGTGATGGGCAGCCCAGTATGGGCATTGCCATGATGACTCGAACGTGAGCGTACGTCCCGTGTCAAAAGTGGGGTTGTGACAGTGCCGCCAGAAAATGCGGCAACACCCGCGGATTCATCACGATAGTGAATACCACGCCATAGGCTGCACCCCAGAGATGCGCACTGTGGTTGACGTGATCCTGTCCGCGTCGATCCATGTAGATCGAGTAGGCCGTGTACAGCACCGCATAGATGATCGCCGGCATCGGAATCACCAGCACCAGGATCTGCGACCACGGTGCAAACAATATGTAGCCGAACAACACGGCAGAGACGGCGCCCGAAGCGCCGAGGCTGTAGTAATTCGAGTTGTTGCGGTTCTTCAGATAGGTCGGCAGGATCGATACCAGCAAGCCGCCCAGGTAGAACAACCCGAAACCGAATATGCCCATCGACGCGTTGTAAACCGGTGCCATGGCCCGCCCGAAGAAGAACAGCGTGAGCATGTTGAAAAACAGATGGGTACCATCGGCATGCACCAGACCGTAGGTCAGCAGGCGGTAATACTCGCGCTTGCGGGCGACCGCCGGCGGCCACAGGATCAGGTCATCCATCACCTGGCGGTTCTTGAAGGCGATGAACGAAACGATGCACGTGACCGCGAGAATCAGGATCAGCACGAGCGACATAGGACAATTCCGAACATGGACATGAATCCGCCCATCTTCGCGTTCACGCCTGCGCTTGTCGACCGCTAGAATGCGCGCTCCCCCTGCGGCCACTGTCGCCTGCCATCGCCATGACCCCGATTCGTTACCTGCACCTGGACGTCTTCGCCGCCAGCCACGGCGGCGGCAACCACCTTGGCGTGGTCACCGACGCGCGTGGCTGGAACGACGCGCGGATGCAGCGCTTCGCGCGCTGGAACAACCTGGTGGAAACCACCTTCCTGCTGCCGCCTGACGACCCGAAAGCCAGCTACCGCGTGCGCATCTTCACGCCGCACAAGGAAATCCCGTTCGCCGGCCATCCCAGCATCGGCAGCGCGCATGCCGCGCTGGAATGCGGGCTGGCCGCACCGGTCGATGGCCTGCTGTGGCAGGAATGCGGCGCCGGCGTGTTGCCGATCCGCGTGGAAGGCATCGGCGCCGACCGCTGCCTGCTGCTGCAATCGCCCGGCGAACGCGTGCTGGAAACCGGTCACGATGCGCATCCGCTGCTGGGTGCCGCGTTGGGCGGCATCGGCAGCGGCATCCTGCCGCCGGCACTGGTCGATGGCGGCCGGCGCTGGTGGCTGGCCGAAGTGGAGAGCGAATCGGCACTGCGTGCGTGGCAACCCGACCACAGCGCCATCGGCGCCCTGGCCAAGGCCAGCGACAGCATGGGCTTGTGCGCCTTCGCGCGCGTCCAGGGGACGTCCCGTGTGGATGGCGATCAGCCCGACTACCAGCTGGTGGTGCGCGCCTTCCCGGCCGGCGTGGGCATCGTCGAAGACCCGGCTTCCGGCGCGGCCAACGGCCTGATTGCCGCGTACATCGCCCAGGCCGAACCGCACGGCCCGCTGGCCGGCGGTTACACCGTCAGCCAGGGCCGCGAGATCGGGCACGACGCGTGCCTGATCGCACACATGATGGACGACGCGGTATGGATCGGCGGCCGCACCCACGTCATCGTCGACGGCCACCTGCACTGGGACGGCAGGTGAACGCGAACGCGCAGATCTGGGTGGATGCCGACGCCTGTCCTGTGGCGATCAAGGACATCCTGTTCCGCGCCGCCGAGCGCGAGCAGATCCCGGTAACCCTGGTCGCCAACCAGTATCTGCGCACCCCGCCCTCGCGCTTCATCCGCGCCGTGCAGGTACCGGGCGGATTCGACGTGGCCGACAACGAAATCGTGCTGCGCGTCGTCGCCGATGACCTGGTGGTGACCCAGGACATTCCGCTCGCCGCGCTGGTGATCGGGAAAGGCGCGCTGGCGATCGATCCGCGCGGCGAATTGCATACGCCCGAGACCATCGCGCAACGCCTCACCATGCGCAATTTCATGGACGAACTGCGCGGCAGCGGCGTCGACACCGGCGGCCACGCGCCCTTCCATGCCCGCGACAAGCAGGCCTTCGCCAACCAGCTCGATCGCTGGCTCACGCAGCGGCGTCAGGCGCGCCATTGAGGCTGCCGCCGGACCCAAAAACCTCCGCAAGATATTCACAACCCTGCTCGCCACCCGTAGGAGCGCACCCTGTGCGCGAAAGGCTCCTGGTGGAAGTATCGCGAAAGCCCTTCGCGCACAGGGTGCGCTCCTACAGGTGGAAATGGTCGCATGGCCGCAGGAAGGCCAGACAGACGTTTACGCCACCTGCCCGGCCGCCTGCCCCGACGCCCATGCCCACTGGAAGTTGTAGCCGCCCAGCCAGCCGGTGACGTCGACCACCTCGCCGATGAAGTACAGCCCGGGCACGAGTTTCGACTGCATGGTGCTCGACGAAAGGCCATCGGTATCCACGCCACCCAGGGTGACCTCGGCGGTGCGGTAGCCTTCGGTGCCGCTGGCGACGATGGGCCAGTCGTGCAGTTGTCGGCCGATCTCATGCAGATCGGCTTCGCGGTACTGACGCATCGGACGGCTTTCGAACGCGGGGAGTGGCCATGGATGGCCACTGCTTTGAGGAGCGAGGAACCCGCGCTCGCACAGGCGTTGGGCCAGGCGTTTCGGCAGCACGTCGGCCAGCACGTTCTTCAGTTCGGCGGCGGGCCGGGCAACGCGCTGCTCGTTGAGCCAACCGCCGGCATCAAGATCGGGCAGCAGGTCGACGCGCAAGTCGTCGCCGGGCTGCCAGTACGAGGAAATCTGCAGGATCGCCGGGCCGCTGATGCCGCGGTGGGTGAACAGCATGCCGGCACGGAAGCGGCTTTTGCCGACCCGGCTTTCGACCATGGGAAGTGCCACGCCGGCCAGATCCTCATAACGCTCCTGATGCTTGCCGCTCAAGGTCAGCGGCACCAGGCCGGCGCGGACCGGCAACACCTCGTGGCCGAACTGGCGTGCCAGTTCGTAGCCGAAGCCGCTGGCGCCCATGCTGGGTATCGACAGTCCGCCGCAGGCGACCACCAGTGACTCGGCATGCACTTCGCCACGCGCCGTGCGCACGCTGAAACCCTCGTCATGGCGGCGCACGCGCTCGACCGCGCAACCGGTCTCCACGCGCACGCCCGCAGCGCTGCATTCGTCCAGCAACATGCGCACGATCTGCTTGGAGGAGTCGTCGCAGAACAGCTGGCCCAGTTCCTTCTCGTGGTAGGCGATGCCATGTTTTTCCACCAGCGCGATGAAATCCCAGGGCGTGTAGCGCGCCAGTGCCGATTTGGCGAAATGCGGGTTGGCCGACAGGTAATTGGCCGGCGTCACGCCCATGTTGGTGAAGTTGCAGCGCCCGCCGCCGGACATCAGGATTTTCTTGCCCGCCTTGTTGGCGTGGTCGACCACCAGCACGCTGCGTCCACGCTGGCCAGCAGCGATGGCGCACATCAGGCCCGCGGCGCCCGCGCCGACGATCAATACATCCACTTTCAAGGGTTCACCATTTGCACTGTCGATCATCCGTTGGGCCTGGATTGCGCCTCGCCGGAATGACGGTGAGGGATACGCAGCATTATCGCTCAGCGGCATCGCTTACACTGTCGGCCTGTTTTCCCGGGAATCACCGCCATGCCTTCCTTCGACGTCATTTCCGAAGTCGACAAGCACGAACTCACCAATGCCGTGGACCAGGCCAACCGCGAGCTGGCCAGCCGCTTCGATTTCAAGGGCAGCGATGCGAAGTTCGAGCTGGACAAGTTCGAGATCACCCAGAGCGCACCCAGCGAATTCCAGCTGCAGCAGATGCTGGACATCCTGCGCGCCCGGCTGATCTCGCGGAAGATCGACGTTCGCGCGCTGGACGTGGCCGATCCGGAGACCAACCTGGCCGGCGCACGCCAGAAGATCACCGTGAAACAGGGCATCGAGCAGCCGGTCGCGAAGAAACTGGTGGCCGAACTGAAGGCCGCCAAGCTGAAGGTCGAAGCGCAGATCAACGGCGACAAGCTGCGCGTCACCGGCAAGAAGCGCGACGACCTGCAACTGGCCATGGCCCTGTTGCGCAAGTCCGAGGTGGAACTGCCGCTGCAGTTCGACAACTTTCGCGACTGAACCGGCGCAGGCTCAGCCCAGGCCGCCCACCACGCTGACGCTGATCGCCAGGATGAACACGTTGAAGAAGAACGCCACCACGCTGTGCATGAGCGTGAGGCGGCGCATGTGCCGACCACTGACGGTTACGTCCGAGGTCTGGAAGCACATGCCGATGACGAACGAGAAATACACGAAATCCCAATAGTCGGGCTTGGGCGTGGAAGGAAATTCCAGGCCGCCGGCCTGGCTGTCGTCCTCGCCGTAGAAGCTGTGCGCGTAATGCAGCGCGAACGTGGTGTTCATGAACAGCCATGACAGGATCACGCTGCCCGCCGCCACGCCAATCGCCGCCACGCCGCCCGCCTTGGCCGCATGCAATTCGGTCGCCAGCGCCACCAGCACCACCATCGACACCAGCACGGCGACCGCCAGCGTGGCATGGCGCCCCGTGTCCTGCAATCGGGCCTGGCGTGCCAGGCGGCCATGGTTGGAGCGCGTGAACATGCGCGCCAGCGCGATCAGATAGAGCAAGGCACCGACATCGAAAGCCAGCAGCATTGCCAGGGACGTTCGGGTTCCGCCCAAGGCCAACAACGTACCGACCACCACGAAAATCACGGTGGATGTCATCAACCTTGGCCGCACACGGACGTAGCGCAGCGGGTGCCAGCGGCGATGGGTGGCAGCGCCCTCCACGGGCGTCGACTCGGGTGGTTCGGTCACGGGCTTTCCTGCATTCGGATACGGCAACGGGCAACGGGTGGCTTCAGGCGAGCAGGTCGTCGTACTCCGGATGGCGCTGCACCCAGACGGAGGCGTAGCTGCACGCCGGCACCACCTTCCAGCCCTGCGCCCGCGCCGTTTCCATCGCTGCACGTACCAGCGCCCCGGCCAGCCCGCGCCCGCCGACCGCCTCGGGCACGCCGGTATGGGTAATGGTCATGACCCCGTGTTCCAGCGTGTAGTCCAGCTCGCACAGCGAGCCGTCGACGAGGATCTCGAAACGATGCGCGGAAGCGTCATGGCGGACGTCGGGCGTCATGCTGTTTTTCCTGAGTGGCACATAGCCGCGCAGCATACGCCCAGCCGGCGGAAAACGGGCGTGAAACCGGCATCTCGCGACGTTCGCGCGACTTGCACGCAAACCGGTCCATGCTGGCCTCCCTTGAACATGGGGCTTATCGATGATCACGCGATCCGCCACCGCCGTCTGGCAAGGCAATCTGAAGGGCGGCAAGGGCAACATTTCCACCCAGACCGGGGTGCTGCGCGACGCGCCCTACGGTTTTCGTTCCCGCTTCGAGAGCGGCCCGGGTACCAATCCGGAAGAGCTGCTGGGCGCCGCCCACGCCGGCTGCTACTCGATGGCGCTGGCACTCGGGTTGGAAAGCGCCGGGATCACGGCCGAACGGATCGAGACGCGCGCCGACGTCACACTGGAGCAGGAAACCAACGGTTTCAGCATTACCGCCATCCGCCTGACCTGCCGCGCCCGCATCCCGCGCATCGACATTGCCATGTTCGAGCAGATTGCCGAAGCGACCAAGCAGCACTGCCCGGTCTCCAAGGTATTGAACGCGCGCATCACGCTCGATGCGCGCCTCGACGGTTAGCAGAAGCGATCCGTTTTCGCCTCAACCCGCCGCCTGCAATCGCACCGGCGCGAATCCATCCACGGCCAGCGCGCGGCGTCGGCGCACGGCCTGCGCCAACCGTTCCAGCACGCGTACGGACTCGTCCCAGCCAAGGCAGCCATCGGTGACGCTCTGGCCGTAAGCCAGCGGCTGGCCCGGCACCAGTTCCTGGCGACCGGCGTTGAGATGGCTTTCCACCATCACCCCGACGATGCGCCGCTCGCCCGCCTCGATCTGTCCGGCGATATCCGCTACCACGCGCGGCTGGTTCTCCGGCTTCTTGCTGCTGTTGGCGTGGCTGGCGTCGATCATCACATGCGGCTCCAGGCCACTCTTGCCGATCGCGGCGCAGGCCGCATCCACGCTAGCCGCATCGTAGTTCGGCGTCTTGCCGCCACGCAGGATCACATGGCAATCCTCGTTGCCGCTGGTGGCCGCGATGGCCGTGTGCCCGTCCTTGGTCACGGCCATGAAATGATGCGGTTGCGAGGCTGCCTGCACGGCATCCACCGCGATCTTCACGTTGCCGTCGGTGCCGTTCTTGAAGCCCACCGGGCAGGGCAGCCCCGAGGCCAGCTCGCGATGCACCTGGCTTTCGGTGGTGCGCGCGCCGATGGCGCCCCATGCCACCAGGTCGGCGATGTACTGCGGCGTGATCATGTCCAGGAACTCGCAGCCGGCCGGCAGTCCCAGTGCATTGATGTCGCACAGCAGGTTGCGCGCCAGCCGCAGGCCCTTGTCGATGCGGCAACTGCCATCCAGCTCCGGGTCGTTGATCAGCCCTTTCCAACCCACCGTGGTGCGTGGCTTCTCGAAGTACACGCGCATCACGATCTCCAGTTCGCCGGCATGGCGAACACACTCGACGGCAAGGCGCGTGGCGTACTCGAATGCGGCGTGCGGATCATGGATCGAGCATGGCCCGATGACCACGGCCAGGCGATCGTCGCGACCGTGCAGGATGTGGTGCAGCGCCTGGCGCGACTCGCTCACGGTGGCAAGCGCGTTCTCGTCGGGGGCATGCTCGCGCATCACTTGGGCGGGGGTGGGCAATTCCCTGATCTCGCGGATGCGCAGATCGTCGGTGTGGCTGGACACGGTGGACTCCTTGGGTGGTTTCCGGCGGCCAACAAAAAAGCCGCCAGGGTGACTGGCGGCTTTCTGTGGTTGTCTGTGCGATTTTCGGTTTACTGCAATCGCGCTCCACTCTCCGCCGCCGGCATCGGATAGCCATAAAACCAAAAGTAGTAGCGGGTGGAAGAGAGGAGCATGTTTCTACAAATAGCACGATGCCGGGCGCGTGCAAAGTCTCGTTTGGCATGACGGCATGCAGGGATGCCCCTCCAGGCCTTACGCCCCTCTCCCGTCGGGAGAGGGGTTGGGGTGAGGGTACGGCTTCGCCGCAGCACCCCGCTCCGCCCGCACCCTCACCCGGCTTCCGCCCCCCTCTCCCACAGGGAGAGGGATTCGCTCGCGAGACGATGCCGCATGATTGACAGCGCCACCGGTTCGGCTAACGTCCCGGAAGGGCATCCAGGGAAGCAATCCACGGTGGCAACACTCATTCCGACCCGCAACAGCTGCCTGCCGCGCATGACCGGCGGCGAGAAGCGTGTTTCCGAGCGACTGGAACAGAAGCTCGAGGACGACTACCTGCTGTGGTACGACGTACCGATCGGACTGAAGCAGCGTCGCCCGGACTTCGTGGTGTTCCACCCGCGCCGCGGCCTGCTGGTGCTGGAAGTGAAGGACTGGAAGGCCGAGACGATCCAGCAGGCCGACCGTACCCAGTTCACCCTGGTCACCGACCGCGGGCTGGCCAAGGAAACCAGTCCGCTGCTGCAGGCTCGCGCCTACGCGCTGGAAATCGGCGTGGTACTGGAACGCGACCCGGCCCTGCGCCACCCCGAAGGGCACCGTCATGCCGGCAAGCTGATCATGCCGTGGGCCTACGGCGTGATCCTGGCCAACATCACGCGCAAACAGTTCATCGACGGCGGGCTGGCGGCGGTGATTCCCGACCATCTGGCGATCTGCCGCGACGAGCTCTACGAGACGGCCGACGCCGAGGTATTCCAGGAACAGCTGTGGGCGATGTTCCCGCAGGTGTTTCCGGTGGCCCTGACCCTGCCGCAGATCGACCGCGTGCGCTGGCACCTGTTCCCGGAGCTGCGCGTGGAACCGGGCAGCGGCCAGTTCGGCCTGTTCGCGTCATCCGGCGAGAGCGCGTCGCGTACGCTGGCGATTCCCGACCTGGTCAAGGTGATGGACGCCCAGCAGGAACAACTGGCGCGTTCGCTGGGCGACGAGCACCGCATCATCCACGGCGTCGCCGGCTCGGGCAAGACGATGATCCTCGGCTTCCGCGCCATGCAACTGGCGCGTGCGCTGCACAAGCCGATCCTGGTGCTCTGCTACAACAAGACGCTGGCCGCGCGGCTGGAACAATTGATCGGCGAACGCGGCCTGAGCGAACGGGTGCAGGTGTGCAACTTCCACAAGTGGTGCCGGAAAATGCTGGTGGCTTATCACGAGCCGCTGCCGCCGGGCCATGGCAAGGCCTTCACCGACGCGTTGCCGCCGGCCGTCATCGCCGGCGTGGACAAGGGCCAGATTCCGCGCTTCCAGTACGGCGCCGTGCTGATCGACGAAGGCCACGATTTCGAGCCGGACTGGTACAAGCTGATCGTGCAGATGATCGACCCGTCCACCAACTCGCTGCTGGTGTTGTACGACGACGCGCAGAACATCTACGGCCAGGCCAGCCGCAAGAAAATCAGCTGGAAGAGCATGGGCGTGCAGGCGCAGGGGCGCACCACCATCCTCAAGCTCAACTACCGCAACACGCTGGAGATTCTTGCCGTGGCGCGTGGCTTCGCCAGCGAGCTGCTTGCCGAGCGCCCCGATGAGGACGACGGCATCCCGCTGATCGCGCCGGAAAGCGCCGGCCGGCGTGGCCCGCTGCCCGAACTGATCCGCACCGACACCGCGGCTGCCCAGCTCGACGCGCTGATCGCCCAGTTGCGCGACGAACACGCGCACGGTCGTCCGTACTCCGACATGGCGGTGATCTTCCGCAACCAGTGGGAAGGCGAGAAGCTGCAGGAAGCCCTGCGCCGCGAGGACATCCCCAGCCGGCTCGCCGAGGGCAACGGCAAGAGCTCGCTGTTCGTGGTGGGCGACAGCGTGAAGCTGGTCACCATGCATTCCAGCAAGGGGCTGGAATTTCCGTTCGTCATCATTCCCGGCCTCGGCTCGCTACCCAAGCCCGGCCAAGGCGAAGCCGACGAGGCGCGCCTGCTCTACGTGGCGATGACCCGCGCCACCGAACGGCTGGTGCTGATCCACCACGACGATTCGGTGTTCAGCAAGCGCATCCGCGATTCGATCAACGAGGTACAGGCACAGCTTGCGCCACCGGGTTGACACACCCGCCCGCCACCGTCATGGCCACGTTCAGCCATGCGGGTACAGGCTCACGCACAGGGCAACATGCCCTTGCCGCAGGAGAAGTTCCGATGAGACGACTTGCCTGGCTCGCCACGCTTCCGCTGCTGGTTCTCCCGCTCACCGTCTTGGCCGCGGATGGCTACACCACCGGCAACGTCAACCTTCGTGCCGGCCCGGATACCAGTTATCCACGCCTGGATACCCTGCCCGCCGGCGCACCGGTGGATATCCAGGGCTGCACCAGCGGCTGGGAATGGTGCGACGTGGTGTTCCAGGGTGAACGCGGCTGGGTCGCCGGCAACTTCATCCAGTACCAGTACCAGAATCAGGACGTGCTGGTGCCGCAGTACGGTGCGCAGATCGGCATTCCCATCGTCACCTTCGTGATCCAGACCTACTGGGACAACTACTACCGCAACCGACCGTTCTACCGCGAGCGCCAGCGCTGGTACGGTCGACCGATGCCGCACCGCCCGCCGCCGCGCCCGATCTACCGGCCCGCGCCACCACGCCACCACGGCATGCCTTATCGTCCGACAACGCCTGTACGCCCTTCGCGTCCATTGCCGGATCGCCACCCGCAACCCATGCCGCCACGCCCGCACGTAATGCCGCGTCCCAATCCCGGGCAGCATGGCGGCAATTCGGGCTGGAACGGCCATGATGCAGGACGTCCGCAGGGCAACGCGCGCCCTGCGCAGACGGCCGGTCACGGCGCACCGGGTTCGCATGGCAGGCCCACCGGGCGCGGCGAGTCCAGGCAGCACGACAAGGATCAGCACGACCACTGATTCGCAGCGTTCCCGGAGGCCGCGACCTCCGGGAACCTGCATTTCCCACCGGCGACTCCGATCCTCCCGCGCAGGCCTGCGCTAGACTGCGCGACATTCGTCCCGGGGAAACCGCACCATGCGCCGCCTGCTCGCCCTTCTCGCCACCGCCCTGCTTGCCACGCTCGTTGTCGTACCGCTGGCGGGTGCGGCCACTGACGCCCCGCAACTGGTGAAGATCGATCGCACGGTAGGCACCGGGCCAGTCGCCAATGACGGCGACGAGGTACGCGTCAATTACACCGGCTGGCTGTACGACGCCAACGCCAAGGATCACCACGGCGCGAAGTTCGACAGCTCCTACGACAACGGCGCACCGATCAGCTTCACGCTGGGCGCGGGCCAGGTGATCGAAGGCTGGGACCAGGGCATTCGCGGCATGCATGTCGGCGGCAAGCGCACGCTGGTGATTCCGGCACGACTGGGCTACGGCAGCCGCGGTGCGGGTGATGACATCCCTCCCGGCGCCACGCTGGTGTTCGACGTGGAGCTGGTCGGCGTCGACTGAGCGCGCGTGCGCCAGGAAACGCGCCTCCCGGAAAGCCTTACGAGCTGCACGACAGCATCGAGCAACCCGGTTTGTGGCGCGCCCAGTCGGGGCGCTTCTGCGCATAGGCTTCGTGCCCGGGCTGGTCGTCATACGGATGACGCATCACCTCCAGCAATTCGCTGATGCCGGCATGGTCGCCCTGGCTGGCGCGATCGATCGCCTGCTGCGCGAGGTAGTTGCGCAGCACGTAGCGAGGATTGGCGGCACGCATGCGGTTACGTCGCTGACCGGAAGTGAGCGGATCGTCGGCAAGGCGCGCCGCATAGCGCTGCAACCAGTCACCGAATGCCGCTTCGTTCGCGCGCAATTTCGCCTCGTCGTAGAACGCGTCGCGCAGCGCAGATGTCAGCATCGGCGCATTCGCGTCGAGATCACCCAACGCGCGGAACCATAGCGTCATGTCCACCTCGGCCTGCCGCAGCAAACCATGCAGCGACTGCATCAGGGCCACGTCATCCTCGCGGCATTCGGCCAGGCCCAGCTTGTCAGCCATGTTGGCGCGGTCCGCCTCGGCATAGACCGCGGCATAGCGATCCAGCCCCGCCTGCAACGGTGCGATATCGCCAAACAGCGGCGCCAACGCACCGGCGAGGCGTGACAGGTTCCACCACGCCACATCCGGCTGCTGGCCGTAGCGGTAGCGACGACGCTGCGCATCGGTGGTGTTCGGCGTCCAGTCCGGGTCGAAGTTGTCGACCCAGCCGTAGGGGCCGTAGTCGAGCGTGAGACCGGTGATCGACATGTTGTCGGTGTTCATCACGCCATGCACGAAGCCCACGCGCATCCATTGCGCCACCAGTTGCGCGGTGCGCGCGCAGACCTCGCCGAACCAGTCGGCATGCAGTGATTCGCCCTGCCCGGTCAGATGCGGAAAATCGCGACGGAGGGTGAACTCCACCAGCGAACGCAGCAACGGGACGTCGTTGCGCGAAGCAGGCAACTCGAAATGCCCGAAACGGATGAACGACGGCGCGGCGCGACAGACGATGGCGCCGGGCTCGTCCTGTACGTGGCCGTCGTAGAACATGTCGCGCAACACCGGTTCACCGGTCCCCACCAGGCACAGCGCACGCGTGGTGGGAATGCCCAGGTGATGCATCGCCTCGCTGCACAGGAATTCGCGGATCGACGAGCGCAACACCGCGCGGCCGTCCGCGCCGCGCGAATACGGCGTGGCGCCGGCACCCTTGAGCTGCAGCTCCCAACGTTCGCCGGCGGCACTGATGGTTTCGCCCAGCGAGATCGCCCGACCATCACCAAGCTGCCCCGCCCACACGCCGAACTGATGGCCGCCGTAATTCGCCGCCCAGGGCTGCATGCCGTCGAGCAAGGCATTGCCGCCGAACACCTGCGCGAACGTCTCGCTGGCGACATCCGCCTCACTGAATCCAAGCGCGGAGGCCATTTCCGCCGAATGCGCAAGCACCCGTGGCGCCGCCACCGGCGTCGGTTCCACCCGCGAATACAGCGCGCCTGCCACCTGGCGCAGGCGCGGTCCGGTTTCCGGATCGCCGGGCAGCTCGCGAAGATAAGCGTTGTCGAAATGAAGCGTATGCATGCTGACAAGTTTGAGGCACACCGCCCCACATGCAAGCGCAGCGGATGCAAGCTGCCGCTATAGTCTCAGCCCCCATCCCGGCCACATGTCCATGAACAGCCCCAGCGACGCCATCACCGCCGGCCTGACCCCGGCCGACGCCCCCTACATCGAGGCGACCCGCCGCTGGGTGGAACGCGCGGTACTCGGTCTCAACCTGTGCCCGTTCGCGTATGCGCCGTTTGCCCAGCAGAAAATCCGTTACGCGGTCAGCCATGCGCGCGACAGCGACGGCCTGCTCGATGACCTGTGCGGCGAACTGCAAAGCCTGGCTGCGGCCGACCCCAACGACTGCGAAACCACCTTGCTGGTCCATCCGCACGTGTTCGGCGATTTCTTCGAGTACAACGACTTCCTCGACGTGGTCGATGCGGCCGTGCAGACCTTGTCGCTGGAAGGCGTGCTGCAGGTGGCCAGCTTCCACCCGGACTACCAGTTTGCCGACAGCGCGCCGGACGACATCGAGAACTTCAGCAATCGCGCTCCTTATCCCACCCTGCACCTGCTGCGCGAAGCCAGCGTGGAACGTGCAGTGGACGCGATGAGCGATCCGGACGCGATCTATCGACACAACATCGATACCTTGCGCAAGCTCGGTCGCGAAGGCTGGGAAAAACTCTGGAGCGATGCCCCGAAGTGAACCGCGGCCCGCGTGGTTCAGGGTTCGCACGACGATAGCTGTCATGCTGTCGCGTGGACATCTCCCCCGACCCTTACGCCGAAAGCATCGATCCCGGCGTGCAATGCTCGAATTGCGAAGCCGTCTGCTGCCGCCTCACCGTGGTGCTGATGCCGGAAGACCATGTCCCCGACTGGCTGGTCGAGCATGACATCCGCGGCCTGGAAACACTGGCCAAGGGCGACGATGGCTGGTGCGCCGCACTGGACCCGAACACGTTCCGCTGCACCATCTACGACGAGCGACCGGCCATTTGTCGCAAATACGCCATGGGCAGCCCCAGTTGCCGCGACGAGCGGCGCAAATGGCGCCAGGTTCCCACGCCGATCATGCTGACCTCGTAGTCATTCTTGCCACTCTTTTTTCAAGGCAAAGTCAACTAGGAAAAATGATTACTTGATCACACCCCGGGGTGATTTGCTACAGTCCAGCCACGGCGGCACAGGGGCTGCCCGGAGCAACTCACATGCATACGCTTCATGCCCGTTCTCCGCTCGCGCGGGGGATGCACATGGTGGCAGGGATGCTCTCCTTCTTCACGGCCCGGAAAGCCTTGGTACACACATCAGTCCGGCCGCCCAGGCACGACTTCCAGCTGGTTTCCTGGTCCTCTGGCGCGCATTCGCGTCGCGAGGATGAGCTGGCCCGAAGTCGCCTGCTTCGACCCGACCAGGAGTCGCTCCGGGGCGTGCGCTCAGCCTCCGGCTGACGCAGCGGCAAAGATCCGCTCGATCTCGGTTGGTAGCAGCGCCCGCCACATGCCGGCGGGCATGTCGTCCATGGCCAGGCCTCCCACCGACACGCGGCACAAGGTTTCCACCCGGTTGCCGGTGGCGGCGAACATGCGCCGCACCTGGTGATAACGACCTTCGGTGACGCTGAGACGCACCTGTCGCGGCGCCAGCACCTCCAGGCAGGCCGGTGCCAACGGCGTGGTCTCCGACTCCAGCATCAGCGTGCCGCTGGCGAACAGCTCGCCCTCGTCGCCGCGCAAGTCCTCGGCCAGCGTCGCCTCGTAGACCTTGTTGACCTGCGCCTTCGGCGAAATGATCCGGTGCAACAGCGCGCCATCGTCGGTGAACAGCAACAGGCCCGAGGTGTCGCGGTCCAGCCGGCCCACCGTGGACAAGGCCGGATCACGTTGACGATAGCGTAGCGGCAACAGGTCGTAGACCACGCGCCCCTGGTCCTTGCGCGAACAGGTCACGCCCAGTGGCTTGTGCATCATCAGCACCAACCCGGTCGGCGGATCCAGCGGCTCGCCATCGACGAGAATGCGCTCGTGCGGCAGTTTGTCGTCGGCATACAGCACCTCGCCGTCGACATCGGTGACGCGACCTTCGCGAAACATCCAGGCCACGTCCCTGCGGCTGCCATAGCCGAGATTGGCGAGCAGTCTGACCAGCTTCATGTACGCACTCCACTCGCTTCGATGATCTTGAATCCCGCCTGCACCGTTACCTCGCGCACGATGCCGAAGCGTTCGGCCAGCGTCGCTTCGTACGGCAGGTGCCGGTTCGCCACCAGCCACAGCCGGCCGTGCGGCAGCAAGGCATCCGCCGCCGCGCCGATGAACGCGCGGCCAAGATCGGGCAAATCCGCGCGCCCCTGGTGGAATGGCGGGTTGCTGACGATGGCGTCGTAGCGCTGTGGCAAGCCACGCGTGACATCGTGCCAGTGCGTTGCCACGGCGATCTCGCGGCCGCAATCGGCAACTGCCTTCGCCAGGTTCATCCGCGCCGGTTCCAGCGCCCGTGCCTCGGCCTCGTACAGGTCGAGCGCTGTCACCCGGGGGCAACGCGCCACCACTTGCGTGGACAGGTAACCGTAACCGGCACCGAGATCGGCGACGCGACCGTGCAAGTCATCCGGCAGGTGCTCGGCCAGCAGTGCGGAAGCGGCATCGATGCGATTCCATGCGAACAGGCCCGGCCTGCTGACCAGCCCTGGCGCAATCTCACGCGGCGCGTCCAGTGCCAGCCATTCGTCCCGCACGGCTACGTCGACCGGTGCGCCCGGCTTCGTCCAGAACACCCGGCACTTGTGCTTGGATACGCTGCGCAGCGGCCCGGCCAGTCGCATCAAGTCGCCCTCGGCCGATTTCGCCCCCTCGGCGTTCGGTACGCAGGCCAGCACTGCACCGCCCGGCGCTACATGCTGCAGCGCTTGCGCGAACAGTGCACGCATCTCGTCGCGCTGGCGCGGCGGCAGCACCAGCACCAGCGGAAAGCGTTCATCGGTAGCCACCTCGCCCACGTTCAAGCCACTGCGTTGCAAAGCCTCGGCAAATGGCTTGAAACCCTGCACGCACAGCCAACCCGGCCGCGCTAGCTCGCGCAAGCGAAAGCCGTCGCGCGCGCGCAGGAAGAGCACGCGACCGTCCTCCGGCCAGCGCAGCTCGCCGGAGGCGAAGGGCACGAACAAGGCATCCAGGGCCACATCGGGCGCGGGCGTGGAAAAACCGGCAACGGTCACGGCGAGGTTCGGATGGAAAACGGGCCGTTATTGTACGTGCCCACGCTCCTGGCGTTCAGCGCTTGCCCTTGGCGTCCAGCATCGCCTTCAGGTCCGCGAACGGATTGCCGGTGGCGGGCGCGGGCGTCGCGTCCTCGTAACCGGCACCACGCACGTGGTCGATATAGCGCGAATGCTCGTTGTCATGGCAGTACACGCACAGCAGTTCCCAGTTGCTGCCATCAGCCGGGTTGTCATCGTGGTTGTGGTTGCGGTGGTGCACGGTCAATTCCTGCACGTTCGCGCGGGTGAACTCCCGCGCACAGCGGCCGCATATCCACGGGTACATCTTCAGCGCGCGCTCGCGATAGCCCAGCTCACGCTGTTCGGCGGCGCGACGCGCCTCGGCCACGATGCGGTCGAGGCGGTCGTTGTCCAGCTTGCCTGGCGTGGCCATGGCTTTATCTCGGCAATTCGGTGGCGGCGATTATGCCGCGCCACGCCCCATCCGGGCGATCCAGCGATACAGGATCACCACGGTAGCCACGAACGCGATGCCGCCGATCCAGATCCCCTCGGTGTGGAAGCTCTCGCCGACCAGCGCCAGCGGCGCGTCGTGGTTGCTGAAGCCGAGCTTGTCGGAGAACGCCACCAGCGCCGCCACGATCACGCCGAGCAGGCTCTCGCCCACGATCAGGCCCGAAGCCAGCAGCACGCCGAGTTGTTTGGTCGGCTCGGGATTCGGACCGCGCTCGGCACGCTTGTCGAACCACGCGCCGACCAGCGCGCCGACCACCACCATCAGCGTGGTCGAGGTTGGCAGGTAGATGCCCAGGCCCACGGCCAGCGGCGGCAGGCGCATCGTCTTGCCGGCCAGGCCAAGCAGTTCGTCCACCACGATGATCGCCACGCCGATGGCGGCGCCGATGCCGATCAGGCTCCAGTCGATGTTGCCGGTGATCACGCCCTGCGCCAGCGCCGAAATCAGGCCGGCCTGCGGTGCTGGCAAGGCACGTGCCGGATCCACGCCCGGCGCACCGAGGAAGCCATAGGCCTGGTTCAACAGGTCGAGCACCGGCGGAATCACGATGGCACCGGCAATCACGCCGATCACCAGCGCCCACTGCTGCAGCGACGGCGTGGCGTCGACCAGTTGGCCGGTCTTGAGATCCTGCAGGTTGTTGTTGGCGATCGAGGCGACCGCAAACACGATCGAGGTGATGAACAGCGCGAACGCCACCAGCGCCTTGCCCGCATCGGCCGGCATCAGCGACTTCACCCCCAGCACCAGCAACAGTGCGGCGATGATGACAACCAGGATGCCCACGCCCGACAGCGGACTGTTGGACGAACCGATCAGGCCCGCCATGTAGCCACACACGGCCGAAACCAGGAAGCTGAGGATCACCACGAAGATGATGCCACCGGTGACCAGCAACGCGGTGTGCGAACCCAGCCCGCTGACGTTGCTGAAATGCCCGAGCAGCCAGCCCACCGGAATCAGGCACAACAGGGTGATCAGGCCGACCATGCCGATCGGCATGTCGTGCTCGGTACGCGGCAGGGTGTGCAGCTGACCGCTCTTGCGCGCGCGCGAGGCGCGCATCGCGCCGGTGAGGCCGCTGATCACCGGCTTCACCAGCTTGGCCAGGGTCCAGATCGCCGCCACGCCGATGGTGCCGGCGCCGACGAAGCGCACATAGTGGCTCCAGGCGCCTTGCGCCACTTCCGAGGCCAGCCCGCTGGCCGGATGCAGCAGCAGAAAGTGCGGCACCGCCCAGCCCCAGCCGATCAACGCCCCCACCAGCATAGCCACGCCCACCCACAGGCCAACCAGATGGCCTACGGCGAACAGCGCGAACGAAAGGCTGAAATCAAAACCGGTGGCTGCGCTCTTGTCGCTGCCCACATGGAAATAGTCCGACACCGCCGTGGCGAACACCCGGGTCTGCACGATCACGTAGAACACCGCCGAAACCACCGCGCCCGCGATCACCGCCTTCAGCCCGGAACCACCGGACTCCACCGATTCGGCGGCTTCCTGCGAACTGCTCGAACCGACTTTCAGCACCTCCGCGCAAGCCACGCCTTCGGGATACGGCAAGTCCGAATCGGTGACCAGCGCACGACGCAGCGGAATGGTGTACATCACGCCGAGGATGCCGCCAGTGGCGCAGATGCCGAACGAGATCCAGAACGGGAAGCCGTTCCACCAGCCGATGATGATCAGGCCCGGCAACACGAAGATGATCGCGGACAGCGTACCGGCGGCCGACGCTACCGTCTGCACGATGTTGTTTTCCTGCATGGTCGAGTTCTTCATCGCCCGCAGGATCGCCATCGAGATCACCGCCGCCGGGATCGAAGTGGCGAAAGTGAGGCCGGCCTTGAGGCCGAAGAACACGTTGGCCGCGGTGAACACCACGGTAATCAAGATGCCGATGACCAGACTGCGGATGGTCAGCTCGGCGCGCGGCGCATCGCCGGCCTGGAGAGGTGTGTTCACAAATGCAGCTCCCTGGAAGTTTCGGGCGTCAAGATAACGTGGAATGAGGCGCCAGTGGTGATTCCAGCGTGCGCGCACTCTCGAAGCGACGTCGTTCGCCCGTCAGCGGATCGTCAAATGCCAGGGCCTGTGCCAGCAATTGCAACGGACGCGCGTGATCATCGGGCGCCTCGGCCATCAGCACCGGATACAGCGGGTCATGCCGGATCGGCGCACCCAGCCCCGCCATCTGCACGCGCAACTGGTGCTTGCGGCCGGTATGCGGATACAGCGCGTAGCGCCAGTCACCAGCGCCACGTACGAGTACCTCGATGCGCGTCTCGCTGTTGGGCGGCCCATCGACTTCGTGCATGCGAAAGAACGGCTCGCCCGCCACGATGCGCGAGCGCCGGACGAGCGGAAACACCGGTTCCGGCAACGGCGGTGCCAGCGCCTCGTAGCGCTTTTCGATCGTCCGCTCGCGGAACAGCGCCTGATACGCCGCCCGACTATCCGGACGCGTGGAAAACAGCACCAGGCCCGCAGTAAGCCGATCGATGCGATGCAATGGCACCAGGTCCGCGTTGCCGGTGCGCTTCACCAATCGCGCCAGCAAGGTCTCCTCCACGAAACGCCCCGCCGGAGTCACTGGCAGGAAATGCGGCTTGTCGGCCACCAGCAGGTGCTGGTCGAGATGCAGGATGGTTTCCGCGAACGGGATCGGCTCTTCGTCCGCTACCTCGCGCCAATAGCGAATGCACAGGCCGGCGCGATACGGCGTGGCAGGCGTGATCGGCTGGCCCGCATCGTCCAGCACGCGTCCGCGCGCCATGCGGTCCAGCCATTGCACGCGGCCGACCGTCGCGAAATGCGCGCACAAGCAATCGAGCACGCTCTCCCACGTACCTGGAGGCAAGTGAACGGTACTGGCGGCGATATCCGGCACGACAACCCTCGGCTGCACAAGCTTCGAATTCTAGCGGCACACGCCCATGGCCAGCGTTGCATGACTTCCCGGCCGGAAAGACGGTGGCGTCCGAGAAGCAGTTAGACATCCACGCAACACGCCCCGGTGCATACTGCGCGGGTGCTGTCGTAAGGGAGGCATGCGCGATGTCACGAGGATCATGGGCTTTCTGCAGTGCCATGGCTTGCCTGCTGCTGGCGTTGACGGCTTTCGCCGCCGATACCCCGACACCTGCGCAACCAGCCCCGGCCTTTGCCGCGCGGATCGACCTTCGCGGCCCGATCGGACCGGCCGCCACGGAATACGTGGATGGCACGATCCAGCGCGCCACGACGGATGGTGCCAGTGCCATCGTGCTGCAGATGGACACGCCCGGCGGCCTGTCGGCATCGATGCGGCAGATCATTGCCGGCATCCTGGCCGCGCGAGTGCCGATTCTCTGCTATGTCGCCCCGCCCGGTGCCCGCGCCGCCTCGGCGGGTACCTACATTCTGTACGCCTGCCCCATCGCGGCGATGGCACCGGCCACGCACCTCGGCGCCGCCACGCCGGTCAGCCTCGGCGGCGGCACGCGCATGCCCGCGCTTCCGGCCAGGGCCGCATCGACCCCGGCCGGCGCATCGACTACCGGGCCCGCAGCCGTCAAACCAGCACAGCAACCGCGCGACGCCGAATCCGACAAAGTGCTCAACGACGCGATTGCCTATATCCG
Source organism: Rhodanobacter sp. FW021-MT20 (assembly GCF_041107475.1). Lineage (NCBI taxonomy): Bacteria > Pseudomonadati > Pseudomonadota > Gammaproteobacteria > Lysobacterales > Rhodanobacteraceae > Rhodanobacter > Rhodanobacter sp. FW021-MT20. Next base: position 42,238 of record NZ_JBGBPX010000005.1, on the reverse strand, counting down.
CTCGCTGGCGCAGTTGCGCGGACGCAATGCCACGTGGGCCGAACAGGCCGTGCGCGGCGCGGCCACCTTGACCGCCAGTGAGGCCGCCCACCAGCACGTGATCGATTTCGTCGCTGCCGACATCCCGTCGCTGCTGGCCCAGGCGAACGGGCGCCGCGTGCAGGTCGGCGACCAGCTCGTGACGCTGAAGCTGCACGACTTGGCACTGCGCGATTACCCACCCGACGGGCGCGCCCGCTTCCTTGCCATCATCACCAATCCCACCATTGCCTACGTGCTGCTGCTGGCCGGCATCTACGGACTGATCCTGGAAGCCTTCCACCCCGGCACGTTGCTGCCGGGCATCGCGGGTGGCATCTGCCTGCTCATCGGTTTGTACGCGCTGCAGTTGTTGCCGGTGAACTACGCCGGGCTCGCGCTGATGACCCTCGGCATCGCCTTGCTGCTGGCTGAGGTCTTCGTGCCGACGGCGGGCGTACTCGGCATCGGCGGCGTCATCGCGTTCGTGCTGGGCTCGGTCATGCTGTTCCGCAGCGGCGTACCGGGCTATGGCGTGAATCTCGGCGTGATCGCCGGCATCGCATTCTGCGCCGTCGTGTTGCTGGCGCTGCTGCTGCGGCTGGTGATGCGGGCGCGACGCGTCCACCCATCCAGCGGCATCGATGCCATGCTGCAAGCCACCGGTGAACTGCTGCAGCCGGTATCGGCAGGTGGTGAAAGCTGGGTACTCATTGCTGGCGAACGCTGGCGGGTGCAATGCGAGGCGGCGCTTCCCGCCGGTGCGCGCGTGCGCGTGGTCAGCCGTCACAACCTGCTGTTGCAGGTGACACCGGCGTAACTCAAGCCAGGGAGAAGATTCATGGTCGGTTTTTCTGGAGTCATCGTGATCATCGTGATCGCGCTGTTGTTCCTGTCCATCAAGGTATTGCCGGAGTACCAGCGTGGCGTGGTGCTGACGCTGGGCCGCTACACCGGCACCAAGGGACCGGGACTGGTCCTGCTGGTGCCGATCGTGCAGCACATGATCCGGGTGGATCTGCGCGTGACCGTGATGGACGTGCCGCCGCAGGACGTGATCTCGCGCGACAACGTCTCGGTGCGGGTCAACGCGGTGGTGTATTTCCACGTGGTGGATCCAGACAAGTCGGTACTGCAGGTCGAGAATTTCCTGCAGGCCACCAGCCAGCTCGCGCAGACACGATTGCGCTCGGTGCTGGGCCAGCACGAACTGGACGAGATCCTGGCGCAGCGCGACTCGATCAACCACACCTTGCAGACGATTCTGGACGAGGCCACCGACCCCTGGGGCATCAAGGTCACCAATGTCGAGATCAAGGACGTGGACCTCAACGAGACCATGATCCGAGCCATCGCCCGCCAGGCCGAGGCCGAGCGCGAACGCCGCGCCAAGGTCATCCACGCCGAGGGTGAAATGCAGGCCGCGGAAAAGCTGCGCGATGCCGCCGCCATGCTGTCGCAGCAACCCCAGGCGTTGCAGTTGCGCTACCTGCAGACGCTGGCCGACATGTCCAGCAACGGCAAGTCCTCCACCATCGTGTTCCCGCTGCCGCTGGATTTGATCAAGCCGCTGATGGACGTCCTGCCCAAGCCATGAACAAGGAGCGTGGGCGGTAGAAACTTTCGAGGCGAAAAAGTGGCTGCGTGAGGACAGATTTTCGACGATTTGCCGGCCCATAGTGGTTCTATGGGCCAAGAAGCGACGAAGCGCTTCATAACAGCGAAGCTGGTCAAATATGGACCACGCAGACACTTTTGCAGCCCGGAAGATTTCTGCCGCCCACGCTCCTAGGCGCCACATGGCCCCCGCGGGCCTGAGCCTGGCCAGGGAGTAGAATGGGGAGTTATTTTTCCCAGGCACCTCCATGGCTCTCAGCGCCACCATCTACAAGGCCGAACTGTCGATCAGCGACATGGACCGGCACTATTACGCCACCCATGCACTGACCCTGGCGCGCCATCCGTCGGAAACCGAGGAGCGCCTGATGACGCGCCTGCTGGCCTTCGCGCTGTACGCCGACGAGCGGCTGGAGTTCGGCAAGGGTCTCAGCGACACCGACGAACCGGCGTTGTGGCGCAAGGCCTATACCGACGAGATCGAGTTGTGGATCGACGTCGGCCTGCCTGACGAGACGCGCCTGCGCAAGGCCTGCAACCAGTCGCGACAAGTGGTGGTGCTGGCCTACGGTGGCCATGCCACCGACGTGTGGTGGAGCAAGATCGCCAACACGCTCACCCGCCACGACAACCTCAGCGTGCTCGCCATCGACGATGCCGACATGCAGAAACTCGTCGCGTTGTGCGCGCGCACCATGCGCCTGCAATGCCTGATCCAGGACGGCGAATTGCAACTGATCGCCGGAGACGCCACGCTGGCCATCCGTCCCGACATCCGCATGGGCGACTACGCCGTCGCCTGACCACTGACCCATCGATCCAACGAGGCTATCCATGCGCTGGCTACTTCCCCTGCTCGTCCTGTCCACTCTGTTCGTCCTCGCCGCCTGCAACCGCTCGGCGCCGCAGCCCTACCAGGGCGGCAGCGTCGCCACGCTGACCAAGACCGACCTGAAGATCGGCACCGGTCCCGAGGCCAAACCAGGCATGACCGTCGAGGTGAACTACACCGGCTGGCTTTACGACGAACACGCCAAGGACAAGCGCGGCAAGAAGTTCGACAGCTCGCTCGACCACGGCCAGCCGTTCTCCTTCACGCTGGGCCAGGGCATGGTCATCAAGGGCTGGGACGAAGGCGTGGCCGGCATGCACGTAGGCGGCAAGCGCCTGCTGCTGATCCCGGCGGCGCTGGGTTACGGCGCGCGCGGTGCCGGCGGCGTGATTCCGCCGAATGCCTCGCTGGTGTTCGAGGTGGACTTGCTGGGCGTGACGCCGAAATAAAGCCGCCCGGCACAGCCCAAAGCTGTCACCATGTCGATGCGGCGAATCCACGCTCGCAGGAGCACCCCATGAAAGGCATGGTCCAGAAAAAGGGCGACAAGAAGAAGGCCCTGAAGACGCCCAAGGAAAAGAAAGCCGAAAAGGTCGCCAAGAAGGCCGCCAAGAGCTGATTCGGCGCCCTCGCGCCGCGGCCAGCTCCCGCCTCAGTCTTCCGCCTGCGCCGCCTCGCGTCCCTGCTGGCGGATGATGGCTTCCTCGCGCGCGTCGATGATCGACTGCATCACGCTGTCGACGTCCACCGCGCCATCCTCGAACGTGAAGTGGCCGGTCAGCTCGCTGTCCGGCCGCAGTTCACCCTGCTCGAACAACGCCCACATTTCCTCGGCGTAGTGGGTATCGAGCAGTTCCGGCGCGAAGCGCGACAGGCTGATCGTGATGTTGCCCACGTCCCGCCGCAACATGGTGCGCGCGGCATTATTGCCCGCCGCGCTGACCACCTGCGGCAGGTCGATGATCACCGGACCATCGGCGGCCACCAGCACGTTGTATTCGGACAGGTCGCCGTGGATCAGCCCCTCGCACAACATGCATGCGATCTGGCGCACCAGGAAGCGGTGGTAATCGCGTGCCGTTTGCGCCGACAGCTCCACCTCACCCAGCCGCGGCGCGGAAAAACCGTCGGCATCGGTGACCAGTTCCATCACCAGCACGCCACCGAAATAACCGTATGGCTGCGGCACGCGCACGCCCGCGCCCACCAGCTGGTAGAGCGCATCCACTTCGGCACTTTTCCAGGCGGCCTCGGCCTCCTTGCGGCCAAACTTGCTGGCCTTGCCCATCGCACGCGCCTGGCGACTGCCGCGCACCTTGCGACCTTCCTGGTACTGCACGCGCTGCTGGAAGCTGCGCTGGGCCATGTCCTTGTAGACCTTGGCGCAACGCACGTCGTCGCCCGAGCGCACGACATAGACCGACGCTTCCTTGCCGCTTTTCAGCGGGCGCAGAACCTCGTCGATCACACCGTCGTCAATCAGCGCCTGCAGGCCGGCGGGGGTTTTCATGCGGAAATGGGCTCAAAAGCTGGAGGATGACCTGCCATTATGACTGACTGGCCGCCGCCAGGCGGTCGCGCACGGCGGCAATCCGTTCGAACGAGCGCAACCGTGCCGCGTGCTCGAACACGTTGGCGGTGATGATCAGCTCGTCGGGCCGGTGCCGCGCGATGAAAGCAGCCAGGCCCTGCTCGACGGTGTCCGGGGCGCCGACCACGGCGCAAGCCAGCGCATGGTCCACGTTGTGCCGCTCGTGCGGCGCACCATGGCTGGCGATGTCGTCGATCGGCGGCGGCAGCAGGCCCGGCATGCCCCGGCGCAGGTTGATGAAGGCCTGCTGCTGGCTGGTGAACAAGCGCCGCGCCTCGGTGTCGCTGTCGGCCACGACCACGTTGATGCCGAGTATCGCGTACGGCTGCGACAAGCGCGCGGATGGTTGGAACTCGCGGCGATAGACCTCCAGCGCCGCATCCATCGCATCCGGCGCGAAGTGCGAGGCGAACGCATACGGCAGGCCCAGCCTGGCCGCCAGCCGCGCACCGAACAGGCTGGAACCGAGCAGCCATACCGGCACGTCCACGCCCGCCCCCGGCACCGCACGCACAGCCTGGCCAGGTTGGGCCGGTTCGAAGTAGTGCAGCAATTCCAGCACGTCGTCGGGAAAGCTGTCGGCGGCATCCGCATAGCGGCGCAATGCGCGCATCGTCGGCTGATCGGTACCGGGCGCGCGCCCCAGACCCAGGTCGATGCGCCCCGGATACAGCGAAGCGAGCGTGCCGAACTGCTCGGCCACCTGCAGCGGCGCATGATTCGGCAGCATGATGCCGCCCGCGCCGACACGAATGCGCGACGTGCCGCCCGCGACATGGCCGATCAGCACTGCCGTGGCGGCGCTGGCGATACCGGGCATGTTGTGGTGTTCGGCCAGCCAGTAGCGCGTGTAACCGAGCCGGTCGCCCAGCTGCGCCAGCTCCAGCGTGTTGCGAAATGAACGGGTGACGTCGGCGCCTTCGGCAACCGGCGCAAGGTCGAGGATGGAAAACGGAATCATGGGCAGCCTCCGGGGGATGCCCCGACATCTGGGGGCATCTCACCCGGATTGCCAGCCGGATGCGCGAATGCGCCCGCCCGATCCGTCGCGGCGCGGGCGCGAGCCAGCGTCAGTGGTGCGGATTGCCCTTGTTCGCCGCAATGTCGGCGTGAAGGCGCCCGGCGATATCCTTCGCGGCGGCATCCAGCAGCACCGGCAGCGCGCGGGCGTAGGCACCGGACCCCGCATTCGCGGCGACATCGGTAACCGGCTCGGCCGAATAGGCTCCATGCGTGACGAAGCCGCGCTCGTTGATCGTGCAACGAAGCGAGAGATCCATCGCCACCTTGCCCGGCGCATCCTCCTGGTCGACCTTCATGCGGGCGTCGAGCGAATCGCAGCTCACGGTCAGGTCGGTGAAATAATCGGGCTGCAACGACTTGCCCAGCGCGGACTGCAAGGCCGTGGCCAATGCCGGCGCCGGCGTCAGCACCAGCTTCTGCTCCAGCCCCTTCACCTCGATCTGCTCCGGCCCCTGCGACACCTGCAGCCACGGCGCCGTACCCGGCGTAACCATGTTGCCAAGCGGCACCGCCAGACGCACATCGTGGCTGCACGCGGCAACAAGCATGCAGGCCCCCATGGCCCATGCAATACGTTTCATGGATGATCCCCCATCTTAAGCATAAGCTCGGAAATGTAGCCGACGCGGCACGTGCGGGCAATGTCGGACGTCTCATTTCCATGCAAATGGCCGTCCATATCGCACGCCGGCAAGACCGCGACCCATGCCTTTGGGCACACGTCATGCCGGATCCTGGCCACTAGGCTTGGAAGGTTTTCTTCCATCGTCGAGGTTTCATCGTGCACAAGCCCCTGCAAGCCGCCCTGCTGGCTGCCCTGATCATCGCCGGACTGCAGGCGCCTTCCGCGCTGGCCGCCGACAGCCATCATCCCGCTGCCACGCAGGATGCCGGCAGCGCCAACGGCTTCAACCTGCCGGCCTTCCCTGCCGATGCACACGTGACGCAGAGCACCCGGGTCGATGGCCGCACGCTGAAGTACACGGTGACGGTGGGCTCGCTGCCGGTGCGCGACGAGAAGGGCAAGGTCATCGCCCAAGTCGTGTTCACCGCCTACACCATGCCTGGCAAGCATCGCCCGGTGACCTTCGCGGTCAACGGTGGCCCCGGCGCCTCGTCGGTGTATCTCAATCTTGGCGCGATCGGCCCGAAGAAAGTGGACTTCGGCGTGGCCGGTGACACCCCGTCCGAACCCGCCACGCTGCACGACAATCCGGGTACCTGGCTCGGCTTCACCGACCTGGTATTCATCGACCCGGTCGGTACCGGCTACAGCCGTGCGCTGGTGGACGACAAGCAGGCCACCAAGGATTTCTACAGCACCGACACCGACATCAAGTACCTGTCGCGCATCGTCTACGACTGGCTGGTGAAGAACGGCCGCATGGAGTCGCCCAAGTACCTCGTCGGCGAAAGCTATGGTGGCTTCCGCGGTCCGCGCATCACCGATTACCTGCAAACCCAGCTCGGCGTGGCGATGAAGGGCGTGGTGCTGCTGTCGCCGTATCTGGACCCGGGTGCGTCGGACGACGAGAACGTCTCGCCGCTGCCGTGGATGCTCACCCTGCCCTCGATCGCCGCCGCGCACCTGGAGCGCGAGGGCAAGCTCACCGACGCGGCGATGCAGCCGATCATCGATTACACCCGCACCACCTATGCCAGCACGCTGATGCAGGGTCGCTCCAACCCGGCTGCCACCGCCGCGATGATCCAGAAGGTCACCGAGCTGACCGGCCTGGACCCCACCTTCGTGAAGCGCTCCGGCGGCCGCATCGAAACCCAGGCCTATCTGCGCGAGGTGTACCGCGCCGAAGGCAAGCTGGGCAGCCGCTACGATTCCAACGTCACCGCCTGGGACCCGTTCCCGTATGCGCCGCACCAGCGCACCGGCGACCCGATCCTCAACGGCATCATCGCGCCGACCACCACCGCCATGGTCAACTTCGTCACCCAGACCGTGGGCTGGAAGTTCGACGGCCGCTACAACGCACTCAGCTACAAGGTGAACCGGCTGTGGCACGAAGACGATGACGCCCGCGATGGCTCGGTATCGCAACTGCGCGAATCGGTGGCCAACGATCCGAACCTGCGCGTGCTGATCGGCCACGGTTGGGACGACCTGTCCTGCCCGTTCATGGCTTCGCTGCTGATCGTCGACCAGATGCCGGCAATGGGCGATCCGAATCGCGTGCAAGTGAAGGAGTATCCGGGCGGCCACATGTTCTACGCCCGCAAGGACAGCCAGGCGATGCTGGTGAAGGACGTCAAGAAACTCTACGGCGTGAACTAATCGAGGGCTGCCATTTACCCCCTCCCCTGCCTGCCCCAAGGGACTTCCTTCGGTCGCAGGGGAGGACCGGGGTGGGGTCAGGCAACCTCGCTGTACATCATCTATTCGTCCGCCTGATCCCTCGCGCGCCACAGCCACCACGCCGCGCACAACAGCCAGCACACGATCAACGCGATCAGCAACTTCTGCTCCAATCCGCGTGGCATGCCCTTCCATATTGCATCTACCCACAGTCCGACGAAGCACACCAGCGCAAGCGCGAAGGCAAAACGGAAACGCGATCGCCAGCGCGCATCGTCGCGTAAGCGCCACGACTGCAACAACATCGCCACCGTGGCACCCAGGAAGGCCGCCTGCGCCGCAACACCGTGCACCAAACCTTGAAGCGTCGGCGCGTGTCCCGGCAGATTGCTGTGCGCCAGCGCCGTGACCACCAATGCGGACGCAGCGTACGAAAACAGCGACCATGGCGCCAAGCTGCGTGCCTCGCGCCGCAAGGCGCCATAAAAGCCGCCGCCCAGGCAGACCAAGGCGCAAGCAAGCACGACATAAGCCGCCTGCAGCACATGCCCGTACCCGCCCAGCAGGTAGAAACTCAGCGGTGCGTCCAGCCAATCCAGGTCAGGGCGCAACCATTGCACGACTACTGCCACGGCAACGAACACCAGCGTTCCGGTGAGCGCCACACCACCGCATCGGCGCACCGTGGACTCACGCATCGGGATCGACGCCAGGATGCCGTTCACGCCACGCCGCCAACGCTTCGCGGTAGCGTTCCAGTGCCGCGTCGTAACGGTCGAACACGCACGGCACGCAGCCTTCGCCACAGCAGTCGGCAGGATCGGGCTCGACCGGTCGGCGCGGTGGCGGATCGTCTACGAATGACTTGGCGGGAACATCGTTCGATGGCGTACTCATGGGGCGAGGTATACCCGATCGACCGCCCACTCCGTCAAGCGTGTCGTGCCACCGTGATGCGTTTGGCCATCCATCCACGCATCCACGCTTGGCTGTCGCTGCCGTGGCTGCCAAGATCGGACATCCCGCCAGGAACCGAACCGATGCGCCAGCCCCAACCGCTTCGCCACATGTTCACCGCCCTGCTTGTCACCGCCGTGCTGTTCGGCGCAGGGGCGCAGGCCACGGCTCCGCACTACCGCATCGTCGGCTACGCCAGCCGCTGGAATCCGGTGCAGGACAAGGACATCGGCAAAATCGACACGCTGATCTTCGCATTCGCGCAACTGAAGGATGGCCGGGTGGTGCTCGACCATGCCAGCGCCGAGCGTTTGCACCAGCTCACCGCGCTGAAAGCGACCCACCCGTCCTTGCAGGTGGATATCTCGGTAGGCGGCTGGAGCGTGGGCGGTTTTTCCGAAGCGGCCAGCACCGCCGCCGGTCGCCAGGCGTTCGCGGACAGCGCCGCGCAACTGGTGGCCACGCACGATGCCGATGGTCTCGACGTGGACTGGGAATATCCGGAACACCACGAGTCCGGCATCCATTCCAGTCCGCAGGATCGTGCCCATTTCACCCTGCTGCTGAAAGCGATCCGCGCCAGCCTGGACCGGGTCGGTGCCACGCAAGGCCGCATTGGCACGAAGCACTACACGCTGAGCATTGCCGCAGCCGACGGCCCGTTCGTCAATGGCATCGACCTTGGCGCGGTGGCGCCGACGCTGGACTGGTTCAACCTGATGACTTACGACTTCGTCAACGCGATGACGCCTACCACCGGTCACCACACCGGATTGCACGCCTCCGCACTTATCGCCGGTGACGGCCGCACCACCGACCGCGCCGTCGAACAGTTCCTTGCAGCCGGCGTACCGGCACGCAAACTGGTGATCGGTGCGGCGTTCTACGGTCGCGAATTCGCCGGCGTGCAATCGGCGCACCACGGCCTGTACCAGCGCTACGACCGCTTCCAGGGCATGCTGCCGTGGCCGAAACTCAAGGCCGACTACATCGGCAAGCACGGCTACGTGCGCTACTGGGATGCCACCGCGCAGGCACCCTGGTTGTGGAACGCCAAAACGCGCCGTTTCATCACCTACGATGATCCGCAGTCCATCGCCGCCAAGGCTGCCTTCGTCAAGGCACACCATCTGGGCGGCATCATGTACTGGGAGCAAAGCCTGGACCCGAGCGACGAGCTGCTCGACGCGATGTGGCGCGGACTGCGTTAAGGAAGGTCTGATTTTGCTCGTCATCCCAGCGAAAGCTGGGATCCAGTGCCTGTAGGTCTTTGAATGCAAAGGCACTGGATTCCTGCTTCCGCAGGAATGACGAGCAAGAAGCCGATTGATCAGACCTTCCTTAACTCCCGTCGCACGAACTACGGCCAGGCAATACTTCGCCTGACCGCGTAGGAGCGCACCCTGTGCGCGAGGCTTTGGTCACAAACCCCAAGGAGAGCATTCGCGCACAGGGTGCGCTCCTACAATCAGTGGTTCGGGCGATTACAGCCAGCGTCGTGCCGCTTATTGCGCCGGCTTGCGGAAGCGGTAGATGAACTGGTCGGTATGGCCGCGTATCGACTTGTCGAACACCTTGACGGTGAGCGGATCGGCGGGGTTGTGCAGCGCCTTGCTGGAACCGTCGAAGACGAAACCGGCCGACTCCACTTCCTGCTTCACCACGGCCGGATCGATGCGGTGCAGCGTATTGGTGTCGCTGATGCCGGAACCGGCCGGCGCCACGTGGTCGATCACCACGAACAGGCCGCCGGGCTTGAGCGCATCGAACACTTCCTTGTCGAACTTCATCATGTCCACCGGGCCCATGAACGGATCGTGGTAGTCGTGGTAGTTCTGCGAGGTGAAGACCAGGTCGACCTTTGCCGGCACGCTGAGCATCGCCGCCGGCTGCTCCAGCACGCTGACGTTGGCGTAATGGGGCGTGGCCGACAGCTTGCGCCAGTTGTCCAGGCTCTTGGTCGAGAACTTCGCCATCTCGCTCGGCCACACCGTGTAGACGTGGCCCGTCGGACCCACGATGGCGCTGAACACGCGCGTCCAGTAGCCACTGCCGGGGACCAGCTCCAGCACCTTTTCGCCCGGCTTCACCTCGGCAAAGGTCATCACGGCAGCCATCTTGCGGCGCGCGTCGTTGGACGCATCGGCCTGGCGTGCCGGGTCGTGCATGGCGGCGGTGACATAGGCCGGCACCGCGCCGCTGGCGTGGTGATGGGCATGGGTATGGACAGGCGCGGCGGCCATCGCCGCGGCAGGAAGGGTTAACGCAACCAGCACAGCAAGCACAGTGGGACGCATGACGTACTCCGGCAACGAGTGTGGGGTTCGTCATTGTGGACCCAAACCCGCCGTCGGGTGACATGTCTTTCGGCATGGATCCCCACCCTGTCCAGGCCGGCATCAAACCACCTGATGCCGGCGCACGAATCCGCTACCCTGATCCGGCCGCCTTGCCTTTCACCGGGACGGCTGTTCGAAAATCGTGAACAGGCTTTGTCATACGGGACACCCCATGACCGGCATCACGCACCGCTTTCGACGCATCTACGAGAAGTGGAAACAGGACACGCTCAGCCAGAGCGATTTTCGCCCCAGCGTGAGCATCCTCAAGCTTTCCTTCATGGCGATCTTCGTCGGCATCGCCGCCGCCCTGGTCGCATGGCTGCTGTATCGCATGATCGGTCTGGTGACCCACCTCGCCTTCGCCGGGCAATGGTCGTTCGATTTCACCGCGCCGTCCGCGTTCGGCGCGCCGGCATGGGTGATTGTGCTGGCACCGATCGTCGGCGGCCTGATCATCGGCCTGATGGCCCGCTTCGGCACCGAACGCATCCGCGGCCACGGCATTCCCGAAGCGCTGGAAGCCATCCTGTTCCGACAAAGCAAGATGCTGCTCAAGGTGGCGATACTGAAACCGTTGTCGGCCGCCATTGCCATCGGCACCGGTGGTCCGTTCGGCGCGGAAGGGCCAATCATCATGACCGGCGGCGCGGTCGGCTCGCTGTTCGGCCAGACCTTCTACCTCACCTCGATCGAGCGCCGCACGCTGCTGGTGGCCGGCGCCTGCGCCGGCATGGCGGCGACCTTTGCCACGCCGATTTCGGCCACCTTGCTGGCAGTGGAATTGCTGCTGTTCGAACTGCGTCCGCGCAGCACCATTCCGGTAGCGATCGCCTGTTTCGTCGCCGCCGCGTTGCGGCCGCTCCTGATCGGCCCCGGCCCGCTGTTTCCGCTGGCCGTGCAGTTCCATCCGCAGTTGGGCGAGCTGGGCATGGCCGCCGTCTGCGGCGTGCTGGCGGGCCTGTTCGCCACGCTGCTGTCGGCGATGATCTACAAGACCGAAGACCTGTTCCACAAACTGCCGGTCCACTGGATGTGGTGGCCGGCCATCGGCGCGCTGGCGGTCGGCATCGGCGGCCTGCTGGAACCGAAGGCGCTGGGTGTCGGCTACGGCGTGATCGACGAACTGCTGACCGGCAAGATCATCGGCATGGCGATCGTGGTGTTCATGATCGCCAAATCGCTGATGTGGATCATCTACCTCGCCTCGGGAACCTCCGGTGGCATCCTGGCGCCGCTGCTGGCGCTGGGCGCAGGCCTGGGCGGCCTGGAAGCGTTGTTTTTTCCCGGTGCCGATCCCCTGCTGTGGCCACTGCTGGGCATGAGCGCGCTGATGGCCGGCGTCATGCGCATGCCGTTCATGCCGATCCTGTTCGCGCTGGAACTCACCCACAACGCCAGCGCACTGCCCGCGTTGCTGGTGGCGTGCACCGCCGCCTACGGCGTCAGCGTGTTCCTGATGAAACGCTCCATCCTCACCGAGAAGATCGCCCGGCGCGGCTTCGACATCTTCCGCGAATACTCGGTGGACCGGCTGGAGCACATGGCGGTGAAAGACGTGATGACCACCGAGATGCTGACCATTCCCGGCGACACCCTGGTACGTGAAGCCGCACGCAGCTACTTCGGCACCGACCAGAAATACCGTGCCTACCCGGTCACCGATGCGGACGGCCATCTGCTCAACATGCTCGATCGCAACGAAATGGCGCGCATGCTGCAGGCCGACGAAGCCGGCACTGCCTGCCTGGCCGACCTGCTGGGCAAGGACCCGGTGGTCGCCTTCCCCGGTGAAAGTTGCAAGAGCGTGGCCATCCGCGCCGCGGTGGAAAAGCTCGACCGCATCCCGGTCGTCGATGCCGATGGCCGCCGCCTGCTCGGCATGGTCACCCGTTACGACCTGCTCAAGCCGTACACCCATTACCACCGGGAAGAACGCGTACGCGAACGTTTCTTCCGCAACGGCAACAACAACGGCAAATAACCGAAAGCCGTGCACACGGCCGCAGTCGCGCAAGCTTGATGCCACTGTCACGCGCCGCTTACCCCGTGCAGCGAAGGATGGGACTCGACCATTCCGGCGCGCTCCATCCGCGCTGCACGACCGGCCCGTGACATGCCGCCGGCCCCATCGAAGGGAGGGCTCCATGAAGAATCGCTGCGTATTTCGCACCAATGACTTGCCCACTGCTCGCGCGGCCATGCAGGCGGCCCACCAGGCCGGCATCGATGACGACGACATCGGCCTGCTGGCTCGCAAGGACATCCAGAAGCTCAGCCGCCCCGGGCAACGGCTGCATAACCGCAATGATTTCTACCCGGCGCTTTGGCGTGGCGCGCTGTGGGGCGGCATTGGCGGCTTGGTGCTGGGCCTGATTGCCGGACTGTTGATCCCTGCCTCGGGATTTCCACTCGAAGGCGCGATAGCCACCTGCGTGATCGGCGCGATCGCCGGCGGCTGCATGAGCGCGGTGGCCGGTGCCGGAATCGCCGACCCGGTGGATCGCCGCTTCAAGAGCGAGATCGACAGCGGCCATATCCTGGTGGTGGTCGACGTTCCGGAGGATCAGCTCACCCGGGTCGAGGCTTCCGTCACCCACGTCGGCGCCGTGCGCCTGCCGTTCGAAACCCCGACCGTCGCCACCTGACGATTGCACGCGCCACGCTCCAAGGTGTGGCGCGTGCGTTTCACTTCACCGCGGGCAAGGTCTTCCCGGTCAGCTGCGCGCGTACGTCACGCAACTTGGCCTTGATCGCGGCCTCGTCGGCCGGCCCCGCACGCAACAGCATCTTCTGCCCGACCGACAGCGATTCCAGCGCAGGGTTGGCGTATTCGTAATGGCCGTTCACCGGCGTCAATGCCGGTGCCTGGGCCAGGTCCGGCGTGGCCAGCAGATTGTCGATCGCCGTCACCAGGCGATCATTGAAGTAACCCTTCGGATAACCCAGCTGGCGATAAGCCTGCTGGAACAGCGGATACGCGTGGACATACCAGTCGACCAGCGCCTTGCTGTCCATGCCTTTCAGCAACTGCATATAGGGCGCGTAGCGTTCGGCATTGCGTGCATCCATCACGGTGGCACCCTGCGCCTGGGTGACCGCGAACGTTCCCTTCGGCGCATGCACCGGCAGGACGGAACGACCCAGCGCGTGACGCGGCAATGCATCGACGGTGGCCACGATACGCTCGATGATCTGGCCATGGATCAGCAACGAATCCAGGTCCTGGCCACCGGCCAGACCCTGCAATGCAGACAACACGCTGGCATCGCTGTCATCCAGTGCGGGGAGTGGCGCGGTCGAGGCGCTGGCCGGAGCCGACGCCTGCGAAATGGGATGCTGGATCGGCTCGGCAGCGGGCGTTGTCGCCGCACTGGCCGACGTTGCCGGCATGGCCTCGGACGCCGGCGCTGCCGGATGCATGGCGCGATACGCCATGTAACCACCTGCCGCAATCACGATGACCACCACGATAACGGCCACCACCCAACTACCTGCCGAACTCTGTTTGCTCACTGTATTGCCCCGCGTTGCGTCGATACCTCAGGAAACTCCGGAAAACTGTCATTTCACTGGCTTTTCGCGTCAGCCCATCGGGCAAGTTCCCTGCACCATTCGCCCGGCTGGCACGGGGTGCCGGCCGCGACGCAGCGTCCATGGCTTGCGCAGGCACTGCGCTGCTTTTTCCACTTGCCCAGTTGTTATGACTTGCCTGCCGCCGAATCGTTCATCCCGGCGGCGTAATCCGCCCGGGCGAACCGTCAGTCGCGATGCCGACGCGAGGCATGCGCGCTCGATATTTGCCGGGCCAGCCCGCGAATCCGGAATCAGAACAGCGCCAGCAACACCGGCACCACCACGCCCGCCACCAGCACGCCGCTGACCAGCCGCTGGTTGCGGGTATAGCGATACGCCATGTAGAGCCCGGTCAGCGTGGAAAGAAACAAGGCCAGCGCCACCAGTCCCACGAAGATCTTCAGTGGCAACGCATGGCGCGTCCGTATCGTCGGACGCGGTGCCTCGGCGCCGGCTCGGGCGACAGCCGCCGCACCACGCTCGTCGGCGCCGGCAATCGGCATCGTCGGCGCCGGACGCTTCCGACGCACCGGCACGACCATGGTCTGCTTCTTGTGCAATTGCGCCATCGTCACCAGCCACGCTGGCGGCGTGTAGTCGCTGCCGCGCTGCGTCTCGTGCAGGCTGAACGTCTGCAGGCCACCGGTGAACGCGAAGAACAACAACGCCGGCGCGGTGAAGACGCCCAGATAGAGGTGGAACTGGCGCACGAACTTGAGGACATTGTGACGGATGGACATGAGAATCTTTCGCATTTGAAGCCGCGAACTCTAATGGCAAGTCGCACCACCCCACAAGCGCATCAGCGAAGGTCGCGCGAAAAGCATCGCGAAATTCCGTGGTCACGACCGCTCCGGGCCGTACGCACGGAAAGACCCGGATGAGTCACCCGCAACACGGCATGCGCCGAACGGGACACTTCGGGAAACCTCCGCCTGCCGGTTCTCGAAGCCCGCAAAAAAGCCGGCCGGGCACATGGCCCGGCCGACTCTTCCCCTTTACTTTGCCCTCAGCGTCCCAGGTCGTGCAGGAAGCGGTTGGTGTACTGCAGCGGCGGACCGCTGATCCCGTCACCGGTAGCCCCCGGGCCCGACGAGTTGTCGCGATCCAGCGACCAGAAGTGCAGGCCCGCCAGACCGTTGGCCTTGGCGTAATTGACGATCGTATCCACGTTGGACAGCGTGAAGACCTCGCTGGACGTGTCGTTGATGCCGAGGTCCGGAGTCAGCTCGATCTTGCTGGCCGGAACGCCATAGGTGTGTTCCAGGTTCGTCACTGCCTGGATCGCCGATTGCCCCATGTCGCAGCTGCCGCCAACCACCACGCACAGGCCCGGGCCCGTGCTGCCGTAATCCATCACCATCAGGTTGATGGTGTAGTTCTGCAGATTGGCAGCCTTGATCGCCTGCATCACCGAATTGCCCAGCGTGTTCAGGCCGCCGTAGCTGCCATCCGACGCTGCCAGCGTCTGCAAGGTGAAGGAATAGCGCAGGTTCGGATACAGCGTTTCCGCATACGCTACCGAGGCCACCAGGTTGGTGATCGTCGCTGCCGACTGGCCGCCTTCGATGTCGAAGTCCACGCCGACCATGTGCGGCGACATGTAGCGCGACAGGAACTGCGCCATGCCCGACTCGCTGGAGCAGGAGAACACGCCTGCCTGACCACCGGTGGAAACGACATAGTCCACACCTGCACTGTCCAGTGCCGGGATATTGGCGCTGGCAAAACCCGCGGCCGGAATGCCGCCCCAGTTCTCGCTACCACATTCGCCGGTGGCAAAGGCCAGCGTGATCGCTCCCAGGTTCGGCTCCACCGTGGACACCAGGCTGCCGCTACCGACAACGGGCATCACGGTGCCGGTGACGGCCGTCTGCATGCCGTCGGTGTTCCAGTTGGCATTGATGGTGACGTCCTTGTAGGGACTGAACAGCAAACCGCTCGGCGACGGGGTGGGCGTCGGTGTCGGTGTCGGCGTGGGGGTTGGAGTAGGCGTCGGCGTGGGGGTCGGGCTGGGCGAACCGCCACTGCACGAACCGATCGGCGTCCACGGCTGGCCACTGCCGCTGGCACCGCTGCTGGTGGCCGGATCGTTGCCTTGCGTCCACCAGTTGGCCTTGTAGTTCTCGCCATTCTCGCTGACGGTGGCACCACCGTTGTAAGCCGTCGTCGCGTTCCACGCGGCGTCGCAACTACCCGAAGGCGACGGCGTGGGCGTGGGTGTCGGGGTAGGCGTTGGAGTGGGCGTCGGGCTGGGCGAACCGCCACCGCAGGCCCCTTGTGACGTCCACGGCTGGCCACTGCCGGTTGCACCGTTGCTGGTGGCCGGATCATTGCCCTGGGTCCACCAGTTGGCGAGGTAATTGACACCGTTTTCGCTGACGGTGGCACCGCCGCTGTAAGCGGTGGTCGAGTTCCAGCTGGCCGCACAGGCCTGCTCTGCGGCAACCCCTGCGTGTGCCGTCTGCACTGGCGCCATGGCCAGCAAACTTACCGACAAGGCCGTGCCGATGGCGCCGCTCAGGGTACCGAGGGCAAGGCGCGACCATTTTTCCGATCGTTTGGCATGCATTGAACTGTCTCCGGTTGGGATACATCGCTACGAATGCGTTACCAAGGCGAACGACAGCCATCGATCCTGATGGCCGCTTGGGGACAGCCGCCTCGCCGCGTCCTTGCCTCTACTGCGTGTCGTGGGTCAAGCCTGGCTATTACTAGACCGCAATGACAACGTTGTCTAGTGAATTGCAGGCATAACCGCTCTGTGCGACGTCGTAGCGCGATGCACGTCGCACAAATGCCCGCCACCTTTAACCGGCAAATAAGATTCCGCCTGACGACAGCGTCACCCAGACGCAAGTGTCCGTTCATCATTCAAGGCAAAGCAGGTCTGCCGCAGCCGCCGGAATTTGCGCAGGCACGCAGGTGACCACGCCCCGACAACCCGATGAGCCGATCTTCTTCCCAGGCTGGCATGCCCACTTCGCGCAGCACCTCTTCGCATCAGGTCAGGCAACGTCCCAAGACGCGAAGGACTTGCGGGTCATGCACGAATGACAACGATATCCTCGCCGCAAAAATCCACTAACTACGCATGCGCTCGGCACCCAATACAGCCCGCCGATGCGCGGAACGGACGCACCTGCCGGAAACGTCCATTCGATCCGGTTTTTCACGCTAAAGTGGAAACCATCGCCGCGTCCGGAATGCCGGCAGGGCCTGTCCCATGCCATCGCCCCATGGAAAAATCCGCCCCCACCTCGCTGGCCAACATCACCGACCTGCTGCTCGACGCCGTCTGCGTGGTGGATACCGAGGGCCGTTACCTTCACGCCAGCGCCGCCTTCGAACGCATCTTTGGCTACACGCCCGCGGAAATCATCGGCAAGCCGATGATCGACCTGGTTCATCCGGATGACCGCAAGCGCACGTTGCTGGCGGCCGGAGACGTCATGCGCGGCAAACCCCTGCTGAACTTCCAGAACCGCTATGTGCGCAAGGACGGACAAATCGTCCACATCATGTGGTCGGCGTGCTGGTCCGAAGCGGATCAGGCACGCATAGCGGTGGCGCGCGACATCACCGAACTGAAGCGCGCCGAAACCATCCAGGCCGCGCTGTATGCCGTCTCGGAAGCCGCCTTCACCACCCGCGACCTGATGGCGTTGTTCCAGCAGATCCACCGCATCGTCGGCGACCTGCTGCCGGCCCGGAATTTCTTCGTCGCCCTGCGCGACGAGCAACACGACCGGCTCGACTACCCCTACTTCGTCGACGAACACGATGGCGTACCGGAATCGCAGCCCATGGACTCGGACGCACTCAGCGTCGAAGTGGTGCGCACCGGCAAGGCCCTGCTGCTCACGTCCGACCAGTGCCAGGCGCTTCGCGCAGGCGGCCGCCGCCTGACCGGCCACCAGGCGCTGGACTGGCTCGGCGTGCCGCTGCGCGCACGGCGCGGTGTCATCGGCGCGCTGGTGGTGCAAACCTATGCCGGCGACGTGCGCTACACCGAACACGACAAGACCCTGCTGCAATTCGTCTCCATCCAGGTCGCCTCCGCCATCGAACGCAAGCAGGCCGAGGCACGCCTGCAACACGTGGCGCAACACGACCCGCTCACCGACCTGCCCAACCGCGAACTGTTCCACGACCGCCTCGATGTCGCGATGGCCCGAGCCCGCCGCGAAGGCGAACCCCTGGCCTTGCTCTATATCGACCTTGATCGCTTCAAGCGGGTGAACGACAACTACGGTCACGACGCCGGCGACATGCTGTTGCGCGAGGTTGCCGCCCGGCTTCGGCAATGCGTGCGCGAGTCGGACACCATCGGCCGGTTCGGCGGAGATGAATTCGTCGTGTTGCTCGGCCATCTTCGCCTGCCCGGGGATGCAACCACCGTCGCCACCAAGATCCGTCTGGCGCTGCATCATCCCTACGCGATAGGCCACCATCGCCTGGAAGTGGCGGCGAGCATCGGCATCGCGTTCTTTCCTTCGCACGGCGAGAGTCGCGAGCAGTTGATTCGCAGTGCCGATGAAGCGATGTACCGCGCCAAGCGGCAAGGCGGCAATCGCCTGCACACCGGAACGCT
Organism: Rhodanobacter sp. FW021-MT20; assembly: GCF_041107475.1. NCBI lineage: Bacteria > Pseudomonadati > Pseudomonadota > Gammaproteobacteria > Lysobacterales > Rhodanobacteraceae > Rhodanobacter > Rhodanobacter sp. FW021-MT20. The sequence continues at coordinate 23,380 of NZ_JBGBPX010000005.1, read as the reverse complement.
GGTCGACCTGTCGCGCTGAAGAGCGCAGGCCGATGTCGGGCCGGGCAACCCTCTGTTTCGCGCCATGCGGCAACCGTGTCGAACAGATGCAGCCGCTCGCTTAGTGCGGCGCACCAATCAAGCCCGGCGATTGCCCGCAAGCCCTTGCTACGCGGGGCTTCTCGCCTCATGCGACCTTATGTCGCAGCGCACGCTGCCATTCGGACGACCACGCGCTATCGTCATTCCACATGCCCATGGCTCGGAGGAGTTGATGGCAAAGCAGGCAATGCACGGCGTCGAAATGATGGTCCTGATGCGCTGGCCGGTCGGTGTCCTGATCGGTCTGGTTGTTTGCCTCGCCACGCATTACGGCTCGGGTAGCCACGCGGCACTGATGCCGGTCGGCGGCCACGAGCATGACCTGCTTGCCTGGACATGGCTGGGCGCCTGCTGGCTCGTCGCGGCGTTTACCGCTCCCGGCTACCGTCAGCGCCGGCACCGCCTGGATATCCGCCATCAGCTCGATCGACTGGCCGCCCTGCCCCAGGCCACCTTCGAGGAAAACATCATCGAGGCCTTCCACCGTCGCGGCTACGTGGTGGAAGACAGCTTGCGCGACGAGGCCGGATTGGCGGAACTGCTGCTCTATCGCAACGGTGCCACCGTGCTGGTGCAGTGCCGTGGCTGGCGCCAGCGCTCGCTCGATGTCGACGCGGTCCACGACGTGCACGCGCACATGCTGATCCAGCATGCGGGCTCCGCGCGCATCCTCGCCATCGGCGATTACACCGAGTCGGCATGGAAGCTCGTCGTCGGCAAGCCGGTCGAACTGATCTACGGCGAGACCCTGCTCAACCTGTTGCAGGAAGCACAACAGCCGCCGGCGCCGAACGTGCGCACGCTGAGCCGCCCATCCACGCGACACTCGCGCCATCAAGCGCTGCGCCTGGTCCGTTGACGCCGGCGTGATACCGGGTGACTCCGATCCTTGAGTCGCCCGGTATCCTCACAGAACAAACTTCAGCGCTTGTCCTGTGCCACCGACAGGCCGATCAGCCGCGACACCACCAGCGCCACGTACATCACGCCGGTGAACATTTCCAGATCGCTCACCGCCTTGGCCATGCCGCCGACCGGCACCACGTCGCCGATGCCGGTGCAGGACAGCATGACGAAGCTGAGGAACATCAGGTCGCTCCAGTTGGCCGGCGATGCCGTGCCTGTCGAAACGGACGCTGGCTGCAAGGCCACGCACAACACCAGCAGATACGCGAATGCCCATACCAGCAGGGTGAAGGTGGCGCCGGCCGCAAACAGTTCGTCGGAGGTCGCCCGGCGGTCGGCCAGCATGTACGCGATCAGGCGACTGGCCGCATAGAAGTAGAACAGCGCCTCCAGCCCCGCATGCCACGCGCGCAGTTCGTCATGGCCGCCGCCGAGGTAAAAGCCGCTCGCCAGCACCGCCAGCACGGCAAGGCATACCCCTGGCCAGATGCGCGCAGAGGTGTAGCGGATCATGCGCAACGCCAGCAGCAGGATCACCACGCCGAAGATGCCCAGCAGCATGCGTGCCGCGTGCATGTCTTCCACCAAGGGATACAACGGAATGCATAGCAGCTGCGCCAGCAGCAGCAAGGCCGAAGGATGCCTGCGAAACTGTATCAGCCAGTGATCGCGGGGCACTCGTTGCGAAATCGTCTCGGTCATCGAAGAACATCCTGTCTCGTGGTCACCACGCCATGAAAGCACAGCCGGCGGCATTTGCGCGACGAAGATCCGCCCGGTGACGGCGGCACCGCACGCCATCCCAGTCGGCGATCCGCACAGCGGGATGTCGATTTCCTCCTCGCCGGATCGTCGCCATGACAAACCCGCCAACGGATACGCCAATGACACCCGCCTTGCCCCGACTCTATGCCCACCCGTTCTCCTCCTACAGCCAGAAGGCGCTGGTTGCGCTGTACGAAAACGACACACCCTTCGACTACCGTTCGCTGGAAGATGCCGACGCCCAGGCCGAGCTGGCCGCCGCGTGGCCCATCAAACGCTTCCCGATTCTGGTCGATGGCGGGCACGTCATACTCGAAGCCAGCTGTGTCGTCGAATACCTGGATTTGCACTATCCGGGCCCGACACGCCTGATTCCCGCGGACGCGGAAACCGCGCTGGACGTGCGCATGCTGGATCGCTTCTTCGACAACTACATCTCGACGCCAATACAAAAGGTGGTGGACGACAGCCTGCGGCACGAGGATCAACGTGACCCGACCGGCGTGACCCGGGCAAAAGCCACCCTCGACACCGCCTACGCCTGGCTTGACCGTCGCATGGCAGGTCGCACATGGGCCGTCGGCGACACCTTCAGCCTGGCCGATTGCGGTGCGGCACCGTTCCTGTTCTATGCCGACTGGACGCACCGCATCGGCGCCCACTTCCGCCATGTGCACGCCTATCGCCAGCGCCTGCTGGCGCGCCCTTCATTTGCCCGCGCGGTGGATGAGGCCCGACCATATCGTCATTACTTCCCGCTCGGCGCGCCCGATCGCGACTGACACGAGGAATCCGCTTGCGGGAGACGTCTGTCCCGACATCCGGCGTGGATTTTCATGCAACAGGAAAGTTGCCCTTTTGAATCATTCGGCGCAACATGCAACTTGAATGTTGCATGTAACCCTGATTACCCGCACGAGCCATCCCATGAATCCATCGACCACTGATCGCATCGAACGCCAGGCCTTCCTGAAAGCGCCCCGCTCCCGGGTCTGGCGGGCACTGGCCGAGGCCGAGTCATTCGGCGAATGGTTCCGCGTGGACCTCAGGGGCAAGCACTTCGCGGAGGGCCAGCGCGTGGAAGGCCACATCACCTGGCCGGGCTCCGAACACATGGTGTGGAGCGTCGTGATCGAGCGCATCGAGCCCGAGCGGCGCCTGGCTTTCCGCTGGCATCCCTATGCGATCGACCCGGCCGTGGACTATTCGCACGAGTCCACTACGCTGGTGGAATTCACCCTTGAAGATGCACCCGGCGGAACCCTGCTGCGGCTCGTGGAATCCGGCTTCGACCGCATCCCGCCGGAGCGGCGCAACGAGGCATTCCGCATGAACAGCCACGGCTGGGACGTGCAGATGGGGAACATCGAGGCCTATGTCGTCACGCACTGAACCCGCCTCCGCAACACGGTCCAGGCGAACGCCCGTACTGCAGCAGCACGCAGCCGTCTTCGCGGCACTGGGCGACCCCACCCGCTTGCGGCTGGTCGCCGCGCTGTGCGCAGGGGGCGCGTTGTCCATCGCCCAGCTCACGGCCGGCACTGCCATCACTCGCCAGGCCGTCACCCGCCACCTGCAAGTACTGGCCGATGTCGGGCTGGTGCAGGACGCGCGAATGGGGCGCGAGCGTCGCTGGGCGTTCGAGCCTGCGCCGCTGGAGGCTGCACGACGCTCGCTCGAACAGGTCAGCCAGCAGTGGGACCAAGCCCTGGAACGACTACGGACCCGCGTGGAGGCTTGAATGGCCGTGGGCATGAGCAGTCCATGCCCACGGATAACGCGCCCGTTACGCCATGCCCTGTCGACGCGGCAACGTCCAGCCCGGCCGCACGAAGTGGCAGGTATAGCCATCCGGAAAATGCTGCAGGTAATCCTGATGCTCCGGTTCGGCTTCCCAGAAGTCGCCCGCGGGTACCAGTTCGGTCACCACCTTGCCCGGCCACAGGCCGGAGGCATCCACGTCGGCAATGGTGTCCTCCGCGATGCGCTTCTGCGCCTCGCTGGTGTAGAGGATCATCGAGCGGTACGAACTGCCGCGATCATTGCCCTGCCGGTTCGATGTGCTCGGGTCGTGGATCTGGAAGAAGAACTCCAGCAGCGCGCGATAGTCCGTGCGCGCCGGATCGAACAGGATCTCGACCGCCTCGGCGTGCGTGCCGTGATGGCGGTAGGTCGCATTCGCGATGTCACCGCCGGCGTAACCCACGCGCGTGGAAACCACGCCGGGCTGTTGGCGGATCAGTTCCTGCATGCCCCAGAAACAACCGCCCGCGAATACCGCGCGCTCGGTGCTCATGACGCGTCCTCCACCTGGTCCAGATACGCGCCGTAGCCCTCGGCCGCCATCGCTTCGCGCGGCACAAAGCGCAGCGACGCCGAGTTGATGCAATAGCGCAGGCCACCGCGGTCGGCCGGACCATCCGGGAAGACATGGCCGAGGTGGCTGTCGCCATGGGCCGAGCGTACTTCAGTGCGAATCATGCCATGCGTGCGGTCATGCAATTCGCTCACGTTGGCCGGCACGATCGGCTTGGTGAAGCTGGGCCAACCGCAATGCGAGTCGAACTTGTCGGACGAAGCAAACAGCGGCTCGCCCGACACCACGTCGACATAGATGCCGGGGGCCTTGTTGTGCAGGTACTCGCCGGTACCGGGACGTTCGGTGGCGCTCTCCTGGGTCACCCGATATTGCTCGGGCGTCAGGCGCGACAGGGCTTCAGGTGTCTTGCGATAGTCGGACATGGCTTACCTCCTGCGTACATTTCGCTACGGCAGAGATGGTGGTTACATCACCGCAGCAAAAGGGCAGGCATGCCTGCCTGCCCTTTTCCACAATCGGTACACCCCACGTGGCGCCAACGATCCCATCGCGCCAACAAACCGTGCCTACTTGGCCTGCAGGGTGGCGAAGGCTTTCTTGGCATCCGCGTGCGCGCCATCCAGGGTGGTGGCCTTCAGGCCTTGCCGTGCCTGGCTCAGCGCCGTATGCAAGGTGGCTTCGGCAGCGGCATCGCCCTTGGCGTCGACGATGGCGCCCTGCCCCATGCCCTTGCACGGATCGCCGGCCTTGGCATCGAACCCCTTGCCGTCCGGCCCCACCAGGCAATTGACGACGTGGTGCAGGTGCGTGTGCGTCATCTTCAGACTGGTCGCACCCAGGGCCATGCCGGCATGGGCATCCGCCGTGGCCATCTGCTTGGATACCGCACTACTTGCATCCGCCGCCGATGCGCCCATCGGCAACGCCACCGCCAGCAGGAAAACCGGCAGACAACATGTGAATGGCTTCCTCATGACACGACTCCGGGGTAACGCGGCAACGCCGCAGTCTCCCGAGCATAGGCCTGTGCGGGTGAGCAAAAAAGAAAAGAAGCAGGCAAAACCCGCAACGGATGCCACCTGAAGCCTGCGCATGCGCTCTCGAAACACACGCGGGACCTGCCGGATACGCATCCCGGCCAGCGCAATCGCCCGTTCCAGTCACATGTGATCAGGGCACTCCCGATGATCACTGCTGAGGGCTCGCCGTTCGGGCAGGGCTGGAATCGCTCAATACCAGCCGCTCGCCCGGATCCTGGCATCCACTGTCAGAACAGAGGTGCGACGAATCAAAAGCAGTTCAAACGGACGCAAGACAAGTCTGGAAACCCTTTCGACGATCGCCATCCGTCGGCGTGCATTCCGAGAATGTACCGGATGGATGTACGGTTCAGCGATGTTGCAGCCGGCTCTTGTCCATCGGATCGGCGCGGACTACATGGAAGTGGCCGTCCGCACCTGCCGCCAGCAGCTCGACGGACTTGTCCAGTGGCATTCCAGGCATGCCAATCTCATTGACGACTGCGAGTTGCAACCGCCCGTGGACGCGCGTGACCTTGATCTGGCAGCTGCTATGGAGCCCCTGGGTGACGAGAATGTCTTCGCCGATGCGCAGGTCCACGGCCATGGGTCCAGACGACAAGGCCTTGATGTGGGTTCGGGTTCCATCGCGATGAGTGACTTCCGCGAAATAAGGCGGGTTAGCGAATACTAACTTCGCCGAGTCGGTCTGTGGGATAGCGTGGTCCAACCAGCAGACCGTACCCGCCTGAACCGTTGGTGCGAGAAGGCCAGTGGCCACGACAAGGACGAACATGGTGAGACGTTTCATCATTGTGTTCTCCTCGTTATGCCGGCGTCGTCGCTTGTGACTGCCCGCTCCCCCAGCGGCGCGCCTTTATCATGCTCGCTGACGGCCGATGCAGCCAGACCTGCGTCACTGTCCCCACCAGCATGACACCCAGAAACACAATTTCGGCCCCCAACGCCCCCCCCCGCCGCTAGTGAACAAGTCGTTTGACTTGATTGAGTAGTCCTTTCGCAAAACTCGCATTTCATGTGCTATCGTTTGTTACATGAGACGCGACAGCAAACTTTCCTCCATCCTGCATGTGTTGCTGCACATGGCCCATGCCGAACGGTCGCTGACTTCCGAAGAGCTGGCCGGCTACCTGGGCACGAACCCTGCCGTGGTGCGCCGCACGCTTTCCGGGCTGCGTGAACTGGGCTATGTGACATCGGTGAAGGGGCATGGCGGTGGCTGGTCGATCAGTTGTGACTTGCACGCCGTGACCTTGCGCGACATCTACGACGCGGTGGGTTCGCCCAGTGTCTTCGCCATGGGCAACCGCAGCGAACATCCCCAATGCCTGGTCGAGCAAGCCGTCAACCACGCACTGGATGAGGCCTTTCGCGAGGCCGAAGAATTGCTGGTGCAGCGACTGGGCACTGTGACGCTGGCCGACCTCTCCCGTGATTTCAACCATCGCGCCGCGAAGATGCGAAGGAAACCCGCCCATGACCATTGAAACCATGCCGAACAGCTTCGACGCCATCGTGGTTGGCGGCAGCTATGCCGGACTGTCCGCCGCCCTGATCCTGGCCCGAGCCCGCCAACGCGTGCTGGTGGTGGACGCCGGCGTGCGTCGCAATCGCTTTGCCAAGGCCGCGCACGGATTCCTGGGCCAGGACGGCCGCGCGCCCGGCGCCATCGTTGCCGACGGCAAGGCACAACTGCTGGCTTATCCGAACGTGCAATGGCTGGACGGCGACGCCACGCGTGCCGAAGCCGCCAACGATGGCTTCATCGCGCATGTCGCCGACCGACCGTACCACGCCAAACGCCTGGTGCTTGCCACCGGCGTGGTCGACGAATTGCCGGAACTGGAAGGTCTGGCCGAACGCTGGGGACGCAGTGTCTTCCACTGCCCGTATTGCCACGGCTACGAATTGAACGAAGGCCGCATCGGCGTGCTCGCGGTCGGCCCGCTGTCCATGCATCACGCCCTGATACTGCCGGACTGGGGCAAGGTGACGTTCTTCACCAACGAAACCTTCGAGCCCGATGAAACGGAACGCACCGCCCTCGCCGCCAAAGGCGTGATCATCGAGCCACGGCGCGTCGAACGCATCGTGGAAACCGCCACGGTCGAATTGTCCGGCGGGCAGCGCATCGCGTTCGACGGCCTGTTCACTGCCTCCCGCATCCACATGGCCAGCCCGCTCGCCGAGCAGCTGGGCTGCGCCTTCGAGGACAGCCCGATGGGCTCGTTCATTCGCACCGACGCGATGAAGGAAACCTCCGTGCCCGGCGTCTTCGCCTGCGGCGATGCGGCGCGCATGGCTGGCAACGTCGCCCTGGCCGTGGGCGACGGCACCATGGCCGGTTTCTCCGCCCATCGTTCGATGCTTTTTCCGGCGCAGTGAACGCCGCGAGGTCATGAATTTTCGGCTTTGAGGGCCGGTTCGGATTCCCGCACTTGTCCGCCGAGCCTGCAACACCCCACCATCGCAAGGTCGCCCGAGCAGGAATCCACGATAACGTCGGGCATTGCCGGACCATACCCAGCCCTCATCTCCATCGTGAACCTCAACATGCATGCCTCCGCGCGATCCAGCTGGACCTTCACGGGAATGCTCCTCTTCGCCGGCCTGCTCTGGGCGCAGCCGGGTCATGCCCGGCCACTGCCCGACCCGGGTTTCCATGTCGTGCACTACACCGCCCGTCTCGATCCGGACTTGCCGCGCAAAACCCTTCGCGGCACCGAGACGATCAGCGTCGCCCTGCTCGATGCCGATGTGCGCCAGCTCGACTTTGACGCCAGCGACTTGGTCATTGACGAGGTCAGCCTGCACGGCCGCAAGCTTTCATTCGAGAAAACCGGACACCAACTCGACATCCGGCTGGCCAGCAATCCAGCCACGAACAGACATCTCGACATCAAGGTTCGTTATCACGGTGCACCTCGTTTCGGCCTGGAATTCCATCCGCAAACGGAACAGCTCTACACGATCTTCTCGACCAGCCAGTGGCTGGTTTGCCTGGATGCTCCGGACCAGCGAGTATCGCTCGATCTGAGTGTGGCATTGCCAGGTGATTTCAAAGCCATCGCCACCGGCCGGCTGATATCGCGTCGACGACTGGGCGACCAACGCGTGCTGTATCACTGGCGACAGCAGGCTCCGGTACCGAGCTACGTCTACGGATTCGCCGCAGGAAGATTCAACGAGGCCGACGCACGGGCGAATGGCGTGGACATGCGTTTTCTCTCACGGGACATGTCGCCGGATCAGCTTCGACAGTTGTTCACCGACACCGGCGACATGCTGAAATTCTTCGGCGACCGCGCCGGCATTCCCTACCGCGACAGCTACGACCAGGCCCTGGTCACCCGCACCATCGGGCAGGAAATGGCGGGCCTCGCACTGCTGTCGGAGGCTTACGGCCGCGATGCGCTGCAAACGCCGGTGGATGAAGACCTGATCGCCCACGAGGCGGCACACCAATGGTGGGGTATCAAGGTCACCTGTCGCAGCTGGAGCGATTTCTGGCTCAACGAAGGCTTCGCCGATTTCATGGCGGCGGCGTATATCCAGCACCGGTTTGGCGACGCTGCCTACCAGGCCATCGTCGAACACTGGCAGCGGAACGTGGAGGGCCTGGTGGCCTCCGGCAAGGATCACTCGCTGGTCTATGCGCACTGGGACCACCCGAGCCGGGATGATCGTGTCGTGGTTTACCAGAAGGGTGCCTACGTGCTGTACCTGCTCAGGCACGAGCTTGGCGAGCAGGCCTTCTGGAACGGCATCCGCGATTACACGCGGGCATTCCAGGGCAAGTCGGTGACGACCGCCGATTTCAAGCGCGCCATGGAGCATTCCAGCGGACGCAATCTCGATGGCTTCTTCCGGCAGTGGGTGACCGGGAGCACGCCAACCGGTGCGGCCGTCTCACATTCGTGACCCTATCGAGGGAAACGAAAAGCAGCGCACAGTCACACCATCGCCAACGCATCACCCGGGAATGCCGCGGCTCTTGCGTCCGGGTGGTCCCGAGTTCGCTCGCGGTGCGAACGGCCCTACTCCACATGGCCTATGATGGGGCAAGGCGGCAACAACGCCCCTGCCCCGGTCGATCCCTTGCCGGCCCCTCGCCGCACGTCTCCCGCACACGCCCGTGTCGCAGGACGCACCCCTCGGATCCACCGTGCCCGGCTACGCCACCATCACTCGCACCCTCCGCCTGGGCGGGCAGGATTACCGTATCCGCTCGCTCACGGACCGCCAGCAGTTCGCCGACCCTGGCCACCAGGCGGAACGGTTGGGCATCTCATCCGCACAATGGAGCCTGTTCGGACAAGTCTGGCCGGCCGGGCGACTGCTCGCCGAAGCGATGAGCCGCCATGCCACCGGTCACAAGCGCATTCTCGAACTTGGCTGCGGCCTTGGCCTGGCCAGCCTGCTGCTGCAACGGCACGGCGCCGACATCACCGCCAGCGACATCCATCCGCTGGCCGAAGTGTTCCTGGCCTACAACGCGGCGCTGAATGACTTGCCGGCCGTGCGCTATCGCTCGCTGCGCTGGGACGAGCCGAATACCAGGCTGGGGCGCTTCGACCTCATCATCGGCAGCGACATCCTCTACGAACGCGATCACGCGGCGCTGCTCGCCGCGGTAGTGGAACACCATGCAAAACCGGACGCCGAAATACTGATCACCGACCCCGGCCGCGGCAACAGCGCGCTGTTCACCCGCCTGATGGAAGCAGAAGGCTACGCCGTCAGCGAACAACGCAGCCCGATGGATGCCAACGACCAACCACCGTTCCGCGGACGGCTGCTGAGTTATCGGCGTTGCCCGCCACGCACGACGGGCCGGCACCACGCTTGATCGCGCGACGTGGCGGGCATGTCCGGTACATGGCGTCCATGCCTTCTCCAGCGCGGGCCAGTAAACTGGCCCGACTACATCCACGGCTGGGAAATCCGCGAACATCGCCCTGCCGGCGTGCTCGTCGCCAGCCGTGAGGTCATCCAACCGGGGAATTCACAGATGAAAGCCTTGCTTGCCGCTTTGTCGATACTCGTATTGCCGGGCCTGATGCCGGCGCTTGCCCGCACGCCACCGGCACAAGCCGAGGCCAGCATGCTGCTGGCCGGCAGCATCACCGTCAGCCCGCAGGGCGCAGTCCAGTCCTACACCGTGGACAAGCTGGCGACCCTGCCTGCCCCGGTGCAGCAGTTGCTGACCCAAAACGTGCCGCACTGGCGCTTCGAGCCCGTCATCGACCACGGCCACGCCGTCGCCGCGAAAGCGGCCATGCATTTGCGGATCGTCGCCACGCCGACGGACAAGGACCACTTTGCGCTGCGCATCGCCAGTCAATGGTTCGGCAATGCGGCCAACACGTATGGACTGACCATCAAAAATCAAACGCTGCCGCATTACCCGGGACGGGAGATCAAAGAACGCGTATCCGGCACCGTGTACCTGGTGGCGCGCATCAACCGGCAAGGCAAGGTGGACCAGGTCGCTGCCGAGCAGGTCAACCTGCGCGTCAGGGGCCCCGAAATGCTGATGCGTATGTGGCGCAAGGACTTCGCCGACGCCTCGGTGCGCGCCGCGTCCCACTGGACCTACAACGTGCCAGCCAGCGGAGCGGCTGCAACGCGGCAAGCCTGGATCGTGCGCATACCGGTTTCCTACACGCTCCATGAGATGGGCAAGGCAAAAGCGCGCAGTTACGGCACCTGGACAGCCTATCTTCCCGGCCCGCGCGAAAAGATTTCATGGCTGAAGCCGGAAGCGTCCGTCCCCGGCAGCGCCGACGCACTCCCCGACAACGGCCTTTACCTGGCCGATCAGAGCCTGCACCTGATCACCACGCCGAAATCGTAAGCAGCACCCGCAACCATCGGGACAGCTATCGCGCTGTCCCGATATCGGCGCCGGTGAACCTCGCCCGTTGCCATGAAACCCCTGACGCCTTGCCATCGTTTCGCCCGTGGCGGCTCGACCGCGGGTGCCTTTCAGAACAGATGGCGACCTTCGCACGCGCTCGGCGAACCCGCACATTTTCCTATTGTCGACGGCATGGGATTTTGTGAATATCGCAAGAAATTACGCAAAGGAATGTCATGGAGACCTATCGGGTCAGGCTCACCGGTGAGGCGCTTCCCGGACACACCCCGGAAAGCATCGCCGAGGCGTTGCTCCGGCAGCTGAAACTGCGCCCCACCCAAGTGCAAACCATGCTGCCACCGGCCCGACGGGTGGTAAAAGCCGGCTTGAACCACGATGAAGCCGATCACCTGCATCAGATACTTACGCTCGCGGGCCTGGCGGCACACAAGGAAAAGCAGGCTGTCACCGCCGACATTCCGTCGGCTTCGCCTGCGGCCACTTCTGCCACCTCATCGCCCGCAGCTGCGACAGCGACGACCGCTGATCCGCTGTCCGACCTCGTCACGTCGCTTGCCCGGGGATTTCCCCGACGACGCCCCAGCCCGGGCTATGCCTTGCGACTGGTACTGGTGACGCTCTGCTGCGTGCTGATCCCGTTGCTTTATCTGGCCATGGTCACGCTGTTCGGCTACGGGCTGGTCTGGTATCTGTGGCACGTGCACGATTTCACCAGCTTCCACGTACGCGGCTTCTGGCCCATGTTCGTGCTTTACGCGTTGCCCGGTGCGAGTGGCGCCCTCCTGCTGCTGTTCCTGCTGCGGCCGATGCTGCCGATGGGCGCTACCAGGGAACGCAGCCTGCTGCTGGACCCGGGCGAAGAACCACGCCTGCTGCAGGCCATCCATAGACTCGCCGAAGCCATCGGCATCCGCCCGCCGGTTGCCCTACGCCTGTCCAACGAAGTCAATGCCAGCGTGCATTTCGAAGGCGGCTGGGCCGGCTTTTTCAACGGCCGCAAGGTGCTCACCATCGGCCTGCCATTGGTCGCCGGCTTGAGCAGCCAGCAATTCCTCGGCGTGCTTGCGCATGAGTTCGGCCACTTCGCGCAGCGCCTTGGCATGCGCTGCAGCTTCCTGATCAACCATGTCAACGCGTGGCTGTACCAGCGCGCCCATCGACCCGACCCGTGGGTCGAGCGACTGGAACAATGGGCGCACGAAAACGATGAATTCGTGGTGCGCGCCGTAATGGTCGTTACGCGCACCGGCATCGGCGGCTCGCGATTGTTGCTGGCCGGCCTGTTCCAGTTGAGCTTTCGCCTATCGCAATCGCTGTCGCGCCAGATGGAATTCGACGCCGACCGCTACGAGGCCATCCTGGCCGGCAGCACCACCTTCGGCGACACCGCGTTGCGCTTGCGCGCGCTGGCCCGCGCCTTCGGCGAAGTGGACAAGCGCAACGCCAGCACCTGGCGCGAGCACAAGCTGTTGCGCGACATGCCACAAGCGGTCGCTGCTCAGGTGGACGGCTACGATACGTCTGCGTGGGCCACACTCAGGCGAGGTCTCGGTTACGGCACCACCCGTTATTGGGACAGTCATCCGGCCGACCTGGAACGCATCCGCCATGCGCAATCGCTGCAGGCTCCGGGCATGTTCAGCGATGCGCGCCCCGCCGCGGTGCTGTTCGACCGTTTCGTCGAGCATTGCCGCGACGCGACCCGCGCCTATTACCGTCTGCTGGGCGTGGACTTTCGCAATGCCGAATTGTGCGACACCGAGATCGTCACACGACTTGGTGCACAACGCGACGACGCGCACTCGGACATGCGCCGCTGGACCGGGCGGCAATGGCATGCGCGGCCGTGGTTACCATTACAACGCCCCTTGCCTGATGATCTGGGCAAGTTGTCCTGGCAGGCCTGCATCGACGAATTGCGCCTGCACTCGCCCGCCATCACCCAGGATTGGGCCAAGGCCGAACAGGAAGCCGGGCGACGCGCACGCATCGCCTTCGCGGGATTGCTGGAACGTCATGGCATCCCCTTCCCGCTCAGCCGGGTGGAAGGTTTCGACGAACAACGTCATCTACCCGAGTACCAACGGATCATCGATTGGCAGACGCCGTCACGACAGGCCTTGTTACGCACGGCGGGACTCTACCGACGCCGCATCGAATTGGCATTGAGAGCGGCCAACTTGCGCCACGAGCCACTGTTCGCGCTGAGCACGCTGTACGCCGACGTGGAGTCGCTGCAGGAAGCATGGATCGTGGCCAGTCAGTTCGAAGGCACCGGCGACGTCGCGCAACACAAGGGACTGGAGCGCATCCGGCAAGACGCGATGATCGCGTGCCAGGAGCACTCGCTGCGCCTGCTGCGCAAGTGCGACGACATTCCACAGAGCCTGCTTGACGGCGACAGCATCGGCGGCTACCTGCGGCGACGCTGTCCCCGCGCGGCCCAGCCAAGCGACGGCCCGACGGAATTCGTGGCCATCGCCGGCACATTGCTCGACAGCCTCGGCCATGCCTACCGGCTGGCGTTTTCCTCGCTGGCCCAACGTTGTGCGCAAGCAGAGCGCGCACACGGTATCGCCGGGATCGAGAACTGAGCTCCATCGCCAGCCATGCTGGTCATGCTCGTAAATGATAACGAATATCATTATCATGATTGGAGCCTTTTTATCGATAGCAAACCGACATGACCTTCAGCCACTTCATGCACCGCTACGGCACGCCGTTGACAGCCGGCCTGTTCGCCGTCTCCACCGTTTCGGGCGTCGCGCTTTTCTTCCACTGGGCGCCACGGACTTTTCACGCCATGCACGAGTGGCTGAGCCTGTTGCTGCTGGCGCCCTTCGTCCTGCACCTGTGGAAAAACTGGAAGCCGCTGCTGGCATACGCCAAGCGCAAGACCTTGTTCATCCCGCTGGCGCTGTCGCTGTTGGTGGCCGTGCCATTTGCGCTGACTGCCGGCAAGGGCCGCGGCGGCAACCCGGCTTTCCAGACCGTGGCCTTGATGACCGAGGCAAGCGTGGCCGACCTGGCACCCGTGTTCCATGCAACGCCCGACGCCCTGCTGCAACATCTGCAGAAACGTGGCTACAAGGTCGCCTCTCCCCATGATTCGGTAACGACGATTGCCACCGCCTCCGCCGTGCCCGCGACCGAAGTCCTGTACGCGATGATGCCGGCACAACGCAACGCCGCCACAAAGCAGTGAGCACCGATGAAAGATCCGCACCCATCAAGTGCAGGAGCCCGCTCGCGGGCGATGCTTTTACCTTCAACAGGTATCAGAACAGAGCATTGCCCGCGGGCGGTCACCTACCTGGCCATGGCGGCGTGAGGATGGGTTTTCATACGCACCGAGCCCACGCCGCCGACGCGACACGCCACTCCAAATCCGCGCGATGCCCCGGCTGATTTCGCCGAAGCATCACGCCAACGGACCAGGCCAAGCCTACTTGCGCGCGGCGATGATCTGGCTGAGGTAATCCGGCGTGCCCTTGACCCGCACCAGGTGCGGGTACTGCAGGCCGCCGTGGTAATCCACCGGCACGGTGCGGACCGCGCCCTGGTACTTGAACAGCAACCGGATCGGTGACTTGCTGTCCTTTGCCGCGGTGATCGCGTTCTTCAACACGTCGCTCGAATAGGCTTCGCCATTCACCGCCACCAGCGTGGCGCCGGTGCTGACGCCGGCCTTGAATGCCGGCCCGTTCCAGCGCACGTCGTTGACCTGACCCTTCTTGGTCAGGGTCATGCCGATCGACCAGGTGAAGTTGAAGATGTGCCGTGGCGATTCCGGTCGGCTCTCGTACTGCTTCTCGTACGGGCTTTCCTTGTCGGTGTAGACCAGCTTCCAGCCCGAGCCCTTCACGCCATCCAGCAACGGTGGCTGGCGTTCGTCGACGAACGAATGCAGGTACGAGGTCCAGTCGTATTTCGCGACCCCGTTCAGTGCCGCCACCACGTCGTCGAAGGTGTAGGTCCTGGTCACGAAGCTGCCGTTGTCGACGCCGAAGAACGCGCGCGCGAAATCGTCCAGCGACTTGCTGTCATGCGTCAGCGCGCGGATCTTGGCGTCCACGGCCAGCCACATCATCTGCCCGGCGCTGTAGTACTCCTCGCTCATCTGCCAGCTGCGATACGGCAGGCCCGCGCGGTGCGCGGCGGTGGCGTCGTTGGTGGTGTCTTCCATCGTGCGCCAGTCGAAACCGGGGCGATTGCGGTCGTAGTTGGCCGCGACCATGGCCAGCGCATCGCGGAACTGTTCCGGCGTCCACATGCCCGAGCGCGCGGTCAGCACGAAGCCCCAGTACTGCGTCTGACCCTCGTAGACCCACAGCAGCGAATCACCCATCGGCACGTTGAAGTTGGGCGTCCACAGGTCGGCCGGACGGCGGAATTTGCCGTTCCACGAATGCACGTATTCGTGCGCCAGCAGATCGCGGTTCGGCGCGTTGTCGGCCCATGCCGTGAAGTAGTCGGGGCCCATGCCGTCCTCGCTGGACTGGTGATGCTCCAGGCCATTGCCACCGAGCTGGTCGGACAACGAGAACAGGAAGTCGTAGTGGTCGTAATGATGCGAACCGAACAGCTTCACGGCCTGCGTCACCAGTGCGCGATGCACCTTCAACTGTTCCGGCGACATCACCAGGTACTTCGGCGCGTCGGCGACAACATCCAGATGCACCGGCGCCTTGCCACCCGGGTTGAGGTCGACGCGATTGAAGTACAGCCCCGCATACATCGGCGAATCAACCAGGGTGTTGAACGGTACCGGCTTGAAGGTGGTGGTATTACCGGACGTCGAAGCCGTCTCCAGCGCGGTGCCGAACTTCCATCCACCGGGCAGCGTCACACTGGGCTTGAAGGTGATGTCGCGCGAGAAATGCCCGGCCGGATACAGCGCCATCTTGTTCCATTCCAGGTCGAGCATGCGGTCGGTCATTTCAGCCGAACCCTCGCCACGGCTGGACAGGAACTGGAAGTTCACGTCGATGCTGGACACACCTGCGGGCACGTCGAGGTGAAAGGCATACACGTCGTACTCGTCGCGCACCCACTTCAGCGACTTGCCGTTTGCCGTCACGTCCAGGCCGGCCAGCATGTCGACCGGGCCGCTCGGCGAATGCTCGCCGGGAATCCACTGCGGGAACAGCAGCGTCAGCTTGCCCGCCTGCACCGGAATCGTTTCGTGCACGCGAAAGATGCCTTGTCGCGTATCGCTGGCATCCACATGCAGGGCGATGGTGCCCGGGTACGGCGTGTCCTGCGGCGGCGGCACGTTGGCGCTGCGCGAGACCTGCGCAAAGGCCGTGCTGGCGGCGAGCGCCACCGATACGGCCACGGCAAGGCGAATGGCGGGACGACGCGCACCCGCCGACAACCCGGCAAAGGAAACAAGGGACATGACGGACTCCACGGACAGGCCAATGATTGCCCCAACTTAACACCACGACACCCCGATATGGAGCAGGCCGGATGGGCCATGCCGGCAA
This sequence comes from Rhodanobacter sp. FW021-MT20, assembly GCF_041107475.1. Lineage (NCBI taxonomy): Bacteria > Pseudomonadati > Pseudomonadota > Gammaproteobacteria > Lysobacterales > Rhodanobacteraceae > Rhodanobacter > Rhodanobacter sp. FW021-MT20. Next base: position 6,898 of record NZ_JBGBPX010000005.1, on the reverse strand, counting down.
GGCCATCCGCGTGCAAAAGCCGGCGCAGGCCGCCGCCATGCCATCGCGATACGGCGCTGCGGCCTCGCCTCCAGCGCATGCCGTTGACATACTGTGTGTAGCTATGTACTTTGCACGAAACTCTACAGAGCACCGCATGGCTCCGACTCACGAAAACCCCTTGTCCAAGCTGGAGCTTGAGCTGCGGCGCGGCGCGTTGGTACTGGCGGTGCTCTCGCAGCTGCGAAGTGCGCAATACGGCTACTCCCTGCGCCAGGCCTTGGCCCAGCGCGGCATGCCGATCGAGGAGGGAACGCTCTATCCCCTGCTCCGGCGGCTGGAAAAGCAGGGGCTGCTGGCCTCCGAGTGGCGCATCGACGATGGCCCGCCGCGCCGCTACTACCACCTGAACGACGCCGGCGAGGCGCTGCTCGCCAATCTCACGACCGTGTGGAGCGACCTCGTCGCCACCATGGGCGGCCTGCTGAAGGGAGCGGAACATGAACCCGAATGACGTGATCGAAGCCTATGTCCTCGATGTGATGCGCCGTTTGCCCGGTCGAGAACGCAACGGGATCGGCCTGGAACTTCGCGGCCTGCTCGCCGACATGCTGGCCGAGCGTGCCGAGAGCCATGCCAACCCTGCCGATGACGCACTGGTGCTGGCCATGTTGCGGGACTTCGGCACGCCGGCCGAAGTCGCCGCACGCTATCGCCCGCCTGGCGTCGTGATCATCCCCGCCGAGCAGACCCGCTCATTCGTGCTGCTGTCGGTCGTCGGTATCGTGCTGCAATGGGCGTTGACCCTGCCGCGCGTATTCCAGGGTGCGCCACTGGCCGGCTGGTGGTTCAGTTGGGGACTGGGCGCGCTGTGGTGGCCCGGTTTCCTCGCCATGCTTGCCGTGATCGCCGCAGGCATCCGGCAAACGGGGCTGTTCAAGCCCGGCTGGCGGCCCCGGGTAGTCGATCCCGAACGGATTCATCGCGGCTCGCTGGCCGTGGGCCTCGCGTGGTTCCTTGTCGGCGCCGCTCTGGTAACCGCCCTGCCATGGATCGCCCACCGCATGCCCGCCCCACTCGCGCAGGTCTTCGCCTTCGACGCCGGTTTCCTGCACACACGGGCGCCGTGGGTCCTGCCGCTCTGGCTTGCCAGCTTCATCACCCTGGCGCTGGTGTTCCACCGAGGACGCTGGTCGCCACCGATGCGATGGACTCACATCGCGGTAAGCATGGCCTTCGTGGCGCTGCTGCTGTGGTGGGTTGCGGCCGGACCGATCTTCCTGGCCGAGGCCACCGACAAGGGCGCCAAGGGCGGCCTCGAACTGGTCGTGCTGTTCATCGTCATCGACGCAGTCTGGAAGCTGTACCGCCAGCGCACGCGTATCCGGATGCCCGGCGCGCACCGGTGAAGTTGATCCGCTTGACCCATCAATGGTGATCAGTGCGTCGGCACCCTGACCATCATCGACTCGCGGACATCGCCACGATGACTCACGAAGCCGGGAAGTGTTCGCGGATGAGACCAGCGCCAATACACGCGCGGAACGCGCGCCCACGCTCTCATCCAGCCAGATAGAAATCCATGGGGATCAGCTCGACGGCCCACCCGCCTTCCTCGCCCAGCGTGGCAGCCGGATGCATGGATGCGATGCGCAGCGCTTCGTCACGGCTGTCCGCCTCGATGATGAACAGGCCGCCCACCACTTCCTTCGACTCGGTATAAGGCCCGTCGCTGACCTGCGTCTTGCCGCCGCGAGGGCGAAGCGTCCGCCAGCCGTCCAGATCGCCAAGCGATGCGGAAACCAGAACCTTGCCGGTCGCGCGCATCTTCTCGTCCAGTGCCGGACATTGGCTCACCAGTGCCTTGACGTCAGCGGGCGCCATCGCGGCAAATTTTTCGGGCGTGAAGTAGGCCAGTCCGAGATATTTCATGGGAGATCCATTGGGTGGGAATGCATTGACGACGAAGCGGATGATCGGAAATCGACAATCCTGCGCGCCAGGCCAGTCAGCGGATCCGGTCGCCCTGGAACCGCACGGTCGCCACAAGTAGCAACAGGCGCGCCGGCGATTTCAACGGGCGCCTTCCATTTCTGCCGGGCCTATGGGGCCGGAACCGGTCCATCCCGCAACGGCTTTACCATGGGTACGCATGCAAGGCGTACGCCCAAAGACGATTCATAGATCGATTGGCCTTCCCCCTCAAACCCCAGCGACCGATAGAACGCGACGGCATTCAACGTGGACTCGAGGTGGATGCTGCCAAGTCCAGCGCCAAGCGCAAGGCTTTCCAGATGCTCCATCATGGCGCGCCCCACGCCTCGCCCCATGTACCCGGGCAAGACAAAGATCGCATCGACCTTTCCTGTTGCGAGATCAATCATGCCGGTGCCCACGACCTGGCCATCGGCCACCGCGACGTGGAAGTGCTCCGCCACGCGCCTGGCAAATGCCTCCGACATCGCTCCCGACGTCCAGATCGCCAGATCACGCTGGGGATAGAAGCCAGTGCATCGGGCCAGAATGGCTTCGCGGCGAATGGCGAAGCAGGCCAGCGCCTCCTCGATGGTCGCTTTTTCAATATGCAAGGCGGTCTCCCGACCTGGAAGGTCCATTCACCGCACCCGCCGCAGCGACGCCTCAGCCGCCGGCCAAAGCACGACTGGCCAACGGGATGTGCCGTGTCTTGCCCAGCAGGCTGTGGACAAGCCGCACCTCACCTGCCGGCCATGAAATCGGCTCGATCGTCTCGAACGGAAGCAGCGCCTTGCCGTAAGCCACGGTCATGTGCGGCACGAAGGAGCCATGCGTCGACTGTCCCAGGCCATGGGCCCGCAAATGCATTGCCAGTTGCCCGTGCAATGCATGCAACGTCTCGTTGCCCTCGCTCGCGGCAAGCACGAGCGGGCTTTTGGAGCGGTGGTTCCCGAAGCTGCCAGCCTGGTCGAAGCGGATGGTAAACGGCTCGGCCACCAGCCGCGAAAGTGCCTGGCCGGCATGCTCCACCAACCCGGGCGGCTGGCCCGCGTAATCACCCAGGTGGAACAGCGTGACATGGAGCCGCGAGGCGGCGACCGCTCCGGCACCCAGGCCGTGCTTGCCGAGAAAGCCATCCGCCAGCGTAGCCAGGCTGGCGGCATGGCGTGCGTCGGGGAATATCGCCAGGAAGAATCGGTCGGTGGGTTGATCCGGCTCGAAGCCCGGCAAGGATCCTTGGGTGGACATGCATCGTCTCGACAATGGAATGGACAGGTGGATGCGGCGGAACGAATGGGCACGGCCCTGCCGAATGACTCCGCTCCGAAACGTTCGCGGCTGTCGGGGCGGACACCATACACATCAAAGATGCGCGTCGGGCTCCACGCGCTGCAGGAAGTCGTAGCGCGTCACGGCATGATCGACGCGGGTATGCGTGTCCGCGCCGATCACCTGGCGCAGCAGGCCGCCATCCTTGTCCGCTGTCGCCGGCCAGTGCGGCAGGCCCGCACCGTTGGGGTTGCCGGTCTTGATGAAGTTGGCCCAGTAGCCTTCCATCGTGGCCGACACCTTGCGGTCGGTGGCGGTCCACGCGAAGACGTGGTTGCCGGACAGGTTGCCCAGCGCGAATTCGATCTCGCTGCTGTGCACCGCGCCCGAATCGGGGCCGGCGCTGCCATCACGCTTGGCCGGACGCGCCTGGTCGAAATAGTAGTAGTACACCGGTGCGTGACCGGTCTGGCGTTGCAGCTGCATCCAGCGTCCGGTGGCGAAGGCGATGAACTGGTCGCCAGCCAGCGCCGTGCCGGACGTCTTCACTTCGGCCGCGGTATTGCCCGGATAAAGCTTCAGCGCCTCGGCGGCATGCGCGCCGAATTGCTTCTCCAGCACGGCGCGATAGTTGGCTGGCGTGGGCGCCCTGCCGTTGAACAGGTCGGCGTAATAGTCTTCCTGCGAATTCGAGCCCACCAGCAGCGGAATGTGCGCCTGCTCGCCGGCCTGGTAGATCGCCTCGGGCGAACGCGGCAGGAAATAGCCGTCGATCGTGGGGCTGAATTCGGCCACGCCCTTGTCACCGCAGGCCTTGATCAAGACGTTCGCATTCATCGCACGCAAATCGGCCAGGGAATGCGCGCCGACGTGTTGCTCGAATGCCTCGCCTTCCTTCTCGGTCTGCGCCAGCGGCCGTGGTTTCAGGTTGCCGAGCACGGAACCGCTCTCGCCAATGGCCTGCTGCATCAATCTCTTCGACAACGGCGAAGCCATCAAGGCCGAGACCGACATGGAACCGGCCGACTCGCCGCCGATGGTGACCTTCGCCGGGTTGCCGCCAAACGCGGCGATGTTTTGATGGACCCAGCGCAGCGCGGCAGCCTGGTCGAGCAGGCCGTAATTGCCGGTGGCGTGTTGCGGTGACTCGTCAGCCAGCGCCGGCAACGCGAGGAAGCCGAACACGTCCAGCCGATAGTTCACGGTGACCGTGACGATCCCGCGCCGGGCCAGGCTGGCACCGTCATAGCGCGACTCCGAACCGTCGCCCGCGACAAAACCGCCGCCGTAGAAATACACCAGCACGGGCAGCTTCTTGCCTGCGCTGTGCGCGGGTCGCCACACGTTGAGGTACAGGCAGTCTTCGCTCATGCCGTCGGAGCGGAACACCATGTCGCCGAACAACGGCCGCTGCATGCAACGCGGACCGAAGTGGTCGGCCTTGCGCACGCCACTCCAGGCCGCCATCGGTTGCGGCGGCTTCCAGCGCAGGGAACCGACCGGCGGCGCGGCGTACGGAATGCCCTTGAACTCGTCCAGGCCCGCTGCGGCGACATGGGCGCCGGACAACGCACCGGCATCCGTGTGCACCACCGGCACCGAAGAACCCGCGGCGAGCAGCGGCAGCGGAGCGGCGACAACGGCCAAGCCCAGCAACATGTGGATCGAACAGGCGAATGCACGGCGCATCATGAAAACCTCGCACGGATGGAACGGATATCCCTGGAACCTAAGGAGCGGCACAGCACGAATCGCCCCGCCCCTTCGCCACGCTCGACTACCCGGGTGGCTCCACCGCAGCGTAGCGCAAAGAAGCCGCCCCACGCTTGCCAAGCAGGCACCTCGAATGACCTGCGTTTGCCGGAGCACACCCCCGTGCGCGAAAGCTGCTTGCGAAAGATTTTCGCAGCCTCCAACCAAGAGCACTCGCGCACAGGGTGCGCTCCTACCGGGTTTCGGCAAGGCTTTCGAGTCCGCAAGCTCAACGCACGCCGCGCACCGGCAGGATCGCCCAGGCGCCCAGCGCGACAAGAACCGCCGCCACCATGAACAGGACCGCATAGCTGCCGCTGCTCACGGCAAGAATGGCCGGGGCGACGGCAGGCATCAGCCATTGCGGCAGGACGCTGGCGATGTTGAAGATGCCCAGGTTCCTGGCTGCGTGGGTTTCGCGCTCCGGCAACACGTCGGTGACCAGCGCGAAGTCCACGGCCAGGTAGGTGCCCTGCGCGATGCCGCTCAACGCCATGCCGACCAGGAACCAGGCATACGACGTGGCAAACGCGATCACCACCAGCGCCAGCGCGTAGAGCAGCGCCGCACCGCATACAAACACCTTGCGCCGCCCCACGGCATCGGATAATCCACCACCCAGCACGCCGAAGATGGCCACCATGCAGCACTGCACCAGGGTGGACAGGAAGATCCGGTGCGGCACATCGCCCGGCGGGCAGTTCAACTGATGGATCAGGTAGAACTCCTGATAGGTCAGCAACATGGCAACGCCGGCGTAGAGCAGGAAGCGGCTGCTCCAGGCCCAGCTGAAATCGGGGAAACGCAACGGGTTGATCCAGAAACTGCCCAGGAACCCGCGCCAGCCGTAAGGCGGCCGGTGCGCCGAATCCAGCCGGCTGTCGTGCAGCACGCACGCCAGCACGAGTGCGCAAAGCAACGCGATCGCGGCCGGCACCAGGAAGATGGCCAGCGTGGACGCCACCAGCACCTCGACCAGGAAGGTGCCGCCGATCATGCCCAGCGGCAGGCTGATGCTCACGATGCCGGATACCGTACCGCGCTGCGATGTCGGGATCTGGTCGGAAAGGATCGCCGCCAGCACCGCCAGCTCGGCGTTATAGGCAAGCTGCGTGATGCACCAACCCAACAGGAGCTGCGGGATCGACGTGGCCTGCGCCACGACGGCCAGCCCGGCCACACCGCCCAGCGCGCCGGCAATCAGCCAGGGCCGGCGCATGCCGTGGCGCGAGGTCGTGCGATCCGACAGCCGGCCAAAGAACGGGTTGCCGAACAAGGCCACCAGCGCTCCCACTCCCACCACCAGCGACAGGCTGTCGGCCGCATGTGCCGGGTCGATCACGCTGACGCGCATCGCCAGCCCCACCAGGATCGGCGGCAGCAAAGCCATCCACAAGCCCGTATAGGCCAGGCCATAGATCGCCATGAACAACCGGCCGACGCGACGCGTGCACGGCACGGTCGCGGCCTCGACATGGTCACTGCCCACCATTCCTCCGCATCCCCTGGAATCAGCACATCCCGTGCCCGGCTGGAACCGGGCGGCACATGACGAATCCTAAGGCTTTCCGGGAGCGGCCGTGGATGCGCGCAGTTGCACCTGATAGGGCACCCGCTCCTGCTTGCGCAGGGCCGGGTCGCGGATCGCCTGCAACACGCGTTCGGTCGCCGCGCAGCCCATTTCTCGGCACGGCTGGTGCACCGTGGTCAGGCCGGGCGAGATCAGCTGCGATACCGGCGTGCCGTCGAAGCCGCACACCGACAGGTCGCGCGGAATGACCAGCCCGCGTTCATGCGCCTCGCGCATCACGCCGCAGGCCATGTCGTCGTTCGCCGCAAAAATGGGGCTCTCTCGCGTCTGGTGTGGTTGACACGACGGCGATCTTGCCTCGGATGCGGTGCTGAGTGCACGCTTGGCGGA
>NZ_JBGBPX010000004.1:0-214336 GCF_041107475.1 Rhodanobacter sp. FW021-MT20 | reverse complement strand
ATCCGCCAAGCGTGCACTCAGCACCGCATCCGAGGCAAGATCGCCGTCGTGTCAACCACACCAGACGCGAGAGAGCCCGTGTTGTAGGCATCCAGGAATGTGTCAATGACGAAGTTGTCCACTTCGTAACTGGCTGAATTGCGGCTCAGGTCGGTAGAGAGCTTCAGATTGTCGCCATGCCACTTCAAACCGATCGCATTCTGGACGTTCTGTCCCCATTCGTGCCTGGCTTGGGTGCTGGTAGCCGCATAGTAATTGCCTGTGTACTGCGCACTGGTGATCGGGCAAATGTTCTGGCCAAAGTACTGCGAGCCGGTCAGGCCGATCGGGAAACATTGGCTGCTGGTGGTCAGCGCGTTGGGAGCCACCTGATTCTGCGGGCCGGAGAAATAGTAGGTCTGGTTGTACTTGTCCGACATCCAGGTGTAGAGGCCTTCCATATAGACCTCAGTGCTATCGTTGGGCTTCCACTGCAAGGCGTAGTTGGCCTCGGGCCGTTTGCGCCAGCCCACGTTGTAGTTGGCCCCGTACTGATTGTTACCAACCACCAGGTCACCATTTGAATTGCGCACCGGGTTACCGTGGCCGTCGTTCAGTACACTGGTCAGATTGCTGTCGACGTAGGCAACGTTGTAGTCGTAATGCATGGTGGTGATGCCCGCATTGATGAGGGCACCGAATTCACCGTAGTCGGTCTTCCAGCGATTGCTGAGCAGAATGCTGGCGGTCGGATCAGTATGACCCGCCGTTTTCTGATGCGTTCCGGTAACACTGATCGCAACCTTGCTTCCCTCGAAGTCGAAAGGCCGGTAGGTACGCATGTCTACCGTGCCGGCAATGCCGCCGCTGATCATGCTTGCCTCGGTGGTCTTGTACACCTTCAGCGCACTGACTGCCGTAGCCGGCAGATCCTGAAAGGCAAACGAGCGACCGCCGGACCCGAAGATTTCCCGGCCGTTCAATGTAGTTGCCACATTCGGAAGCCCGCGTACCACTACCCCGGTGGTCTCGCCCTGGAAGCCCTGCGACACCTGCACACCCGTCACGCGTTGCAGGGCATCGGCCACGGAGTTGTCAGGCAACTTGCCAATATCCTCAGAGACCACCGAGTCGACGATCATCCTGGAGTCGCGCTTGATTTCCTGCGCGCTCTCGAGACTGCTGCGAAGAGGAGTCACATTGACCGTCGACAGGTTGACTGCATTTTTCTTGTCCTGCTCCTCCCTGCGCTTCTTGGCTGCCTTGGTTTCTGTAGACGAAGCTGATGCATCGGCCGTCTGCGCCGGGGCAGCATTGACCGCCGGGGTGGCATCAGCCGCATGTACCGGGAACAGACAGGCACTGATCGCGCTGGCCAGCAGTGTCGCCGTGCAGGTAATCAAAATCGGGTGCTTCATGAAATTCTCCCCAGAACTTTTCTGTATGTCGTGATGATCGGGTAGAGCATTGCCTTCGCTCTTCGGTGCCTTTCGCCCATACCGGCTCGACAGCCCGTTGGCACGCTCCTCAAAAGCACGCCCGTCGCACCGAAAAGCCCGATTCGACGGAATTTCAAATAGTCTGACAATTTTGCATTTGTCGTACTATATGACCAACAATGCATCAGTTGCACTCGCTTGTCATGCTGCAGCGCAGCGCCTCGAATTTACGGATCACGCACACGTGAAAACGCCCGGCATGCCGGGCGTTTTCGTGGTCAATGACCGATCCAGCGGCGGCCTTGAATCACCGCCTGTCAGAAGGCCCTCAGGGGCTCAATGCGGATGCCGGCACCACACCCTTGGGCGAATGGCTCAGCACGCGAATGATCTGCGCCTCGCGCTCGCGATACGGCGTGCCATCCGCATGCAGCAGGTCGTGGAACCAGATCGTCGGCGGTTGCTCGGTATAGGGCCGCTGCCAGGAATCCCATGGCAGGTCGGTCTGTGTCTTGCCGTTGACGAAGCCCCAGTTGACCATGCCGACATTCAGCCGCTTGCCGATCGGCAGCACGCCATCGATGGTGGAGCCGGCGCCGCGCGCCATGTACTCGGTGCAGATCATCGGTCGGCCATACGGCTTGAGCTGGTCCACCCGCCGCAGGAAATCCTCTGGCCAGCCGTAGTTGTGGAAGCTGATGATGTCGGATTGCTCGACCTGCGTCCGTTCGACAGCGTTGAGGTGTGCCGAGGGGCTCCAGTCATCGTCATGCCACAGGCCGCTGGTGAGTGGCTGCGTCGGATGCTCGCTGCGTGCCCAGGTGAATACCTGCGGCAGCAGCTCGGCCACACGCTGGAATTTGTCCTTCGGCTCGTGATCGGCGTAATTGCCACCGCCCGGATTGTCCGGCTCGTTCCACACGTCCCAAGCGAGAATGCGATCATCCTTGGCGAAGCTGCCCACGATGTCCTTCACGTAATGCTCGAAGCGCGGGTACTGGCTTGGATCATCCATCGCGATACCTGGTGATTGCACCCAGCCGGAGTTGTGCACGCCGGGAATCGGCGGATGCTGCGGACCCAGTTTCGGATCCGGATCCCAGCAGGAATCGAACAGCACGAAGATCGGCTTGATGTGGTGTTTCGCCGCGATCACCAGGAAAGCGTTGATGCGCTTCTTGAAACCGGCCGGATCCTGCTTCCACAGCAGGTCATGCAGGAATACGCGCATGGTGTTCATGCCCAGCGACTGCGCCCAGCCCAGTTCCTGGTCGATACGCTTCGGGTCGAACGTGGCAGCCTGCCACATCTCCAATTCGTTGATGGCATCGGAGGGGACATAGTTGCTGCCCACCGGCCAAGGCTGCTTTGCGTACCAGGCATTTGCCTGCGCCTTCGTCCAACGCGCGGAAGCGGATGAATCCGCATGCGCCGGGACACCTGTGATGATCGCCACCAGGGCGACCAGTAGACAGGACCATATGTGTTTCATGAAACCTCCGGTGACGGCGGCATCACCGCCGACGCGGTGGCCTCGATACATGCCCCGGGCCACGAGGGCAACCGGGGCGGCATGCTTTCATTCAGTGCTTCCCGGCTTCCTTGTTCACCGAGAACCGATAAATGATGTGGTTGTGATAGGTCTGCCCCGGTGCCAGTCGTGCCGAACCGAAATCCGGGTGGTTGGGCGTATCCGGGAACATCTGCGGTTCCAGCACGAAGGCATCGCCCTGGCGATAGATGCGTCCGGACTTGCCCACGCTGGTGCCGTCGAGGAAGTTGCCCGAGTAGAACTGCAAGCCCGGCTGCGCCGAAAGCAGCGTCAGCACGCGGCCGCTGTGCGGATCTTCCACCTTCGCCATCAGGCGCGGCGCGGCGGCCTTCGTGCGGCTGATGACCCAGTTCATGTCGTAACCATGCCCGCGCAACAATTGCTCTTCCTTGCCGTCGCGGATGTCGCGACCGATCGGCTTGCCATGTCGGAAGTCGTAAGGGGTGCCCGCCACGGAACGGAATTCGCCGGTAGGAATCAGCGTGGCATCGACTGGCGTGATGCTGTTGCCTGGAATCGTGAGGATGTCGTGGTAGATGCTGCCCGAGCCTTCGCCGCCCAGGTTCCAGTAGGTGTGGTTGCTGATGTTGACGATGGTCGGCTTGTCGGTGGTCGCGGTGTAATCGATATCCAGTTCGTGGCCGGCCTTGAGCGTATAAGTGGCAGTGGCGGTGAGCGTGCCCGGATAGCCCTGGTCGCCGTCGGGACTGACATACCGCAGCGTCACGCTGGGCTCGGGTGACTTCACCACCTTCACCACCTGCCACACCACCTTGTCGAAACCCTTCGTACCGCCGTGCAGCGAATTGGGGCCATCGTTGAGCGTGAGCTGGTAGGTCTTGCCATCCAGCGTGAAGCGACCCTTGCCGATGCGATTGGCGAAGCGCCCCACCGAGGCACCGAAGTACTGCGGATCGGCCAGGTAGTCGTGCAGGTCGGGATAGGCCAGCACCACATCGGCAGACTTGCCGTGGCGATCCGGCAGCATCAGCGACTGCAGGGCAGCGCCCAGGCTGATCACACGTGCGGTAAAGCCATGCCCATCGTCCAGCGTCACCACCTCGACTTTCTGGCCATCGGGCATGGTGCCGAAAGTGGCCTGCCTGGCATCCGTTGCCATGGCCAGCGAAGACGTCGCCAGCAGCGACAGGAAAAGGGTGTTTCCGAATAGACGCTTGTTCATGATGATGCCCTGCCGAATGGGAGCCAACGCGTGAAGCACGCATGAACGAGAACATATAATATGACAATTGACAAGTGTCAAAATCCAGCTCACGCATTTCTGACCGCGCAGGCATGATGGCTTTCAGGAAGCCCGCTTCGCTGAGGCGACACCAACCTGAAAGGCAAAGGGCTCCGCCAGTTGCGTTGATCACATCACGAGGAGGGCCGTAATGAAGCATCGTCAATGGATCAAGGCAGGGTTGGTCGCAAGCAGCCTCGCACTCGCAGCCGCCGGATCAGCCCGTACGAGCGGCGAAGCCACGGCTCCCGCACCCACGCCAACGGCCCACCGCGTCAGCTTCGACAAATACAGTTTCCTGATCGACGGCAAGCGCACCTATCTCTGGTCGGGCGAAGTCCATCCCTATCGCCTGCCGAGCCCTGAATTGTGGCCGGACATCTTCCAGAAGATGAAGGCGGCGGGATTCAACACCGCATCGATCTACTTTTCCTGGGGATATCACTCGCCGCGCGAAGGCCAGTACGACTTCAGCGGCGTGCGCAATCTCGACAAGCTGCTGGATGACGCGCGCGATGCCGGCATCTACGTGATCGCGCGTCCCGGCCCCTACATCAACGCCGAAGTCGACAGCGGCGGATTCCCGTTGTGGCTGACCGACAAGCCGGTCAGGAACCGCAGCCCGGATCCCGCCTATCTCAAGCTCGCCGACCAGTGGATGACGCAGATCGACCGCATCCTCGCCCGGCACCAGCTCACCGACGGCCGCGGCACGGTGATCGCCTATCAGGTGGAAAACGAGTACTACAACGGCTCGCCGGCGGGTCGCGAATACATGCAGCACCTGGAGAACAAGGCGCGCGCCGACGGCATCACCGTGCCCCTGGTCGGCAACCACAACGCAACCTTCGTCAGCGGCAAGGGCGCGGTCGATGTCAGCGGCTGGGACTATTACCCGCAGGGCTTCGACTGCTCGCATCCGTCGCAATGGAAACCGGCGCCGGACATGGCCGCGCATCGCTTCGCCGGCGAGCCGCTGTTCACCGCCGAGTTCCAGGGCGGTGCGTTCGACCCCTGGGGCGGCCCCGGCTACGCCAAGTGCGCGCAGCTGATCAACGACCGCTTCGCCAACGTGTTCTACAAGGAAAACATCGCGGCGGGGGCGACGGCGCAGAACTTCTACATGCTGTTCGGCGGCACCTCGTGGGGCTGGCAGGCGATCCCGCAGAACTACACTTCCTACGATTACGGTGCGGCGATCACCGAGGGACGCCAGTTCGATCCCAAGTACTACGAGGACAAGCGGATCGGCTATTTCCTTCACGCCGTCACGCCCATCACCAAGACCAACGCGTTGGCGGCGGGCCGGGTCGACAATCCGCGTGTCGTCGATCGGGCGCGGATCAATCCGGACACCGGCACGCAATTCCATCTTGTTCGCCACGGCGATACCACCGCGTCGACGGTCGAAGCGGCGCATCTGACACTGTCGTTGAAGGAAGGCTCGTTCACCGTGCCGCAACAAGCCGGCACCGCGATCACCATCGATGGTCGCGAGAGCAAGTTGCTGCTGGCCGACTACATGCTCGGTGCGACACGGCTGGTTTATTCGACATCCGAACTGATGACCGACGCGACGGTCGGCAATCGCGACATCGCCGTGCTTTACGGCCGCCATGGCAGCGATGGCGAGACACTGCTCGGCTTTGCCGCCCAACCGAAGGTCACGGTGTTGTCCGGTACGGTGAGTCAGCACTGGGGCAAGCACGGGCTGCGGCTGGACTACCGGCATGACGGTCTGGCGCGCGTGCTGATCGACGGTGGCCAGCGGCCGCTGTTGCCGCTGATCGGCGATGACCAGGCCACGCAGCGCGTCTGGCGACAAGACACCCCCAAGGGTTCGGTATTGATGATCGGCTCGCACCTGTTGCGCAGCGCGAAGTACGACGATGGCACCCTGGCCTTGACCGGTGATGGCGACAGCGATGCCCGTGCGGAATTGTTCGCCGGCGACGCATCCAGACTCACCTGGAATGGCCGGCCGCTCGCCGCCACGCACACCGCTTCGGGGAGCCTGGCCGTGACCCTGCCAGTGCCGCAACCGATCACGCTGCCAAAGCTCGATCACTGGACACGCCGCGCCGGCGCCCCGGAGATTGCCCGCAACTTCAACGATTCCAAATGGCGCGTCGCCAACTTCACCACTACCAGCAGCATCACCAAGCCGGGCACGTTGCCGGTGCTGTTTGCCGATGACTATGGCTTCCATACCGGCAACACCTGGTATCGCGGCCATTTCACCGTCGACGCCCACCACGCCGCACCTTCCGGCCTCAAGCTCAAGGTCATCAGCGGCGGCAAGGGCGGCGCCTTCTCGGCATGGCTCAACGGCCATTTCCTCGGCAGTGTGACGCGCAGCGAAATCGGCGCCTTCAGCTTCCCCGCCACCATGCTCGTGCCGGGCGACAACGTCGTCTCGGTACTGACCGTCAACATGGGGCACGAGGAAGACTACGACTCCACCGGCGAGAACCGTACGGCGCGAGGCATCGTCTCGGCCGAACCGATCGGCGCCGATGCCAAGGCAGTCACCTGGCGCCTGCAAGGGGCGATCACCGACGAAAACCCGCAACGCGGCCCGTACAATTTCGGCGGTCTGTATGGCGAGCGCCACGAGTGGCCGATCAAGTCCGGCAAGCCTGCCGACTGGCAACCCGCAGTCTTGCCGGCCAACACCGCACAGCCCGGCGTGACGTGGTATCGCAGCAACGTTTCGCTCGCCCTGCCCAAGGGCCAAGATACGTCGCTGGGGCTGCAGATCACCGATCCGCCGGGTCGGCACTATCACGCGATGATCTTCGTCAACGGCTGGCAGATGGGCAACTACATCGCCGATCTCGGCCCGCAGCATCGCTTCCCGATTCCCGACGGCATCATCGATCCGCACGGGAAGAACAACATCACCATCGCCGTATGGAAGACCGACGCTTCGCCCGGTGGCCTCGGCACCGTCTCGCTCATCGATTACGGCTCGTACACATCGCCGGTTGATGTCACTGCGATTCGATAAGCGGAAACGGTATCCCGGCTGAAGAGCGCTGGGTGCGGCCCGGATACTTGCCACGAAAGTGGCCGGAATCCGGGCCGATCGCTGTCGGCACTGTCTCCACTCGCGCGACAGGCGCAGACTATAAGTTCCGGTCTGTCCCGGAACCCGTGTCATGAGCCTGCGCAGCCTTTTCGTCGACTTCAACAGTTACTTCGCCTCGGTCGAGCAACACGAGGTGCCGGCGCTGCGTGGGCGGCCGGTGGGCGTGGTGCCGGTGGATGCGGAAACCACCAGCCTGATCGCCGCCAGCTACGAGGCGAAGGCCTTCGGCGTGAGCACCGGCACGATGGTGCGCGAGGCACGTGCACGCTGCCCCGGCATCACCATCGTGGTAGCACGACCCGAACGCTACGTCGCCTGGCACGGCACCCTGAAAGCGGCGATCGATCGCGCGATTCCCATTGCGCATGTGGGCTCGATCGACGAGATGGCTTGCGAGCTGGTCGGTCGACAATGCCAACGCGCCATCGCCGAGCAGATCGCACGGCAGGTGAAGGACGAAATCGCCAAGTCTGCGCCAGGTGGCGCCATTCGTTGTTCCGTCGGCATCGCGCCGAATGATTTCCTCGCCAAGACCGCCACCGACATGATGAAGCCCGACGGCTTGGTGGTGATCGAACAGGCCGACTTGCCACAGGCACTGCATCGGCTGGAACTGCGCGACCTGTGTGGCATCGGCGCCTCAATGGAAGCGCGCCTGCACGCGGAAGGCATCCGCAGCGTGGCGCAACTCACTGCCGCATCGAAACTGGTGTTGCGCCGGGCCTGGGGCGGCATCGAGGGCGAACGCATGTGGGGTCTGTTGCGCGGTGCATGGCTGCCGACCGCCGAAACCACGCGCAGCTCGCTCGGTCATTCCCATGTCCTCGGCCCGGAGTTGCGCACGCCGGCAGGCGCCCGCGCGGTGCTGAAGAAACTGCTGGTGAAGGCAGCGATGCGGCTGCGCCGCGATGGTTTGCTGGCCGGTGCGATGGCCGTGCGCATCCGTTACATCGGGGTCGACCAACGTTGGGAAGGCAATCTCAATTTCGGCCCCACCGACGACAGCCGCGAGCTGTTGCACCTGCTGCGCGGCATGCTCGATGCCGGGCGCCGACCTGGGCATCTACTGCCCGGTCCGGCGCGCGCCGTGCCGCTATCGGTCAGCGTCACCCTGCACCGCCTCGGCGAGCGCGCGCAAACCAGCGGCTCGCTGTTCGCCCAGGCCACGCCAGCACGTGACGTCGACACGGTGATCGACCGCATCAACACCAAGTTCGGCCTCAACAAGGTCTACTTCGGCGGCATGCAGGACGCCCTCGCCCACGACGCCGCGCCGATGCGCATCCCGTTCAGCCGCATCCCCGAAGCCAGCGAAAACGAAGCCGACCACAACGCGCTGTGGCTGCAGACCATGAACCGCTTCAAGGCGATGACCGAGGGTGAGCATCGCAAGCGCGAGCGGGATAAACGTGGCTATTGAAATCCGGCTTCCGCAGTAATCGTGCAGGGGCTCGCTGGCGGAAAATGCTCTCCCGAATCCCGACCAACAGCATCGCCCGCGAGCGGGCTCCTGCCGTGGGCTTTCGGCGAAAGGATGACTTTTTTACAGGCTCCAAGCGTAGGCGCGAAGCGAGCCACACGGAGAGCCGCCATGGTCACCCTCGCGTGCGCTTGCCGCGCCGGGTCCCACCGCGCACGGCCGCAGCGTCCTCACGCAGGCACGCTTCCAGTTTCGCCAGCACCGGCAGATGCCGCGTGCGCAGCATGACCAGCGCCGTCTGCAGTCGCGCCACTCGCGGTGGCATGTCGCGCACCGACAACGCATCGCGCTGCGGAAACACCTCCAATACCGACCGTGGCACCAGGCTCGCGCCCACGCCGGCCGCGGCCGCGGCGAAGATGCCGTGGTAGGACGCGAATTCCAGCATGCGTGCGGGAACGATATGTTGCGCCTCCAGCCATTGTCCAAGTCGTCGCCGGTAGGCACACCCTTCGCTGTGGTAGACCAGCACGGTACCCTCGGCCAACTGTTTCGGCTCGCGCAACAGCTCGCTGCCGCGAGCAGCCACCAGCACCAGCTCTTCCACGTACAGTGGAACACTGCGGAAGCGCGTCGTATCCACCGACTCCCCGACGATGGCCGCATCCAGCGCGCCAGCCTGCACATCCGCCACCAGCCCACGCGAGGAAGCGGTTTGCAGATTCACCGCGATCTGCGGGTGCTGCCGATGAAACTCCGCCAATGGATACGGCAACCGGCTGGCGGCCACGCTCTCCATCGCACCCAGTCGCAGTTGGCCCACCGCCTCGTTGTCACGCACGGCGGCGCGTGTCTGCTCGGCCAATTCCAGCATGCGCCCGGCGTAATCGACCAGCGCTTCGCCCGAGGCAGTGAGGTGCAAGCGCTGGCCTTCTCGATGAAACAGTTGCACGCCCAGCGACAGCTCCAGTTGGTGAATGCGACTGGTGACGCTGGACTGGGCGCGGTGCAGTTTCGCCGCCGCACGACCGATGCCACCCGTCGCCACGACGGCCTGGAAGGTTTCAAGTGCACGCAAGTCCATGATCGATTTTTCCGATGATGATGTTCGTAATTATTCGCTATATACGATGGTACGCCTGACTTAGCATGGCCGCATCCCCATCGCCGGAAGCGCATCATGCGATCCCCCGTCCGTCTCGCCGTCGTCGGCATGACCGTATTGGCCATTGCGCTGGGCATCGGCCGCTTCATGCTCACGCCCTTGTTGCCGTTGATGCAGGCCGATGCGGGACTGAGCCTGATCGGTGGTGGCTGGCTGGCCTCGGTCAATAACATCGGCTACCTGCTGGGCGCCTTGCTGTGCGCGGCGCTGGCGCTGCCGCAACGCACCACCCTGCGCCTTGGCATGTTGCTGGTGACCCTGGGCACGCTGGGCATGGGCTTGGCGCCGTCACTGGCGTTGTGGCTGCTGTGTCGTTTCGTGGCCGGCGTGGCGGCCGCCATGCTGATGGTGCATGGCATTGCCTGGTGCACGGCGCACCTGCGCACGCATGGCCGCATCGGGCTGGAATCACTGCTGTACAGCGGCCCCGGCATCGGCATCGTGGTCAGCGGCACCCTGGTCGCCGCCCTGCACGGTGGCGGACTGGATTCCGCACGCTGGTGGCTGCTCTCCGGCGCATTGTGTGCCGTGGTAACCGTATTGACCTGGCGCACGCTGGCCGCTCCCGGCCAAACGCCGGCGGCATCCCATGTGCGGCATGAAAGCGGCCCGACCTGGCCGCTGGTGGCCATCTACGGCCTGTTCGGCTTTGCCTATGTGATTCCGGCGACGTTCCTGCCGCTGATTGCCGACGCACAACTGCACCTGCCTGCGTTGCGCGAGTGGTTCTGGCCGCTGTACGGCGTGGCCACGGTACTGGCGACCCTGTTGCTGGGCGTGCTGCCCACCGTGCGCAGCAATTACGTGGGACTGGCCGGTTGCTGTTTCTCGATGCTGCTGGGCACGCTGGCCTGCCTGTACTGGCCAACGCCCACCGGGCTGGCACTGGGTGCGGTGCTGGAAGGTGCCGCGCTCATGCCGGTGGTGATGTTCACCATGCGCGAAGCCGCCGTACTGGCACCACGCGACCCCACCCGGCTGATCGGTGCACTGACGGCAGCCTTCGGCATCGGCCAGATCATCGGCCCGTTGGTGGCCGCCACCCTGGCATCGCACCGGCACGGCTTTGCCGCACCGCTGGAATTGGCCGGCCTCGCCACCCTCGCGGCGTTGCTGCTGGCGCTGGCGTTTGCGCGGCGCCATCGATCCCGTGTGCCGGCCCCACTTACTTAGCCTGCTCCGACCGTAATTGCTCGTTCACTTCGCGCACCGCCTTCACGAAACCCGCAAACGGAATATCGGTGATGCCGACCAGGCCGATGTGCGAGTTTTCGCCATCGAGCAGTCGGCCGGTGACGGGTTGGTCGGTGTAATCGAACCAGTGCGTGCCCACGATATCCGGATCACTCGCCGCGGCCTGCACGAAACGCGCATAGGCCGGGCCGCGCTCGGACTCGTTCCATACCGAGGCCACGCCCTTGCCGAACGGACCGCGGTCATTCGAGCCGAAGTGGAACTCGGAGATCAGCACCGGCTTGTCGAGTTTGTGCATGGTGGCGGCATCGAAACCATGTTGCGGCATGTCGGTGTAGGTGTTGAAACTGACCACGTCGCAATACTGCGCACAGGACGCCACGGCCTCGGGCGTGCGCACCGCGAAACGACCACCGAGGAACAGATGATGCGGGTCGTCCCGATGGATCGCCGCGGCGACAGTGCGGAAATAAGTGTCGGCATAGTTGCGCAGCCACGCCTCGTAATCGGCGGTGATGGCCGGGTGCGCCTCGTTCGGCGCCGGCGCGGCGAAGCCGGTGGTCTCTAGCGCGTTCCACGAGGCCAATGCCATGCCCCAGGCGGCGGCCAGCTTTTGCGGTGTGCCGTATTTCTTCTTCAGCACTGCGATGAAGGCCTGCTTGGCCGGACTGCGTGCGTCACCGCGCAGCGTGCCGGTGGCCAGCCCCCAGCGCCCCTGCGGCCCGATACCGGCCCAGGCCAGTTCGTTGTCGGCAAAGTAGCCGAGCAACCACGGATCATTGCGCACGTCTGCACTCGCCTTCGCCACGGCCACCTTCACCGCTTGCACGAAACGGGGATCGAACGGATCGGGCATGCGCCCCCAGTAGTCGTAGCCGGAAGAGACATTGGCGAAGTCGCCGCGGATATCGATCGAGCGCGTGTACGGCAGGCGATGTGCCTGGCCCAGCGCGGGATCGCTCCAGTTGCCGATGGTGTTGAAGCCCCAGGCCTTGAGGCGATCCAGCGTGCGTGAGCGCCACGCGGCCAGCCAGCCCTTGCCATCGACGCGATACAGGTTGGCCTGATAGAAATCGAACCAGCGACCGTGGTCGTAACCGATGCCGGCACCGGCACCCGCATCGGGACGGCGATCGTCACCCGTGCCCCAGAACGCCGCCCATGCACCGCTGTCCGGCGGCAGGTCACGGAACATGAACTCGCGGCCCTGCACATAGGTGGGGTCCTGGCTGGCGGCTATCGCATTCACGCCCAGCGAGAAGAAGCCGTGGCCGTCCGGCGTCACCAGCCACCAGCGGCCATCCTGCTTCTGCGTGTGGAACCAGCCGGTCTTGCGCAAAGGGACGTCCATGCGGCCGCCGTACGCATCGAGTCCTTTCGCTTCGGCCAGCTCCGTCTTCAGCGTCGCCCGCTCGCGTGCATGCGCTGCCCGCAGAGCGGCATCACTGTCGACCTTTTCCGGCCAGTTCTCGCGCGTGTACTGTCCGTAGCGGTCGACGATGCCGGTGTAGGCATTGCGCGACGTGGCATCCCCCACTTCCACCTCGACGTTCCCCAGCAGCAAGGTCTGCGCAGCCTTTGGCGCCGGCATGCCGAGGCGGATCGCATGCACCGCCTGCAGGTCGATATCGCCCCGCACCGTGGTCGCCAGCAACACCGACCGGCCATGATCGTCGAACGGCATCGGCGGACCTACCTGCATGCCGAAAGCGCGCGACGACATGGCGCGCAGCGGCAACACCAGCGTCTGCGCCGGCCCCGGCAGCACACCCAGCGTGGCGTGCAGATGCTTGCCGGCGCCGCTGTCGATATCCACATCCAGCGTCACCGCCCAGGCCATCGCATCCTGCACGCGCAAATGCAGCTCACCCTGCCCGCTCCAGTTCCACGCACCCTGAGCCGGCTGGATGACAATCTGCGGCTGCGCGGCAGGCTGAAACTCGTAACGCTGCTGGATAACACCATCGGCAGCCGTTTCCGTGTGCCCCGTGCGCTGCACTTGCTGCAGCACGATGCGCGCCGAGGCATCCGGCGCCGCAAGCCTGACAACTTCCGTCGCCGACAACTGACTGGCAAAAAGCATTGCCGCACAAGTTGCCGCCATTCGCGTCATCATTTTCATTGCCGCCTCGCCATCACCGGATTGGCCGAGTATCGCGCCATTGGCGGAGCATGTCTGGCTGTCTTTCCCTTGCATGTCCGGCAAGGAATCGCATGCGCTGGAGAAGGCGAAGCGTCGCAAGCGATAGCGCCCCCTCTCTGGCCTCGGTTTCCGGTTACGGCGCGGTGTGGATAGAGGTGTAACAGGAGAGGCCGCGTCTGTTCCAAAACCCCTCAAGCGACAAGGCTTGTAGGGTCGGCGGGTTCCACAGGCCATTTCTTTGGGTCACCTTTCTTTGGGCCCGCAAAGAAAGGTGGCTCGCTGGCCGGCAGGACAGCGAAAGCCCGCCGCAGGCGAGCCATCTGGCGACCATGCCAACCTATCCAAAAACACTCGCCACAGCTTGGCAATCTCGCGACCAAGCCCGCTGGGCCCCTTGTCAGCGACGCTGCCAGCGCCGCCAAACCCAATACACCGGCACCCCCAACGCGATGATCACCAGACTCATCCCCGCATCCCCCGGTGTCTCGATCACGGTGGCAGTAATCACGCCCAGCACGGTCACCACGAACACCAGCGGCAGCAGCGGGAACAGCGGCACGCGATACGGCGCCGGTTCGTCAACGAATTTCCAGCGATACCAGAACAGCGTGCCGATGCCGAACACATGGCCGAGCCATTCGCCCACCGTGGTGTAGTCCACCAACTGGCCGAAGTTGCCCCATAACGTAAGCACCACCGTCCACGCGCCCAGCAGCGCCAATGCCACCTGCGGCGCACGCGTGCGCGGTTCGATGTAACCCACCGCGCGAAACAGCATGCCGTCCGCGCCCATGGTCTGCAGCACGCGCGCGCCACCGGCGATGGCGATGCTGCAATAACCGAAGGTGGAGCAGGCAATGCCGATGGCCATCACCTTCGCGCCGGGCGTGCCGAACAGCCGGTGCATCAGGTCCGCCGCCGGTGCCTGGCTCGCGGCCAGCCCGGCGTGGCCCAATCCGACCAGGTAAGCGATGTTGGCCAGCACGTAAGCCACCACCACGCCGACCATGCCCAGCGTCAACGCACGCGGCAAGGTGCGTTGCGGATCGCGCACTTCGCCGGCCATGTCATTCAGGTAATGGAAGCCGCCGTAGGTGAACAGCACCGGCAGCAAGGCGCCCACGAAGGCGCCGCGGGTTGCCGGATGAATGGCATCCGTGGCCAGCACGCCGCCCAGATGACCATGCGCCAGCACCAGTCCCACCACCACCAGCAACGCGATCGCGGTCAGCTTCAGCACCGCAAAGACGTTCTGCATCAGCGCGCCGGCGCGGATGCCGAACAGGTTCACGCCGACGATGAAGATGATCGCCCCCACCGCCACCGGCTTCACCCACAGCAACGGCAGGTCGACCGCCTTGCAGAAGTAGTCGGCAAAGGTGGTGGCCACTGCCGCCACGCTGCCGGGGTAATTGATCAGCGCCATCGTCCAGCCGAACAGGAACGCCGGCAGCGTGCCGAAGGCCTCGCGCAGATACAGATAGATGCCGCCCGCCTGCGGCCGCCGAGAACCCAGCTCCGCGTAACACAGCACCCCGGTCAAGGTAAGCAGACCGCCCAGCACCCACAACGCCAGCAGCGGCAGGCCCGAGGACGTGCGTTCGGCCACCGTGGCCGGCGTGCGGAAGATGCCGGCGCCGATCACGCCGCCGATCACGATCATCGCGCCATCCCACACCCCGAGGCGGCGCAGGTACGAAGTGGAACTGGTTTCGGTCGTCATCCCGCAACCTTGGCATGGCGCGGGCGGTTTCGGCCAGTCCCCCGAGTACCGACGGGCGCTATGCTGCGTACTCGGTCGTTCCGGCCGCAGGGGCCAACTAAGGAAACCACGCTGATGAACCACGCCACGGTGGTCCTGATGGGATTGCTGTTCGTAGCCGCCGGCTACCTCAGCTACCGCCACTACGTAAATGCCAAGGCGCTGCTTTACGACTGGGCTCAGGCCAACCGGTTCCGCATCCTGCACGCCAGGCGCGGCATGTTCCTGCCGCTGTCGATGATGTTCACCACCTCCAGATACCAGGTCGTCTACCACGTCTCGCTGTACGACGAATCCACCCACCGCATCCGCACTGCCTGGGTGCGGCTGGGCACGCGCTACTGGGGGGTGATGGATGGCGATGCGATCGATGTGAAGTGGGAAGACGCCGGCTGAGATCACGCGTGGTGAAAGAAATCCGTGCTGGTGTGTATATAGTCAGGAAGGCAGCCATCTGGCTTGCCGCGAGGGAATCGCATGAAACAGATATTCCAACTCATTGCCGGATCAGCGCTGCTTCTGGTACTGGTGGCCTGCCATGCGCCCGCGACTGGCAACACCTCTGCGGCAATGCAGTTGAAGGTCTACAACGTGCCGCCAGCCAAGACTGACGAAGTGAATAAAGCGCTGAGCTCTGCATTACGCGACAAGGCCAGTGTTTCCACTGCCGGGCCGGGCAAGTTGCTGGTGTATGCCCCCCGTGATGCGCAGACCTCCATCGGCAAGGCGATGGAGTCGCTGGACAACGCTGCAGAAAAACAGGCAGCGCCCGTGCAGGTAGGTGTGCATTTCTGGGTTGTCGATGGCCAATCCGGCGCTGGCAGTGACGATCCCGCGTTGAAGGATCTCGTCGGCAGCCTCTCGTCGCTGCGGCAGACCGTGGGGCCACTGCATTTTCACCTTGACCAAGCCGCTGCCCTCGTAGGCACCAGCAGCGAGAATGGCTCGCTGGTCACTGCCGACGGCCCGTACACCCGCAGCTTCTACTTCCACATCGAAACGATCGCCGGCAACACGGCCCGATTGCGACTCAGCTACGAGGACAACGGCGGGCACGGCCTGGGCAAACTCGACACCCACATCGATGCCACGTTCGGTCAATACATTGTGCTGGCACAAGCCCCCGGCGCCTGCCCGCAGCCACCCACGAATACAAGCGCAGCTACTTGCGCCAACAAACCCGCCATGCGCCTGCTGGTCGTGCAGGTGGACCGCTTGCCCGCGAAAGCCTGAGCCTTCTGCATGACGCTGCGCGAGGATGCGCTGCAGGCCAGCTATCGGCGACTGGAACGGCCGCTGTACAACGTGCTCTACCGCCAGCTATGGCAGGCGCAGGATTGCCAGGACGTGATCCACGATGCGTTCATGCGGGTGTGGGAGCGACGTGCAAAGGTGGACGAGGATACGCTCGACGCGTTGATCTGGACCACCGCGCTAAACCTGTCACGGAACCGGCTGCGCTGGCGGCGCCTGTGGCGGCAGGCCCCGCTGGACGAAGTCGACGCCATGGCGCATGACGCCACCGACACGGAAGACTTTCTCGCCACACGCCGCCTGCGCCTGGCCATGCGCGAACTGCCATCGACCTCGCGCGACGTGCTGCTGCTGGCCGAATTCAGCGGCCTGCGCGGGGCGGAAATCGCCAAGGTGCTGGGCATTCCCGCCGGCACCGTCGCCTCGCGCAAGCACCACGCCATGGAACGGTTGAAAGCCTTGCTGGGAGAAGCCATCGATGCGTGAACTCGAACACCTGCTGCCCGATCTCGAACCGCCGCCCGGCGGCTTGGCACGACTGCAGCACAGCCTGCAGGGGCGACACACGCGAACCGGTCCGCGTGTGCTGCATTGGCTGCCCGCCACCGCTGGCGCCTGCGCCATGATTCTGCTGGTCAGCCTCTGGCTGCCCGGTGTCGTGCAACGCCAGCAACGCACGGCCGCGCTGACGCGTGCGTTGCGCGAAGCCATGGCACCGCAGGCCAATGGCATCCGGGTCATCAACGGCGCCGTGCTTGCGCTACCCAGCGGGCAGGCCAATGTGCGGATCTACCTGGTGCAGACAAACCCGCCGCCTGCCGCGAAGCATTGAACGCACGCCGCTCAGGGCTTCGCCGGCAGGTGGTAGTACGTGCGTAGCGCGCATTCGTAATCGGCCATCGATGGCAGACCGATGGCAAGGCGGCGCTTGTCCACATGGGCCGGGTTCTCCATCGGGTCGGCCTGCAGCTTTCCCTTCACCACCTTGAACTGGGTGCCGTAGCGCTGCGGCTTGTGTTGCGCGACCAGTACACGGTCGGTCAACAAGGTGTATTCCTGCGCACTGATGCCGCCATCTCGCACGCGCGGCTGCAGTTCGGCCAACACATGTGCCTGGAAGACCGGATCGCTGTCGGCATGCTGCACCAGCAGCCACGCCGCCTCCACACCATCTCGCCCCACTTGGGCACGGGTGGGAAAGCCCTGCTTCGTGTCAATCTGCTTGATACGGGGAAGGTTATGGGCATCGACGGCCAGCATGGCCTTGATCGCAGCCTGGTTCTGAGTGCCCGCGGCAATCAGGGCGTTGCGCACTTTCTGGTCCGCATCGCTCATCTTCAGCAATTCGGCGCGCAGGGCTGGTTCAACGGGTTGGGTTGGTGGATGCGCCTTGCGCTGGGCAGCCACTTCGGCTTTCTTCGCCTGAATCCAGGTCGCCAGGTGCGGACACTGCCGCGCCATTTGCGCGTCGTCGCTGTCGGCCGCATGTGCCACGGCTACCGTTCCCGCCAGCAGCCCCGCCAATCCCCATAGCCACACCTTGTGCATTGTCCATCTCCCTTGATTTGCCGATTCGTGCGGGTTCGACCTGAAGATCCGCGATCGGTTTCATTCGGTCAAGCAGGCACTCATCGCCGCGCGCGGCGCCATGCGCTTTCGAGCAGGATGGCGAGCAGTCCGACGCACAGGATGATCGCGTTCCAACCACCGCCGAGGCGAAGCAACGGCAACGCCAGCCATGCCAGCAGCAGCCATGCCACGATGCTGAGCGCATAGCGGCCGTCATCGACGAACAGGCCCCACAGTTCACTGATGATGGTCCGCAGCCAGCGCATCATGCCGACGCTCCATGGATGGCGGCACGACGGCAGCCGCGCACGGCAAACATGGCCGCGACCAGGTAGGCAGGGATCAGGGCAAGGATCGCGACGTCGCCACCGGGCCACGCGTCCCCCATGCCCTCGCCCACCCAGAACGTACCGAACGCACACAGCAGGACGCCGACGACGAATTTCAAGGTGTTCTCCGGCACCCGCGCCAGCGGGCGATGCACCACCGCTCCCAGCACGATCACCACCAGCAGGGCTGCCACCGCGCCCGCGCTGGCCGGCAGCCACAGGCCGGGCCGGCCGGCGCTGATCGCGATCACGATGAACACCACTTCAAGCCCCTCGAGCATGCAGATCTTGAATGCGGTCGTGAAGGCCAGTCGGTCCCAACCCTGCGTCGCCACCACCGAGCCTTGCAACGCCTGCGTCTGGCGCGTGTAGATGGCCGCCTCGTCGTGCAAGGCCAACACGCCGGCCGCGCGCAGGATGGCCTTGCGCAGCCAGCGCATGCCGAACAGCAGCAACAACGCGCCAACCAGCAACTGGATGTCGCCCAGCGGCACCCGGGTCAGCGCCGAACCCAGCAACGCCACGATCAGCAGCAGTACCAGCACGGCCAACGCGCTACCGGTCACCGCGCTGCGCCAGCCGCGCGTCACCCCGACCGCCAGCACCACGGTCAGCGCCTCCACGCATTCCACCAGCGAAGCAAGGAACGCGGCCAGCAGCGTGGCCCCGGCATGAGCCCAATCGATCGGCATGGATGGAAACCTCGGCAGGCAAGCAGGCGACAGGTTCCGAGCATACGCGCTGGCGAACGGCGTGGCAGCGAACCGTCTAGGAGCGTGGGCGGTAGAAACTTTCGAGGCGAAAAAGTGGCTGCGTGAGGACAGATTTTCGACGATTCGCCGGCCCATAGTGGTTCTATGGGCCAAGAAGCGACGAAGCGCTTCATAACAGCGAAGCTGGTCAAATATGGACCACGCAGACACTTTTGCAGCCCGGAAGATTTCTGTCGCCCACGCTCCTAGAATCGACGACATCCCACCGATCTCCCGGCGAAGCGTGACCGCCCCACCCCGCAAGATTCTGCATGTCGACATGGACGCGTTCTACGCGTCGGTGGAGCAGCGCGACGATCCCTCGCTGCGCGGCAAGCCGGTGGTGGTGGCGTGGCGTGGCGCGCGTTCGGTGGTGTGCGCGGCCAGTTACGAGGCGCGCACGTTCGGGGTGCGCTCGGCGATGCCGGCGGTGCGGGCCGAGCGGCTATGCCCGCAGGCGATCTTCGTGCCGCCGGATTTCGGGCGTTACAAGGCGGTGTCGCGGCAGATCCGTGCGATCTTTGCGGAGCACACCGACCTGGTCGAGCCGCTGTCGCTGGACGAGGCCTATCTCGACGTCACCGCCGCCAAGACCGGCCTGCCCTCGGCCACCGCCACGGCCGAGGCGATCCGCGCCGCGATTCGCGCGGAAACCCGGCTTACCGCCTCGGCCGGGGTGGCGCCGAACAAGTTCCTGGCCAAGATCGCCTCGGATTTCCGCAAGCCGGACGGCCTGTTCGTGGTGCGCCCGCGCGAGGTGATGGATTTCCTCACCCCGCTCTCCGTCGCGCGCCTGCCGGGCGTGGGCAAGGTGATGGAAGGGCGGCTGGCTGCGCTGGGCGTTATCACCGTGGGCGAGCTGCGCACGGTGCCGGCGGAAGAAATGGAACAACGCTTCGGCCGCTGGGGCCGGCGCCTGCACGAGTTGTCGCTGGGCATCGACGAACACCCGGTGCAGCCGGATCGCCCCACCCTGCAAGTCTCCGCCGAGGATACGTTCGAGAACGACCTGCCGTTGGATGAACTCGAACCGCACATCCGCCGCCTCGCCGAAAAAGCCTGGGCCGGCCATCAGCGCGAGGTGGAAGGCGGCCGGGTGGCGCGCACGGTGGTGCTGAAGCTGAAGACCTCGGACTTCCATACCCTGACCCGCAGCCTCACGCCGACGCTGCGACCCGCCTCCGCGCGCGAGCTGGCCGACATCGCCTGCGCCCTGCGCGACCGCGTGGAACGTCCGGCGAATACCCGTTATCGGCTGGTCGGGGTGGGGGTGTCCGGCTTTGTCGAGGCCGACAGCTATGCCGCCCAGCGCGACCTGTTCGACCCCCGCTGAGCCCCCGCGACCACGCCGCCGGCTACTTTTTCGACCCAAAAGCCGGGACCGCGCAAGGATTTCGCCCGGCGAGGGACGCCGGGAAGACACCGATCACCCGCCGCCAGGCACCTTGCCATGGCACATCCGGCCGCGCGCGCCCACGCCTCCACATCGGCTGGAAACCGTTGCCACGACTCATTCCAGGCCGTTTTCATCGACCGGATTCGCACTGCATGGCCCCCTGCCGAGCCAGCCCCGGCCACCCCCGCCATCCCTCATTCGGGGCCGCCCCGACAAGCCGGTTATCTCCAGCACGCGCACGCACGTGAATTGTGGGTTATGCTGGCGAGGCAGCGCTTGAGGCAACTCCGGATGCACTGCGCACCCTTACGGCGAGTTCGCCTCACTCCAAGCCGTAAATCATCCATGTTTCAAAGGTTACGTGTTATGTCGGATCGTCAGAGCGGTACAGTCAAGTGGTTCAACGATGCCAAGGGCTTCGGCTTCATCAGCCCGGAAAGTGGTGACGACTTGTTCGTCCACTTCCGTGCCATCCAGGGCAACGGCTTCAAGTCGCTGCAGGAAGGCCAGAAGGTCACCTTCGTCGTCGTCAAGGGCCCGAAGGGCCTGCAGGCCGACCAGGTGCAGGTGGCGTAAGCCTCCTTCCAAGGTGTTTTGGAGAAGCCCGCTTCGGCGGGCTTTTTCATGCCTGGCGTTCAAGCCTGGCGGCTCACGCCACGCCGTCCCCGCTACCTCGTGCCAAGGCGCCGGGCACCCGCGCTCAGCTCTCGCTGGACGATCCGCCGAAACGGGGAAGATTCCAGCCAAAGCGCAAGGACACGAAGCGCAACGTGAAACACAGCAGGATCGGCAGCCAGGTCGCCCACAGGACAGGCCACCCGACACGCTCGCCGAGTACGGCCAAAGCCGCGCCAGCGAAGGCGGCCGACGCATAAATCTCCCGCTGCAGCACCACCGGCACACGGGCCAACAACATGTCGCGCGCCAGGCCGCCGCCAATCGCGGTCACCATGCCCAGGATGATCGCCACTTCGACATTGCCGGTGGCCAACAGCGCCTTGTGCGCACCGTACACCGCGAACAGGCCCAGTCCCATCGCGTCGAACAGGCGCACCGGATGGTCCAGCCGCTCCACCTGACGGTAGGCCACGATGGTGGCCAGCGCAGCGACCACCGCGGTCAGCAGGTAGCGCCACTCGGACAGACCGGCCGGCGGCACCGCCCCGATGCACAGGTCGCGCGCAATGCCGCCGCCACACGCCGTGACGTAGGCAATGACAAGGATGCCGAAGAGATCCAGCCCTTCCCGTCGCGCGGCAGTGGCACCGCTGATGGCGAAGGCAAACGTACCGGCCAGGTCGACCAGGTTGAACAGCAGGTGCTCATTCATGCAACCAGATCGCTCGCGGACATGCCGACGGCGCGGCGAAGGCTGCCATTGAACCAGTTTTTGCTCGCGCGCTCACGGCTTGCCGAATGTGTTGCCGTCGACACGCATAATTTGCTTGCAATCAAATAGTGCACTATATATATTCGCCACATGAACGCTCGGCACGCCTCCACTACCGGTACCTCGCACCTGCTGCTCGACCAGCAACTGTGCTTCGCGCTGTATGCGGCGAACCTGGCGATGGGCAAGGTCTATCGCAAGCTGCTCGCCACGCTGGAACTCACCTATCCGCAGTACCTGGTGATGCTGGTGCTGTGGGAGCGCGACGAGCTCACCGTCTCCGACATCGGCGAGCGCCTGCACCTGGACTCCGCCACGCTCACGCCATTGCTCAAGCGCCTGCAGGCCAATGGCCTGCTCGATCGCGTGCGCTCGACCGCCGACGAACGCCAGGTGGTGATCAGCCTGACCGCCGAAGGCCGCGCGCTGAAAAAGCGGGCCGCCGCCGTGCCGGAGGGTGTCCTTTGCGCCGTCGGCTGCGCGCCGGACGAGCTGCAAACCCTCAAGCAGGACCTGGACCAGCTGCGCACCCGGCTGGCCAATGCCCTCTGATCATGGCCATCACGCGCAACCGCTTTTCACTTTTACTTATCGCACTATTTAATACTGAACAACTTAACTGACGGAGCCACGCCGGGCACTCCCGAATTCGCGACCACCCGCCCGGTCACCCACCCCATGAGGTCACACCCATGTCCATCGAAAACGTTCTCTACCGCGCCCATGCCAAGGCCACCGGCGGCCGTGACGGCCACGCCACCTCTTCGGATGGCGTACTCGACGTCAAGCTGACCACCCCGAAGGAACTCGGCGGCGCTGGCGACACCGGCACCAATCCGGAACAGCTGTTTGCCGCCGGCTACTCGGCCTGCTTCCTCGGCGCACTCAAGTATGTCGCCGGCCAGCAGAAGCGCAGCCTGCCGGCCGATACCAGCATCGAAGGCAACGTGGGCATCGGCCCGATCCCCACCGGCTTCGGCATCGAGGTCGAACTGAAGATCCACCTGCCCGGCCTGGACCGCGCCGAAGCCGAGGCGCTGGTGCAGAAGGCACACATCGTGTGCCCCTACTCCAACGCCACCCGCGGCAACATCGACGTGACGCTCACCGTGGTTTGAACCCGCCACGGACATCCGCACGACAAAAAGGCCCGGGTTCGACCCCGGGCCTTTTTACAGCGAGAACAGCTCAACCCAGGCGACGCGAGATCGCGAAAAACACCAGGTTGCCCAGGCCGGTAGCGCCAGCCAGCACCGCGATCAGGCCCGGCGTGACCTCGGTCCAGCCGAACCACTGGATCAGGCCAAAACCCAGGGCCAGCGACAGCAGCACGATGCCCCAGCGCAGCGAGGAATGGCGCCGGCGCTGCTCCTCGTCGCGCAGCATCGCGTCGATCAGCTCGGGCGAGCCGCCCGCGCTGACCATGCGCTTGCGCACCATCGCGTCAATGCAGACCTTGATGGAATAAGCGATGCAGACAAACAGCACCATCGGAATCAGTATGGCCATGTTCATGGGTTGCTCCTGGCGGTAAGGATGGAAATGGCGAGCTTCGGGAACATGGATACCAGTCGGCGCGCAACGGTTGCAGTTGCGTGCGTGCAACCGTTGTGCGCGCGCACGTATCCATCCGGTCATGGATGACATTCGCCACCCAGACCGCGAACTGGTCGATGCCGTGCTGGCCAACCGGCCGGGCGCGTTCGAGCGTCTTGTGCACGAGCATCAGCGGCTGTGCTGGCACCTGATCCTGCGCATGGTTCGCAATCCCGAAGATGCCCGCGAGCTGTGCCAGGACACCTTCCTGCGCGTGCACCAATGCCTGCACCAGTATCGGGGCGAATGCGCGCTGAAATCCTGGATCGGCCGCGTGGCCTATTCCATCGCGCTGCGTCACCTGCAGCGCAAACGCATCCCGCTGGTGGAAAATGCCGATGACGAAGGCACCCCGCTGGTGGAAAGCGTCAGCGACGGCTTCGACCTGGAAGCCGCCTGCGCGAACGCGGAAACATCGCGGCACCTGCATGAAGCGATCGAGGCGCTGCCGCGTTTGCAACGCACCGTGCTGACGCTGTATTACCTTGAGGAAATGACGATTCCGGACATCGTCGACATCACTGGCCTGGCCAGTGGCACCATCAAGAGCCACTTGTTCCGGTCTCGACTGCGCCTGCGCGACGCACTCGAAACCCGCACAGGAGTTGCAGCATGAACCACGACACCCCTCCCTTCGATGACCACGCCAGCGAACGCGAGTGGCAGGCACAGGAACGCGCGATGCGGGCCGAACGGTTCGGCCTCGATGCGAACCGCGACGACGCCCGCGTGCAGCGCTACCGCCTGATCACCCGCGCCCTGCGCCAGCCACCAGCCGAGGCGTTGCCCGCCGACTTTGCGCAACAGATGGCCGCGCAGGTGGCGCCCCATGCCGTCTCCGCGGAAACGCCCCGCGAGCGCCGTCTTGAAGCCACCTTGTTCACCTGCGTGATCGGCATCTTCGTCATCGCCGGTGCCGCGACCACCGTCCTTTACCACCTGGACTGGCTGTCCACCCTGCGCATCGCGCTGCCGGCGCTGGATCCACAGGCCATCCGCTGGCCACTGGCCTTCGCCGGCTGTCTGGGGCTTTCCTGGCTGCTGGGAAAACTGAAGCCGCGCGGGCAAGCGCACCCGCTGGCCTGATTCACTCGGATCGGACGAGCCGGCAAACCGCGAGCAACCATGACGTCGCCATCCATACAGGCCACGGGCACAGCCGCCTGCAAGCGCACTTGGCGGCGATCTTTCAAAAAGCGACGGCACAAACGTCATAACCCAAGCCCCCTGCGTGCAAATGGCCGCGGCCTTCGGCGGTAGCAAGCCGCCGCAATCCCCGCCCGCTCGCCTCCTCCCGTGCACGCAGGGGGCGTCCTTTCTGGTGCGAAAGCACAGGCACAAAAAAAGCCCGGGCGAACCCGGGCTTCGTATTCCAATGCAGTGCCGCCTTACTTTTTCTTCTTCGGCATGTACAGGTCGGTGATGGTGCCTTCGTAGACTTCGGCGGCCATGCCCACCGATTCACCCAGGGTGGGATGCGGGTGCACGGTCAACGCGATGTCGGCGGCCTCGGCACCCATCTCGATCGCCAACGCCAGTTCGGAGATCAGCTCGCCGGCGTTCACGCCGACGATGCCGGCGCCCACGATGCGATGGGTTTCCTCATCGAAGATCAGCTTGGTGAAGCCTTCGGTGCGGTCGATGCCGATGGCGCGACCGGAAGCCGCCCACGGGAACTTGCCCACGCCGACCTTGAGGCCCTTTTCCTTCGCCTCGCGCTCGGTCACGCCGACCCAGGACACTTCCGGATTGGTGTAGGCCACGGACGGAATCACCCGCGCGTCGAAATGGCTCTTGCCGCCAGCCACCACTTCGGCCGCCACATGCGCCTCGTGGGTAGCCTTGTGCGCCAGCATCGGCTGGCCGACGATGTCGCCGATGGCGAAGATGTGCGGCACGTTGGTGCGCAGCTGCGTATCGACGTTGATGAAGCCGCGTTCGGTCACCGCCACGCCGGCCTTGTCCGCACCGATCTTGTTGCCGTTGGGCGAACGGCCCACCGCCACCAGCACGCGATCGAACACGGTGGTATCGGGAATGCTGTCGCCCTCGTAGCCGACCTCGATGCCCTTCTTGGTGGCCTTGGCCGAGACCACCTTGGTCTTCAGGTGGATGCCCTTGAGCTTGCCGCCGATGCGCTTGGCCAGCGGCTTGACCAGGTCGGCGTCGGCACCGGGGATGAGCTGGTCCATGAACTCGACCACGGTCACTTCGCTGCCCAGGCCGGCGTACACCGTGGCCATTTCCAGCCCGATGATGCCGCCGCCGACGACCAGCAGCTTCTTCGGCACGTCCTTCAGTTCCAGCGCGCCGGTGGAATCCATCACGCGCTCATCGTCCCACGGGAACATCGGCAGGCGCACCGCCTGCGAACCGGCGGCGATGATGGCGTTCTCGAAGCGGATCAGTTTCTTGCCGTCGGCCGTCTCCACTTCCATTTCATTCGCCGAGACGAAGCTGCCGGTGCCCTGCACGATGCGCACCTTGCGCTGCTTGGCCATGCCGGCCAGGCCGCCGGTGAGCTGGCCCACCACCTTGGTCTTGAACTCGCGCAGCTTGTCGATATCGATCTTCGGCTTGCCGAAGCTGATGCCGTGGGCACCGATGGCCTCGGCCTCGTCGATCACCGCGGCGGCATGCAGCAGCGCCTTGGACGGGATGCAGCCCACGTTGAGGCAGACGCCGCCGATGGTGGCGTAGCGTTCCACCAGCACGGTATCCACGCCCAGGTCGGCGGCGCGGAAGGCGGCGGAGTAGCCGCCGGGGCCGGAACCCAGCACCACCAGCTTGCACTCGATGTCGGCCGCCTTCCCGGTAGAAGCTGCCGCTTGCGGCGCCTTCGCCTCCTCTCCCCGCTGGGGAGAGCCCTGCCCTGAGCTGGTCGAAGGGGATTGAGGTGAGGGGCGGGTGCTCGCGGCAGAGTTGCCAGCCGCTTTCGCTTCGTCGCCAGACTGCGGCGAGCTCGCCCCCTCACCCTGGCCCTCTCCCCGCTGGGGAGAAGGAGAGGCTGTGTCGGCTCCGCTGGCGTCGGTCTCGAGCACGGCAATCACCGTGCCTTCGGACACCTCGTCGCCGACCTTGAGCTTCAGCTCCTTGATCACGCCGTCGGCGCTGGAGGGAATCTCCATGGTCGCCTTGTCCGATTCCAGGGTGATCAGGCTCTGGTCCTTGCTCACCGTGTCGCCGGCCTTCACCAGCACTTCGATCACCGGCACGTTGTCGTGGCCGCCGATATCCGGAATCTTGATTTCGATGGTGTTGGCCATGATGTGTTTCCTTCGTGTTGCGGGACGTCAGCGGGCGTCCGGATCTTGGGGAGTGGTGGGTTTCGGGTGCTGGCTGGCGCTTTCGGCAATGTCGCGGCGAACATCCCGCACGGCGTCGTTTCCGCTCTCGTGCTGGCCTTGCGCGCGCGGCTCGGTGGTGCCGGAATCCTCGGCACCGCCAGGGCCGACCCAGCTGTGCACATGCACGTCGCGCTGCGGGAACGGAATCTGGATGCCATACTTTTCCAGTGCGCTGTGCAAGGCCCAGTTGTACGCGGCACTGACTGCACCGACGCGTCGCGTGGCTTCGGCATTGAGCCAGACCACCAGCGAAAAATGAAAGGAGGATTCGCCGAAATCGGTCAGCCACACCTGCGGCTGGCGCGGCCCATCCATGGTCAACGTGAACGGCACCGCGGCGGCGGCCTCCAGCGCGGCCGCCTTGACCCGTTCCTTGTCGGTGCCATACGGAACGCGGAACGGAATCTTCTGGCGCCGCGCCACCTCGCGCAGCGTCCAGTTGACCACCTGGCCGGTGACGAATTCGGAGTTCGGCACCAGGATGTCGATATCGTCGTTGGTGCTGACCAGGGTGGCGCGGATGCGGATTTCCCGCACATGCCCATGCACGCCAGAGGCCAGTTCGACGAAGTCGCCCACCTTCAGGCTGCGGTCGAACAACAGGATCAGGCCGGAAACGAAGTTGTTGAAGATCGCCTGCAGGCCGAAGCCGAGGCCCACGCCCAAGGCCCCGGCGAACACACCCATCTTCGCCACCGGGATGCCCACCACGTCCAGCGCCCACAACAGGCCGACCGTGAGCAGCAGGTATTGCAGCAGGCGCTCGACCGTGTACAGGTTGGACGGGCTGATGTGCTCGTGCCGCTCGCCGTAACGTCGCAACAGACGCCGCAGCAGCGCAGTGCCTGCCAAGAACAGCGCGAACAGCAACACGCCGCACAAGGCGGAGCCGACTGTCACGTTGACTTCGCCCAGGGTGAATCCGAGATCCGTCCACGTTTGCGCCTGCTTCATGCCCGGCGGGATGGCCATGGGCGCGGCCATGGCCGGCGCCAGGCCGACACGCATTGCTGAAGCAGGCACCAGCACCGGGTCGGTGTTACAGCAGCAGGCGGCGGATGTCGCCGAGCTGCTTGGCGACGAACACCGCGAAACGTGCGGCCAGCGCGCCGTCGATCACGCGATGGTCATAGGACAGCGACAGCGGCAACATCAACCGCGGCGCGAATTCCTTGCCATTCCAGACCGGCTTCATCGCCGCCTTGGAGACGCCGAGGATGGCCACTTCCGGCGCGTTGACGATGGGCGTGAACGCGGTGCCGCCGATGCCGCCCAGCGAACTGATCGAGAAGCAGCCACCGGACATCTCGGCCGGGCCAAGCTTCTTGTCGCGCGCCTTCTTCGAAATTTCGCCCAGCTCGCGGGCCAGGTCGAGCAGGCCCTTCTTGTCCACGTCGCGGATCACCGGCACCACCAGGCCATCAGGCGTGTCCACCGCGATGCCGACATGGAAGTACTTCTTCAGGATCAGCTTCTCGCCGGTTTCGTCCAGCGAGGCGTTGAACTGCGGATACTCCTTCAGCGCCGCCACCACCGCCTTCATCTGGAACACCAGCGGGGTGATCTTGAGTTCCTTGTTCTCTTCGCCAAGCTTCTTGCGGAAGGCTTCCAGCTCGGTGATGTCGGCGTCTTCGTGCTGGGTAACGTGGGGGATCATCGCCCAGTTGCGCGCCAGGTTGGCGCCGGAGATCTTCTGGATGCGCGAAAGCGGCTTTTCCTCGATCTCGCCGAACTTGCTGAAGTCGACCTTCGGCCACGGCAGCAGGCTGAGGCCGTTGCCGCCAGCCACCGGCGCGTTGCCCGGACGGGCACCGGACGCCAGCGCGTGCTTCACGTAGCCGGACACATCTTCACGCTGGATGCGACCACTGCGACCGCTGCCCTTGATCTGGGCAATGTCCACGCCCAGTTCGCGCGCAAACGCACGCACCGCCGGGCTGGCGTAGGGCGCATCGCCCGGCATGACGATGGTGGCGTCCAGCGGTGGACGCGGGCTCGGCGCGGCGGTAGGGGCCGGGGCGGCGGACTTCGCGGCATCCGCCGCCGGGGCGGGCGCGGCTGCCGGAGCGGCAGCAGGTGCCGGCGTCGGCGCGGGCGCGGGCGCGGGTGCCGGAGCGGGCGCTGCAGCCGGGGCTTCGGCCTTCGAAGCCGAGGCGTCGGCACCGTCGGCCTCGACCTGCGCGATCACCGCGCCCTCGGACACTTCGTCACCCACCTTCAGCTTCACTTCCTTCACGGTGCCGGCAAACGGTGCGGGCACCTCCATGGTGGCCTTGTCCGATTCCAGCGTGATCAGGCTCTGATCCTTCTCCACACGGTCGCCGGGCTTGATCAATACCTCGATCACCGGCACGTTGTCGTGACCGCCGATATCGGGTACGTGGACTTCTTTGAGGTCGGCCATGGGTTCTCCTGCGGATCAGTGGGACCGCGGGGGATGGCGGTCGCAAGGCTTCAATGATAACGAACATGGCCCCGCTGCGGGCGATTCCGGACGTCCAAATCGTCCATCCGCATACGTATGCAAACCGGCCGAAACGTGCGGATGCATGACCTTGGGCCCGTACACGCGCACCCCCTCATACCTTAGTCTGATGCCTGCAAGCGCTGCGCGGGGCGGCGCCGGAGGGAACCCATGCTGGCCATTCGCGATTTGTCCAAGACTTACGCCAACGGCGTGAAGGCGCTGCGCAGCGTCACGCTCGACATCCCCAACGGCATGTTCGGCCTGCTCGGCCCTAACGGCGCGGGCAAATCGTCGCTGATGCGCACCATCGCCACCCTGCAGGATCCGGACGCCGGCACGATCGCGCTGGATGGCGTTGATCTGCTGGCCGACAAGCAGGCCACCCGTCGCCTTCTTGGCTACCTGCCGCAGGAATTCGGCGTGTACCCGAAGGTGTCGGCCGAGGCGATGCTCAACCACTTCGCCGTGCTCAAGGGCGTTACCGCGAAGGACGAGCGGCGTGAGTTGATCGAAGTGCTGCTGCGCCAGGTGAACCTGTGGGATGTGCGCAAGCGCAAGCTGGGCACCTATTCCGGTGGCATGCGCCAGCGCTTCGGCATCGCCCAGGCGCTGATCGGCGATCCGAAGCTGGTGATCGTGGACGAACCCACTGCCGGCCTCGATCCGGAAGAGCGCAACCGCTTCCTCAACCTGCTGGCGGAAATCGGCGAACGCGTGGTGGTGATCCTGTCCACCCATATCGTGGAAGACGTCACCGACCTGTGCTCGCACATGGCGATCATCGGCCAGGGCCAGGTGCTGCTGGCCGGCGAGCCGCACGAAGCGATCCGCTCGCTGGATGGCCGGGTCTGGCGCCGCAGCATCGACAAGGCCGAGCTGGACAGCTATCGCGCCCGCATGAACATCCTGTCCACCCGGCTGTCCGGCGGACGCACCCTGCTGCACGTATTGGCCGACAGCCGCCCCGAGGAAGGTTTCGAGCCGGTCGCCCCCGATCTGGAAGACGTCTACTTCGGCCGCCTGCGTGCGCAGGCCACCGCCCGGGCCGCCTGACGCCACTTGCACTTTCGTGGGAGCGCACCCTGTGCGCGAGCTTTCCTTCGGCGTGACGCAGAGCATCGCGCACAGGCTGCGCTCCTACACCAGACAGGATCACCGCATGTTCTTCGAGATCTTCCGCTTCGAATGGCGCCAGCAGCTGAGGGCACCGCTGTTCTGGATCATCCTGGCGGCCTTCGCCGGGCTGGCCTTCACCGTCACCAGCACCGACGCCGTCACCGTCATGGGCGGCGCCAGCGGCAATGTGCTGCGCAATGCACCGCTGGTGATCGCGCGCCTGCTTAATGCCTTCGCCGCGCTCAGCATCCTGCTGGTGGTGGTGTTCGTGGCGAACACCGCAATCCGCGATTTCGAGCAGCGCACTGCGGAGCTGCTGTTCGCCACGCCCATGAGCCGCGGCGCCTATCTTGGCGGCCGCTTCGCCGCCGGCTACCTGATCCTGCTGCTGATCCTGGTGGTGTGCGCGCTGGGGCTGGCACTGGGCGGCTCGATGCCATGGGTCGACGCCAGTCGGCTCGGCACGGCCGACTGGCGTGGCTATGCCTGGGGCTTCGGCGTGATGGTGCTGCCGAACATGTTGTTCATCGCCGCGCTGCTGTTCCTGCTGGCCACCGCCACGCGTTCGCTGCTGGCCAGCTACGTGGGCGTGATTGCCTACTTCGTGCTGCATGGCGTGGCCGGCTACCTGAGCCGCGACGTCAACAACCATGTCATCGCGGCGATGCTCGATCCGTTCGGCACCCGCACCCTGGCCATCGTCACTCGCTACTGGTCGCCCGACCAGGCCAACCACCTGCTGCCGACGCTGCATGGCGTGCTGCTGTTCAACCGGCTGCTGTGGCTGGGCGTGTCGGTGCTGATGCTGGTCGCCTCGTTCGTGCTGTTCCGCCCCAACCGCGAGGGGCTGCAATTGCCGCGTCGCAAGAAGCGCGCCGAACCGCCCATGCTGCGTCCGCAGGCCGGCTCGGCTGCACTTGCCCTGCCCCACACCACGCTTCACCACGACTGGCGTGCACGCCTGATCCAGTTACGCACGCAGTTCATGTTCGACACCAGGGGCGTACTGCGCGGCGCGGCATTCCTGGTACTGCTGGTGCTGTCGCTGGTGGTGATGATCGTGGCACTGATCTCGTCCGGGCTGGTCTACGGCACGCCGGTATGGCCGGTCACCCACCACGTGCTCGGCGCGATCAACGGCAGTTTCACCCTGCCGCTGATCATCATCGTGATCTTCTATGCCGGCGAACTGGTCTGGCGCGAGCGTACGCACCAATCGGCCGAGGTGAGCGACGCGTTCCCGGTGCCGGACTGGGTGTCACTGTTGTCCAAGCTGGGCGCACTGCTGGCGATCATCGTGCTGATGCTGCTGATCGGCGCAGTGCTGGGCATGGGCTGGCAGCTGGCGCATGGCTATACCCATCTGGAGCCAGGCCTGTATCTGGGCATGCTGGCACTGAATGCGATCCCGTTCGTGTTGATGGCGGTGCTGGCGCTGTTCCTGCAGGTGGCGAGCAACAACAAATTTTTCGGCTATCTGCTGAACATCATTTGGGTAGTGGCCAGCACGTTGGGCTTCAGCCTGCTGCACTGGGAGCACAACCTGTACAACTACGGCAGCACACCCGGCGTGCCGTATTCGGACATGAACGGCTTCGGCCATTTCATCGTCGGCGCGCTGTGGTTCGACGCCTATTGGGGCTGTCTCGCCGTGGCGTTGCTGGTGCTGTCGGCACTGCTGTGGGTGCGCGGCACCGGTCAATCGTGGCGTGACCGGTTGCATGAGGCCCGCGTGCGTGCGCGGCCACCGCTGGCTGCGCTGTTGGCCGTGGCGCTACTGGCCTTCCTCGGCCTCGGTGGCTGGATCTTCTACAACACCAACGTGCTCAACCATTACGAGAACAGCACGGCGCAGAAACGCGAACAAGCCGATTACGAAAAGCAGTACGCGAAATATGCCGACCTGCCGCAACCGCGCATCACTGCGGTCAAGGCCGACGTGGACATCTATCCGTACAAGCGCCGCCTGCGCATCCACGCGCACTACACCCTGGTCAACAAGCACGACGTGCCGGTCACGAAACTGCTGGTGAACTACACCAACGATTTCGTGCCCGCATCGCTGCACTTCGCCCCGCATGCCACCGCCAGCTTCGACAAGCGTCTGGGCGTGGCGATCTATACGCTGAAGACACCGCTGGCGCCCGGGGCCTCGATGCCGTTCGACTTCGACATCGACTACGCGCCGAAGGGCTTCACCAACGGAACCGGCGAAACCTTCCTCGTCCACAACGGCACCTTCTTCAACAACAGCCTGCTGCCGCAGTTCGGCTACCAGACCAAGTACCAGCTCACCGACCGCAACGATCGCCGCAAGTACGGCCTGAAGCTCGACGTGCCGCGCATGCCGCCGCTGGGCGACCAGAAAGCTCGTGCCAATACCTACATCAGCAACGATGCCGACTGGATCAGCTTCGACACCACGGTGTCCACCGCCGCCGACCAGATCGCGCTGGCGCCCGGTACGCTGCAGAAGAAATGGGCGGCCAACGGCCGCAATTACTTCCATTACGTGATGCAGCAGCCGATGCTGAACTTCTTCGCCTATCTTTCTGCCCGCTATACGGTGAAAAGCGTGGACTGGAAGGGCGTGGACATCTCGGTCTACTACAACCCGGCGCACGCCTGGAACGTGGACCGGATGATCGAGAGCGCGAAGGATTCGCTGGACTACTACGACAGTCACTACACGCCGTACCAGTTCAAGCAGCTGCGCATCCTGGAATTTCCGGACTACGCCGCGTTCGCGCAATCGTTCGCCAATACCATTCCGTTCTCCGAGGCGATCGGTTTCATTGCCGACCTGCGCGACAAGAGCCACCTCGACTACGTCTACGACGTTACCGCGCACGAGATCGCGCACCAGTGGTGGGCGCACCGGGTGATCGGCGCCAACATGCAGGGCTCGACCATGCTCAGCGAATCGCTGGCGCAGTACTCCTCGCTGATGGTGATGAAGCACAAGTACGGCGCCGACCAGATGCGCAAGTTCCTCAAGTACGAACTGGATTCCTACCTCGCCGGCCGCGCCAATGAAAAAGTGGCCGAGGAACCGCTGGCGAAAGTGGAGAACCAGCCGTACATCCACTACCGCAAGGGCTCGCTGGTGTTCTACGCGCTGCAGGATTACGTCGGCGAGGACAAGCTGGACGCGATGCTGAAGCAGTTCCTGCTCGACAAGGGCTTCCAGCAACCACCGTACACCGACTCGCAGGAATTCATGGATGCGCTGTCCAAGGCGCTGGGGCCGAAGTGGCAGCCGATGCTGGACGACTTCTTCTGGAAGATCACCCTGTTCGACAACCGCATCACCGACGCCACCGCGAAGAAGCTGCCGGACGGCAAGTACCAGGTGACCATGAAGGTGCACGCCGGCATGGTCTATGCGGACGGCAAGGGCAAGGAGACGAAAGCCGCGCCGAACATCCCGATCGAGATCGGCGTATTTGCCGCCTCGCCTGGCGCGGGCAAGGACGGCAAGCCGCTGTACCTGGCCAAGCGCAACCTGGCCGAGGGCGACAGCACGATCACCGTCACCGTTGACGGCAAGCCCGCCACTGCCGGCATCGATCCGTACAACGAGCTGATCGACAAGGTCTCCAGTGACAACCGCCGCGCGGTGACGCTGCAATAGCTGTTTGTTTCCCGCAGGCCGCGATCACCGCCTGCGGGAAACCGTCTCAGGTGCGATCGGTGGTCGACGACAACAAGTCGGCCTGCACCACTTTCAACTCGCGCTGCGGCAGCGGGATGCTGATGCCCTTGTCGTCGAAGCGCTTCTTGATCGCGCCCAGCAGATCGGTCTGCACCGTCCAGAAATCCGCGGTGAGCGTCCACGCGCGTACCAGCAGGTCGACCGAGCTCTCGCCCAGCCCA
Organism: Rhodanobacter sp. FW021-MT20; assembly: GCF_041107475.1. Lineage (NCBI taxonomy): Bacteria > Pseudomonadati > Pseudomonadota > Gammaproteobacteria > Lysobacterales > Rhodanobacteraceae > Rhodanobacter > Rhodanobacter sp. FW021-MT20. The sequence goes on along the minus strand of NZ_JBGBPX010000004.1, from coordinate 180,256 downwards.
TGGGTCCAGACGACCGGCTCCGGATCCTTCAGCACCCGCGCGTCCGCAGCCAGCAGCTGATGAATCTCGGCCATGGCGGCGTCGATATTGTCCTTGTAGCCAATGCGCACATCGAGCTGGAAACGGCGCTTGCCGCGACGGTTGTAGTTGGTGATCACATCGCTGCCGACCTTGCCGTTCGGCACCACCGACTCGCGGCCGTCCGGCAGCAGCAATTGCGTGTGCATCAGGTTGATGCTTTCCACCGTGCCATCGACACCCGCGACGGTAACGAAATCGCCCACCCGGAACGGGCGGAACATGATCAGCAACACACCCCAGGCCAGGTTGCTCAGCGAGCCTTGCAGCGCCAGGCCAATAGCCAGGCCCGCGGTACCCAGCGCCGCCACCATCGGCGCCGATGGCACGCCGATCACGCCCAGCGCCATCACCACAAGCACGGCGATCAATACGCCGAACAGCAGGTTGCGCAGGAAGCCGATCAGGGTGGTGTCGATCTTCGCCCGGCCCAGCGCACGCGCGGAGAAATTCACGATTCGCCGCACCACCCACGTACCGACCACCAGCAGCACCAGCGCGCCCAGCACTTTCAGGCCGACGCGCGTGAGCGTGTCCACGTTGACATAGTCGGAGAGAGAGGGAATCGCGGCGTGGCTGGCGGCGACTTCATGGGGCTGGAAAAGCATGGGGATCAGGCTCCGGCTGGAAAATCGGCCACAAGCCTAACAGCGCTGGCGAAAAGGTTCGGTGTATCCCGGGCATGCGTGGATGGCCCCGGTCGACATCCGCCGCGAAGGCGCCGATCACCTGCACCCCAGGCCTGCAGGCAAAAGAAGCCGCACCAGGCGTTGCGCCTGATGCGACATGCCGTGCGCGGCTAGGGGGGTACGCACGGTTGGGGAGTCACGCTGGAATCAGCGTATGGCGACTTGCCTTGCCTGGTTTTCATGCTCCGTATTCGTGTGTTTCAGCAATTGCAGCGCGGAGCCATCCGCCAGGCGGAAGCTGAATTGCTGCTGCAACTTGTCCAGTGATTCCAGTCGCGGACAAACGGCCTTGGCACGCGCCTCGAGTTGATCCGAGCGCTGGTCCATGGCCTTGTCGATCGATTGGTCGATTGCATCGGCACGTGCCTCGACATCGCTGGCGTGGCCGGTCAACACCGCCCACAGCACGCTACGGGTAATCGAGTGCGCCATGTCGTTGGCGGCCTCGGTCACCGGCTGCTCAATGGCCGAGCCGAAACCCTGCTGATCCCAGCGCTGCGCGTTGATGTGCGCATCCAGCGCACGCAAGGCTTCGCGGCGCTGATGGTTGAGCCGATCCACCAGTGCATCACGATGATGCTGGCTGCCGCCCAGTGTCGCCGCCACCGTGGTCAGCGCGTCGAACGCCATGCCGATCGCCTCGTTGGCAATGCCGGCCATCTGTGGCAGCAAGTCGCGCATATCGCTTTCGTAGGCGCGCAAGCGGGCCGCATCCGCACGAGACACGGCCACCGCCTTGCCGTTCACCCGCAACTGGCCGTCGTGCATGAACACGTCGGAGGGATGGCCATCGCCACTGCGATGAAAGTCGATGCCATCCGGCTTCGCCTGCACGTCGTAGGCACTGCTGTAACCACAGTGTTCGTTGTCGACATGCAGGTCGCGGGCCGACGCCTGGGCCATCGCAGCCACACCCAGCGATACGGCCAAAATCATCCATCGTTTGCGCATGTTCGTTTCCCCGTGAACACGGACGGTCATCGTCCGAACCCGGCTTGGATGCCGCTCCATGCCGTAAAGGTTTAACCGGATTCGCCTTGCAGGCATGGGCCATGCGTCATCCCGTGCTGTTGGTCATGCTGTCGTGACCATGCCATCCGACACACGCAGCTCGATGGCAGAAACGCGGTCGCACGCTAGGCAAGCCGCCACGGGCGAGCTAAGTTGCCAGGATCGACCGTCGTTCGTGGAGCAGCACATGCCCGATTCCACCGATGTCATCGTCGTCGGCGCCGGCCTGGCCGGACTGGTTGCCGCCACCGAGCTGACCAATGCCGGCCGCCACGTGCGCGTGCTGGAGCAGGAGCCGGAACAGAACCTGGGCGGCCAGGCGTTCTGGTCGTTCGGCGGCCTGTTCTTCGTCGACTCGCCGGAGCAGCGGCGCATGGGCGTGCATGATTCGCATGCACTGGCGCTGGCCGACTGGATGGGCACCGCTGCGTTCGATCGGCCCGAGGATCACTGGCCGCGACGCTGGGCCGAGGCCTATGTGGATTTCGCCGCCGGCGAGAAACGCGCCTGGCTGCACGCCATGGGCATGCGCTGGTTTCCAGTGGTGGGCTGGGCCGAGCGCGGCGGCTATGGCGCGATCGGCCACGGCAACTCGGTGCCGCGCTTCCACGTCACCTGGGGCACCGGGCCGGGCGTGCTCGAACCGTTTGTGCGCCGCGCCCGCGAAGCCGTGGCCAAAGGTTTGCTGCGTTTCGACTTCCGCCATCGCGTGGACGAGCTGATCGTGGAAAACGGCGCCGTCGTCGGCGTGCGCGGCACGCGCCTGGTCGACGATGCCGCGGCACGCGGCAAGCCCAGCTCACGCGCGGCAGCGGGCGATTTCGAACAACGCGCACAGGCGGTGATCGTGGCCTCCGGCGGCATCGGCGGGAACCAGGCACTGGTGCGCCAGAACTGGCCGGCACGGCTCGGCACGCCACCGGCGCACATGCTTTGCGGCGTACCCGCGCACGTGGATGGCCGCATGCTCGGCATCAGCGAAACCGCCGGCGCGCGCCTGATCAACCGCGACCGCATGTGGCACTACGTGGAAGGCATCGAGAACTGGGACCCGATCTGGCCGATGCACGCCATCCGCATCCTGCCCGGGCCGTCGTCGCTATGGTTCGACGCCACCGGCAAGCGTCTGCCCGGGCCGCTGTGGCCGGGTTTCGACACGCTGGGCACGCTGGAATACCTGCGCCATACCGGCCACGACTACAGCTGGTTCGTGCTCGATCAGTCGATCATTCGGCGCGAATTTGCGCTGTCCGGTTCGGAGCAGAATCCCGACCTTACCGGCAAAAGCTGGCGCCAGGTGGCGAAGCGCGCAATCGGCAAGCACGCGCCGGCACCGGTGGAGGCGTTCAAGCAGCACGGTCGCGACTTCGTCGTGCGCGACACGCTGGAGGAACTGGTGGCCGGCATGAATGCACTGGCCGGCAACGCACTGCTGGATGCGGCGCAACTGCGCCGCGAAATCGAGGCGCGCGACCGGCAGTTCGACAACCCCTACAGCAAGGACAGCCAGGTCATGGCGATCCACAATGCGCGGCGCTACCGCGGTGATCGACTGGTGCGCGTGGCCAAGCCGCACCGCCTGCTTGATCCCTCGCATGGACCGCTGATCGCGGTGCGCCTGAACATCCTCACCCGCAAGACCCTGGGCGGCCTCGAAACCGACCTGCAGGCCCGCGTGCTGGGCCACGACGGCCAGCCGCTGCCTGGCCTGTACGCCGCCGGCGAAGCGGCCGGTTTCGGGGGCGGTGGCCTGCACGGTTATCGCTCGCTGGAGGGCAGCTTCCTCGGCGGTTGCCTGTTTTCCGGGCGCATCGCCGGGCGCGCCGCTGCGGCCGCCGTGGCATGAGCGAGAGCCGCTTGCCACGCATGGCCATCCACGGCGCCGGCCTGGTCGGCTGCTATCTGGGCGGACGTCTGCACGGCCACGCCGCCGTGCGACTGATCTGCCGGCCGTACATGATCACCGTGCTCAACGAGCACGGTCTCGGCACCAGTGACTTCCGCGGCCATCAGCGGCATGTCGCCGTCGACTCGTTGGACCTGCGCACGCATGCCAGTGCCGCCGTCGACGCCGAGCTGGTGCTGGTGACGGTGAAGTCCGCCGCCACGGCGGAAGTGGCGGAGAAGCTGGCCGGCGTGCTCGCACCCGGTGCCGTGGTCATCAGCTTCCAGAACGGGCTGCACAACGCGCAGCAACTGCGCGCGGCGCTGCCGGCGCATACCGTGCTGGCCGGCATGGTGCCGTTCAACGTGGTGCAAACTTCGCCCGGCGTATTCCACCAGGCCTCATCCGGCGCATTGATGGTGGAGGACTCGCCCGCGCTGGCACCATTCATGGAGGCCTTCGCCAGCGCCGGCCTGCCGCTGCAACCGCGCAGCGACATGCCCGCCGTGCAATGGGCCAAGCTGCTGCTCAACCTCAACAACGCGCTGAACGCGTTGAGCGGTTTGCCGTTGCGCGAAGAACTGTCGCAACGCGCATGGCGGCGTTGCCTGGCACTGGCCCAGCGCGAGGCACTGCACGTGCTTGATGCCGCGAAGATCCGCCCGGCGCGACTCACACCGTTGCCGCCCGGCTGGTTGCCGCGCGTGCTGGAATGGCCCGACCTGCTGTTCCGCCGCATCGCCACCACGATGCTGGCAATCGACCCGCTGGCACGCTCCTCCACCTGGGAGGATCTGCAGACGGGTCGGCGTACCGAAGTGGACTACATCAACGGCGAAGTGGTGAAACTGGCCGAGGCACACGGCCTGCGTGCCCCGGTCAACGCGCGCCTGGTCGACTTGATTCGCGAAGCGGAGCAGCAGCCGCGACCCTGGCTTGGCGAAGCCTTGCTGGCGGAGTTGCGCAACGCCTGTTGACGCCAACGCCCTCCGCCTCATCGGCGACGTCGGTTCAGGACCGGCGTTCGTCGATATCGGTCACCAGGCCATCGACGATGGTCACCACGATCACGTGACCGTCGCGCCGATACTGCCAGCGCTGGCCGCCCGAGCTGCTGCGGCCTCTCGTTCCCCGGCGATGACGACCTCGCGAGCTGCCGCGATGCGCGCGATACGACGGGCGCCCCAGCAATTCCTGCACGTGCGCCGCAGTGTCGCCCACCATCAGCAATCGATTGCCCACGCGCAAGCTGTCGGAGGCCTGCGCCACGCCGGCACAAGCGATCCACGCGAACCCGAAAAGCACGAACACCCACATACGATGAGGCATGACGTCTCCCTGTCTGTCGTTGCACAAGCCCGGCACGCCGCCGAGCGGATCCTGGACTGCCAGGAGCGTGGGCGGCAGAAATCTTCCGGGCTGCAAAAGTGTCTGCGTGGTCCATATCTCCGTCGCTTCCTGGCCCATAGAACCACTATGGGCCGGCGAATCGTCGAAGCGCTTCATAACAGCGAAGCTGGTCAAATCTGTCCTCACGCAGCCACTTTTTCGCCTCGAAAGTTTCTACCACCCAAGCTCCTAGAACCCCGCGCCTGGCTGCGCGAGATAGTGCAGTTCCTCCTCCGTGCTCGGTCGACCCAGCACGGCGTTGCGATGTGGAAAGCGGCCGAAGCGCGCGATCACTTCGCGATGACGCCGAGCATAGTTCAGCGAACTTCGGAAACGGGGGCGCTCCGCCGGCGTCACCTCCGCGTACAAGGCCTCGAACAACGCCACCGAACGCTGCTGCAGGCCTTCATTTTCAGCATGTTCCAGCGGCATGTAGGCAAACCCGCGCTGCAGCGGCGGAAGCTGGCGGTCGAAACCTTCGGCAATGCCCGACAAGGCAAGCCGCTGCGCACTGACGTCCTGCGCCCACGCGCGCGGGTCATCCCGATACAGGTTGCGCGGAAACTGATCGAGCAGGATCAGCAGTGCCAGCCAGCCGCGCGGCGTGTCCGCCCATGCATCGAGGCGACCTTCCGCGGCGGCCTGCACCTCGGCGCCGAAGCGGGCCCGAATCTGTTCGTCAAAGGCGGCACTCTTGGCAAACCAGCGTTTGGCCTGCTTGTCGGCGAACCAGAAATCCAGCAACGCGTCGGCGCGGGACGGTGTCGTGGACATGCTGAAGCCTCCTCGTGGCATCCGGACACCCGGGCACGATAACAGGCCTTCAGTAGCCCACCGCGCGGGCCAGGCTGCGCATGTCGCGATGCAGGGCATCCAGTCGCGGACGCTGTCGATGCAGCAGGGGTGCCGCATCGGTCGACGCCGTGGCCAGCGCCTGCTCGAAGCTGCGCAACAAGGCCGCTTCGTCGCGAGCCAGCAGGCGAATCCACAACACGTCGCTGCGCGGTATCGCGCGCCAGCGCCAGGCGTCGATGCGCGATTGCACTGCGTCCATCCAGTGTGCCTTTGGAGCCTGCGCAGCCACCGGCTCGCGGCCCTGCGCACGCCATTCGGCAATCAGCTGATCGAGCAGTTCCGCGTTTTCCAGCAGCACGCTGCGCAGACCCGGTTCGTCCACGGTGATGGCCGCACGACGATACGCCGCACGCAGGTGAAGACTGCGACGGATCATGTTGCGCCAAGGGTGTCGCGATACAGCGTGTCGCGATACGGGATGTTGCGATACGGGCGACACGGGGCCGCCTCCTGTCCATGGGGAACTGGTTGCCAGTTTCGGACCCGGCCACTTAGCGCAGGGTTAACCCGCCCCGCGCGTGGGCAAAGCACTCAGAATCCGTTCAAGGTTGGGCGACTCAGTGGCCTACCTCAAGCAGGTCCAGCGACCGCCCCTGATCGTCGCGGATCCCCTGCTGCAGCGAGGCCAGGCGCTGGATGTCCGGGCACAAGGCCTCGATCCGCGGGCGCAACACCTGCATGCGTTGCTGCAGGCGGGCCGGCCATGTGTTGGCCAGGTTGCTGGCGCGGTCGCGCAGGGCGGCGGCACCCTGCAGGTCGCCACTCATGGCCGCGGTCAGCGCCTGCTGCCCAAGATCGGCCGCCAGCAGCGGCACGATGTCGCTGGCCAGGCGCTGGGCATACTGGTTGGCGGCGGTACCGTGCCAGTCGTGGGTGCTCTGGCTGGCCGCGATGCGCTGTTTGAGGTCGGCCGCATCCGCCGCCAGCCGGCGATCCAGTTCGGCACGCGTATCGGCGCCCAGGTTCAATCCGCCCGCTTCGCTGCGGATGGCCTGCACCGCGACGTCCACGCCCTGGTCGGCCACGGCCTTCACCCGTGGCACCAGCGCACGAAGGTTGCGTTCGAACAGGCTCAGCCGATCCTGGTTTTCGTCATTCAGCGCCACCGCTTGGCCATCAACCCGCAGCGTGCCGTCCTCCAGCAGCACCCGTCGCGGTGCCGGGGCGGGCCGGTCGAACAGCAGGCTGTTCGCCTGCACGGTGAGGTCGTAGCTGCTGCTGGCGTGGCAGGTCGCCGCCAGCTGTTGCGCATGGACACTGGTCGCGGCAGCGAACAATCCGAACAGGATGAGGGGCAGATGACGCATGACGGGTTTCCGGCGGATTCCAGCGCACAGCGATACCCCGGCGCGAGCGAACCCGCGCTGAACCCGGGCCGGCCACGCCGCTGGATTCAGCGCGTCAGCGAATCCTTGCGCCCACGGAATTGCGCTTTCACCGACGGCTGGCCCAACCGCCACGCCAGCCATACCAGCACGGGCACCGAAACCACTTTGAGTGCCAGGCCGATGTGGTAACTGCGCCGCGCATGGTCCAGCAGCGCCTGCAACGCCACCGCCCCCTGCGGGCCGGCGGCAGCGGCCATCGCCGTCGCCGAATCGACAAAACCGTGCCATTGCTGGAACAGCCACAAGCCGCTCAATGCCGACCACGCCGCCAGGATTCCGGCAGCCACCTGCAGCGGCAGTCGCGACCAGGCCTGGTGCAGAATGCCGCCCGCGCACAACACGATCAGTGCAAAGGCCGCCAACAGGTACCCGGCATCCCAGGCCAGCATGACGCGAAGCCCCGCGGCCCTTTGCGCATCGCCAGACCCCAAAGCCTTCAGGTGCGCCCACACTTCCTGTGCGTGATGCACGTATTGCAGGCAGCCAAACGCGGCCAGCAGCAGGATCAGCCACAGCACGATGCGCCACAGCGCCAGTCTTGACGAGGATGCGCTCGTGCGCATGGTGAATGGCATCGGGAAACCACCTTTCTTGATGAGGCCAGGTCATGCAGAACCAGGCCGGAATTCGCTTTCAAACCCACGTCACGACAGACCTTCGCGACGAAACCCGTATGGATCGACCAGGCGCGAGGTGCGCCAGGCGTACTGCAAACCGGTCACCGAACCCGGTCTGTCATGGAGACGTTACATGGTACTTCGCGGCGAACCGGGCGTGCGAGCTCGCCTCGCCGATACGACGAAGGGCGCCCGGAGGCGCCCTTCGTCGTCGCGTTGCCTGCCAGGATCAGCGGCGGCTGATGGTGAACTTGCCCACCGACACGCCAAGGTTCACGCCCTCGCCGGTACCAGCCAGCGCCAGCGACGTGGTGCCCTTGGTCAGCACCTGCGCGGTGCCGCTCTTGACCACGCCGGCCTCGGCGCCCGCCTGGGCGTAATCGCCGAATACGTCGGCGATGCTGCGCACATCACTGATTTCGCCCTTGCCATGGTCAATGCGGAACTTGCCCGCGGTGAGGCCACCGCCGACCACGCTGATCTTCACCGGTGCGCTCTGGCCATTGTCGCAAGTCACGAAGCCAGTGCCCTCGGCGTGCTTGTAGATAAGCGACCAGCCGGACAGCTTGAATTTCAGGTGACATTCCACCTTCGCCGTTTCGGCCGCATGCACGGGAGCCACCGGCAACGCCGTCATCGCACCCGCACACAGCATCAGGGCAGCCGTCAGTCCAAGGGTACGCTTGCTCATGGTCCTCTCCTTACGTTTGGCGTGATCGCCGGTTAAGCGTCCAGTCTCTGACGCAACAAGTGAACGAACAGACAAAACCGGAATACCTGTTCAGCGCCCGCACGGCAGCGTGACGGCGGCGTGCAGGTGCCGTCGCCGGGGTTTGGTCACGCATGCCTTGATGATTCACTAACAACAGGGCGCGCAAACTTCGTCACGCAGGCTCGACGCCGTCACCCATGGAGAAAACATGCTCAAACATTCACTGGTTGGTTACGACGGTTCCGAATCCTCGCAACAGGCATTCCGTTTCGCGATGGAAGTGGCGCGGGCATGCGGCGGCCGCGTACGCGTGGTGTCCGTGCTGCAGGTCGCCGAGGGCGGCGACACCTGCGCGCTGATGATGACCGATGCCGGCGCGCAACGTGCGCAGGACCTGCTCGACGAACTGAAGACGCTGGAGCCGGATGCCGCTGGCCTGATCGACCTCGAAGTCACCCACGGCAGTCCCGGCGACGTGCTGCTCAGCCAGGTGCAGCAACACGACATCGACCACATCGTGATTGGTCACACCGCCCGCGGCACGCTGGCGCGCTGGCTGCTCGGCTCGGTCTCCGGCGACGTGCTGGCGCGTGCGCACGTGCCGGTGACCGTGGTGCGTTGACACCGGCACCTCGTCGAAAATACCGGCGAGTCGGTTCGCGTTAATCCACGCAGCGGTCCGGCCCTTATGCTGGATCGCTCATCGCCAGGTCACTCTGCGGCGTTTCTCGCCCCGTTCCCGGCCCATTCCCCCAGCAGGAACCCCACCGTGGACACCACCGACGCCCAGCCGTGGACGCTGGAAAATCTGGACTTGACGCGCATCGACGTCGCGCGCATCCGCCACGACGAAGACCTGTTCTTCCTGGTCTGCGCCGCGTCGTTCGCCGAACAGGCGGCACAGCCGCACATGCACGAACTGGTCAAGCAGTTTGCCGGTGACCGCGCATGGCAAGCGTGGTTGCGCCAATGCTGGCAACCGGAAAAGTGCCAGCACGGCCATGCCCTGGCCGCCTATGTGCGCCATGTCTGGCCGGAATACGACTGGCAGGCCGGCTTCAAGGCCTGTCTCGATGCCGCCGTGGTGCAGCCGCCCGAGCTCTACCGCGAGCGCGGCTTGACCCTGGCCGCACGTTGCGTGATCGGCGCCGGCGTGGCCAGCCATTACCGCGCGCTCGGCGAGATCACCGACGAACCGGTGCTGCGCGAGCTGGTCGCCTGCATCAAGCGCGACGAAGTCCGTCACTTCAACCGCTTCTGCCAGCAACTGGAGCAGTGCCGCACCGAAGAAGGAACCGGTCGTTACCGGATGCTTCGCGCCATGCTGGGCCAGGCCCGGCGCGGACGTGCGCCGAACCATGACGCGGCGCTCCAGCCGGTGTTCGCGCAGTGCTATCCGCAGCAAGTCGCCGACCCGGCCAGCCGCGCGCAGCTCGCCGACCGCGTCCATCAGCGCCTGCGCGCCCATTTCGGCGCCAACACCACGGCAAGAATGCTGCTCAAGCCGCTGGATCTGTCACCACGCCTGCACGACATGCTGGAAAGGCCGCTGACACGATTCAGCCACCGCGTATGGCCGCTGCCCTCACGCGCCCATGCCGCGCTGGCGCCGGAGCCCGCGCGTTCGTAGTTCGGTTGTGCGCTATCGGACCGGCGCCGCCGTGCGCGGTTCCGATTCGATCTTGCGCTGTTTCGCCTGCTCGATCTTCAGGCGCGCCACATCCACCGGGCGGATGCGCGTGATCGTGCAGGGAAAGTCGCGATGCCCGGTGAGCACCTTGTCGAAATTCACCGACACTTCGTCCAGGTTCGAAGTCAGCCCGATCGCGTTGGTGAATTCGAGGTTCTGGCAAGCGCCACCCACATCCAGCAGCCAGGCCTTGTTCGGCCGCGTGTAGACGGCGAGCTGCGTATCGCTCAGCGGCTCCCACGACCACAACGGCGCGAAGAAACGGAAGCTGCGCACCGGCGCGCCGGCTGCCGCGAGGTACGCAGCCTGGCGCTGCTGCTGACGCTGCGCATAGGGCACGCTGGAACAGGCTGCCAGCAGGCCGGCCAGGACGATGGCCATCGATACCCGCACGCATGACATGGTGGCTACCTCCGCTGGAAACCTGCCCATTACAACGCGCAAGCACCCGCGCCGTGCACGTGCCTATTTCTTCTTGCCGCCCTTGTGCATGGTCACCTTCTGCCACTTCGCCGGCTCGAAGCCCGCCACCTCGTAGGTCAGCGTTTCGTGCTTGTCACCATCGGTCAGGGTCACGTCCATGGTGATCTTCTTCGTTTTCGCCATGGCGTCGATGAAGGCCTGGTCGTCGCGGATGAACAGGGCCGGTTCGCCGCCGTTGGGCCGATAGGCGCGCAGTTTGCGCGGCTTGCCGTCGAAGGTTGCAGGAATCAGACAATTGCCCTTGCACACGAAGCCGTGGCCGCTGCCGAACAGGAACACGCTCTGGCCCCAGTCCGAATGCCGGCGCAGCACCAGCCGCACGGCGTCGTTGCCGCCCGGCTCGCTGCTGTAGATGGCTGCGGTGGACTGCGTGCCGCCTTCCATCGGCCCGAGCTGATACAGCCACAAGCCCTTGAGTCGACGCGATTCGCTTTCCGCCTTCCAGCGCTTCTGGATGTCCGGCAAGGTCTGCTGCACTTCCTTTGCCGCCGCGCTGTCCGGGAAGCGGCTGACGATGTCCTGGCCCAGCGAGGCTGCCATCTGGTCGTTCTTGATCTTCAGCAGTTCGCGATAGGTGGCCAGCTGCCGCGCCGCATCGGCCTGCCTGGCCTGGGCTTGCGCCTGCGCACCGCTGGCCGGGGCTGACGCATTGCCGCCTTGCTGCGAACAGGCGGCGAGTCCCAGCGCAGCGCACACGGCAAGCGCAACGAGACCATGGCGGAAGGTCGGCTTCATCATCGTCGGCAGATTCCTGGATAACAGATGCCTAGCTTGGAACGAGCCGGCGCCGCTGTGCAAGTTCACTCCACTGTCGCGGGCTGACCGGCGTGCTCGCGCAACGCGGCGCGATAGCGGCGACTGCACGGAATTTTCGCGCCATCACGCAGGTGCAGCCGTGCGTCGCCGGTGTCCAGCGGCTCGATCTCGGCCAGGTAATCCAGGTTGACCAGATAGCTGCGATGCACCCGCACGAAGCGCGCCGGATCGAGCCGCTCCTCGATGCCGGCCATGGTGGCGCGCAGCGGATAATCGCGACCGCGTACATGCAGGTTCACGTAATTGCCCGCCGCCTGCAGCCATTCGATTTCACGCGCGGCAAGCAGGAATTCCTTGCCCAGCTTGCGCACCAGGAAGCGTTCGGGTCGATCCACCGGCTCCACCGGCACGCCTTCGTCCGGCTCGGCCAGCAACGTCGCCTCGCCCTGCTTGCGCAGCAGCCACAGCCGCGACAGGCAGATCAGCGCAATGATGAGGAAATAGTTGCGAATGTCCTTCAGGTACTCGTAACCGAAATTCGGCCACCACGCCCCGAAGCGGTAATGCCAGCCGACCAGCGCATAGGCCAGCTTGCGCAGCTCGACCATGCCGGCGACGTGCATCAGGCTGAACGCCAGGCTGGCCAGCAGATGACGGGGCAGGCTATGGCGCCAGGTATCGAAGCGGAACGGCCAACGCCGCTCCACCACCTGGATGAACGGAATCAGCAGCAGGACCAACAGCGAGCTGCTCGACTCCCATACCCACGGTTCCCATGCCGCCGTGCGGGAATGATCGATCTGCGCGACGATACCGTTGAATACCGTGTTGAGAATGGCCAGAGCCACCCAGAAGGCGACCTCGGCCGGTCGTCCCCAACGCTGGAAATCCCGATATTCGACATCCGCCTGTTCGCTCATGCCGGCGATTCTACGTGGCGCTGGCGAAATCCCCATGTGCCTCGTCACGCGGCGGGATCGGTTCGTCCCTGCGCACCCGCGATTCGTCACTTCGCGCTGGGAAAGGCCGCGATCGAGGGCCACGCTGCGGCCATGCCCAGTCACTGTGGAGCCACCCGATGAAAAGACGCGACCTGTTGAAGGCAGCCGCCACCCTGCCCCTGCTGCCGCTGCTGATGCGCAGCGGCACCGCCTTGGCGCACGGCGCCGGCTCGTTGGCGACAACACTGCGCTCGCGGGTGCGTCCGGGGCAAACCGGCTGGCCGGCGACCGCGCAATGGGAACGACTGAAACGCGACGTCGGCGGCCGGCTGCTGAAGCTGGAGCCCCCGTTCGCCCAAGGCGCCGCGTCGCCGGCATTGAAACAACTCGCCAACCCGTTTGCCGTGGGCGACAACCCCGCTCTGACCCTGACCAGCGGCTGGGCTGATGCCTGGACTTCGCAACCCAGCTCCTATGCGGTGGCGGCGGAGAACACGGCCGATGTGGTCGCAGCGGTCAATTTCGCGCGCCAGCACCACCTGCGGCTGGTGGTGAAAGGTGGCGGCCACAGTTACCAGGGCACCTCGGACGCGCCGGATTCGCTGCTGGTGTGGACGCGGCACATGAACCAAGTGAGCCTGCACGACGCCTTCGTGCCACAAGGCTGCGCCGGTCACCTCGCGCCACAACCCGCCGTGACCGTGCAGGCAGGCGCGATGTGGATCGACGCCTACGATGCAGTCACCACCAAGGGTGGCCGCTACGTGCAAGGCGGCGGTTGCACCACCGTCGGCGTGGCCGGACTGGTGCAGAGCGGCGGCTTCGGCAATTTCTCCAAGAACTGGGGCACGGCGGCCTCCAACCTGCTGGAAGCCGAAGTGGTCACCGCCGACGGCCAGGTGCGCATCGCCAATGCCCGCACGAACCCCGAGCTGTTCTGGGGCCTCAAGGGCGGCGGTGGCGGCAGCCTGGGCGTGGTCACGCGGCTGACCTTGCGCACGTACGAACTGCCCGAGTTCTTCGGCGGGATGGGCCTCATCATCAAGGCAGATTCCGACACAGCCTACCGCGCGCTGATTGCCAAGGCGGTGGACTTCTACCGTCGCGCGCTGTTCAACCCGCACTGGGGCGAGCAGATGAAGTTCTACGGCGGCGACACCCTCGACATCTCGATGATGTTCCAGGGCCTCAGCAAGCAACAAGCCGAGCAGACTTGGGCTCCTTTCGTCGACTGGGTGCACGCGCGCAAGAACTACCGCATCACCAAACCGTTCCAGGCGCTGGCGGCGCCGGCCCAACATCTCTGGGACGCCGAATTCCTGCGCAAGTACGCACCGAATATCATCGTGTCGGACGACCGGCCGAACGCGCCCCGCGACCACTTCGTGTGGGCCGGCGACCGGGATCAAGCGGGCTGGTTCATCCAAGGCTACCAGTCGGCGTGGCTACCTGCTTCGCTGCTGCAACCGGGGCAGCAGACGCCACTGGTGAATGCCTTGTTCGAGGCCGCGCAACACCAGGGCGTCTCGTTGCACTTCAACAAGGGCCTGGCCGGTGCGCCAGCCGACGCGATCACCCGCGCCCGCGACACCGCCACCCACCCACAGGTGCTGGACGCCTTCGCATTGGCCATCAGCGCCAGCGGCGGCGACCCCGCCTTTCCCGGCATGCCGGGCACGAAGCCCGACTTGGCCATGGCGCGGCGCATGGCGGCGGCCGTCGAGAAAACGATGGATGCGCTGCGCGCCGTAGCGCCCGATGCCGGCTCCTACGTCTCGGAAAGCGATTACTTCCTGCGCGACTGGCAGCAGGGATTCTGGGGCAGCAACTATCCGCGCCTCGCCGCAGCGAAGCGCAAGTACGATCCCGACGGGTTGTTCTTCGTGCACCACGGCGTCGGCAGCGAGGAATGGAACGCGGACGGCTTTACGCGGAAAGGATGATCGCGCCGCGGCACCACTGCGCACCGGCGTCGGGTTCGAGCAAGCCGCCGGTGCGCAAACACATCGTTTTCCGCCATCGACTCAGGATTCACTGCCAAGGATCGAATCCAGATGCTCGACCCGCTCGATCTGGTCAAGCCAGATGCGCCGGCTCCATGCCGGCTCCCGCGGTCGCTCCAGGCGCAACTCGGCGTTGATGCCTTCGCGGCCACTCTGGTCGCGCATCACCTGCATGGTGGGGCGTACGCTGACCACGCCCTCGCACACGCTGCCGTCCTTTTGCACAATCGACACGTGGCCGTTGCCCTGCAGATCGGCCACCAGCGACTCGAGGCGGCGTATATCGGCCGGATCGACACAGACACGTTCGACATATTGAGCCATCGCAACGACCTCCTCGGTGGGAATGCGCATCCACTCTGACGGATGCGCGGGTAAGCGCGAGTGAATTCGGCACGAACGCTTTCGCCGCGCAATGCGCGCAGGCACCCCGCCCTTGCTCGTCATTCCGGCGAAGGCCCACTGCTGTCCGGAATAATTTCGAATACCCGCAGTCGTGCGGTGGCATATGCCGAAATCGGTTTTTGCCCGTCATTCCGGCGAAGGCCGGAATCCAGTGACTGTGTGGCTTGAGCAAGCGTGATCGTCACTGGATCCCGGCCTTCGCCGGGATGACGAGCACGATAGGTCATCGCCAGCCGATGTGGAGTCACCTCCTCGCCGTATCCCGGGCAAACATCGCCACGCCTTCGCCTTGGGAGCCATGCCCGGGTTATTCCGGACAACAGTGGACCGACGCCGGGATGACGAGCAAAAAGCAGCTATTCGATATTCTTTACCCCGCGATCACGGTAAAGACCGGACTGAGCCGTGGGACAATGCGCGGCCCCGCCCGGATCCCCAGATGCCTTCTCCCACCGCTCCACGCTCCGATTCGCTGCTGCAGCACCGTGCCTTCGTCGCCTTCTGGTGCGCGCGCATTGCCTCCGGCTTCGGCTTCCAGATGCTGTCGGTGGCGGTGGGCTGGCAGATCTACGCGATCACCGGGCGCGCCTTCGATCTGGGCCTGATCGGGCTGGTGCAGTTCATTCCCTCGGTGTTGCTGGCGCTGCCGGCCGGACACGTGGCCGACCAGTTCGAACGACGCCGCGTGGTCTTGCTGGGGCAGATCGCGGAATGGACGGCCATCGTGTTGCTGGCCGCATTGACCATGACCCACCGCATACACGAAACGGGCATCCTCACATTGGTGTTCGTGATTGGCGTGGCCAAGGCATTCGAGTCGCCGTCGATGCAGTCGCTGCTGCCGGCACTGGTGCCGACCTCGATGCTGCCGCGCGCGGTGGCGGTGAGCGGCTCGGCATTCCAGATGGCGATGATCCTGGGCCCCGCGGTAGGTGGCCTGCTGTACGTGGCCGGCCCCGGCGTGGTGTACCTCACGGCCGCCGCGTTGTATCTCGTCGCTGCCACGATGATGGCGCGCCTGCGCTACGAGCACACCCCACCGAAACGCGAACCGGCCACGCTGAAAACCCTGTTCGCCGGCGTGCATTTCATTCGCGCGCGCAAGGACGTGCTGGGGGTGATCTCGCTGGACCTGTTCGCGGTGCTGTTGGGTGGCGCCACCGCGCTACTGCCGATCTTCGCCAAGGACATCCTGCACACCGGTCCGTGGGGCCTGGGCCTGCTGCGCGCGGCGCCGGCGGTGGGCGCACTGCTGATGTCGGTATGGCTGGCGCGGCACGACATGCAGCGCCGCGTGGGCATGATCATGTTCGCCTCGGTGGCCGGCTTCGGCGCGGCGACGCTGGTGTTCGCCGTATCCACCGCACTGTGGCTGTCGCTGCTGGCGTTGTTTGCACTGGGCGCGTTCGACATGGTCAGCATGGTGATTCGCGGAGCGCTGGTGCAACTGGATACGCCGGACGCGATGCGCGGCCGGGTCAGCGCGGTGAACGCGATCTTCATCAACACCTCGAACCAGCTCGGCGAATTCGAATCGGGCATGCTCGCCGCGTGGCTGGGTGCGGTGAACGCCACCCTGCTCGGCGGCATCGGTACGCTGGTGGTGGTGGGCTTGTGGATGACGATGTTCCCCACCTTGCGCCGGCGCCAGAAACTGCATGTGGAGCCGGCCGACGTGGAACCGGCCACCAACACGCTGTAGGCAGGCGGCATCGCGCAAAGCGCGACAGCAGCGTCGGCAAGCCATCGCGATGGCGTTTAAACTTCGCATTTCTGCCCGGGAAGTTCAGCCATGCTCGTCACCTCGCCCGCCGCCTTCCTCGAAGCCTTCCAGACACTCGCGCCGCAGCCCGGCATGGCCGCCACGGCGCGGAGCGCATTCCTGGTAGCGCCGGCGGACTTCACCCTGGCCGCAGAATCGGCGCGGGACAACCGCTACATGGCGATGGACCAGGCCGTCGACCCGCTGCGTGCGCTGGCCCAGCACCAGTCGCTGGCGCAGGCACTGCGCGAGGACGTGCCGGTAATCGTATTCCCCGGCGACCCGGCCACGCCCGACGCGGTGTTTCCGAACAACGTGTTCGGCACCGCGCCCGGCACGCTGGTGATCGGGCGCATGCGCCATCCCGTGCGCCAGCGCGAAGCGCAGCGCGGCGACATCCGCGCGTTCTTCGGCGAGATGCTGGACTACGATGAAGTCGACCTGTCCGGCTGCGACGAACTGGTCGCCGAACTGACCGGCTCGCTGATCATCGACCGCGCCCGCGGCATCGGCTACTGCGGCCTCAGCGAACGCTGCGACATGGCCGGTGCCGAGGCGATGCACAAGGCCTTCGGCCTGCGCCTGACGTTCTGTTTCGAGCTGACCGAAAGCGAATACCACACCAACGTGGTGTTCGCCCTGCTCGCCGGCCGCGCAGCGATTCTTGCCGCCGACGGCTTCCGTGATCCGGCCGTGCCGCAGGCCATCGCCAGCGCCTACGGCGACCGCGCACTCTGGCTCACTCCCGCCCAGAAACAGGCGTACGCTGCCAATGCCATCACCCTCGTCGACGACCGTGTGTGGATGAGCGCCGTGGCCGCCGCCTCGCTGCGCGACGAGCAACGCGAATCGCTCACGCAATGGGGCTTCCGCCTCGGCGCGGTGGACCTGTCCGAAATCGAGAAGGCCGGCGGCAGCCTGCGCTGCTGCGTGGGCGAGATCTATTGAATCATTCGTCCACCATCATTCCCATGTAGCAGGAGCCCGCTGGCGGGCGATGCTCCTGCTCTGGCGCTCCAGAGAGGAAAGCAAAAGCATCGCCCACCAGCGGGCTTCTACACTTGGAAAAACACTGCCGGAGCGTTGCCATGATCACCGTCCACCACCTCAACAATTCGCGCTCGCAGCGCATCCTTTGGCTGCTGGAAGAACTGGGCGTTCCCTACGAGATCAAGCGCTACCAGCGTGATCCGAAGACCATGCTGGCGCCGCCGGAACTGCGCGCGGTGCATCCGCTGGGCAAGTCGCCGGTGGTCGACGACGATGGCACCGTACTGGCCGAGTCCGGCGCCATCGTCGAATACCTGGCCGATCGCTACGACACCGGCACGCTGATTCCGCCACATGGCACCCCGCAGCGCCTGCGCTGCAACTACTGGCTGCATTACGCCGAGGGTTCGGCGATGCCGCCGCTGCTGCTGAAACTGGTGTTCCACCGCGTCGAAACCGCACCGATGCCGTTCTTCGCGCGGCCGATTGCCAAGGGCATCGCCGGCAAGGTGCAGCACGGTTTCGTCGATCCGCAGATCGCGCTGCACCTGGACTACATGGAAGGCGAACTGGGCAAGAGCGTGTGGTTCGGCGGTCCGGAATTCAGTGTCGCCGACATCCAGATGAGCTTCCCGCTGGAGGCCGCCGCTTCCCGTGGCGGACTCAACGAAAGCCGGCCGAAGCTGTGGGCTTTCCTGCAACGCATCCATGCTCGCCCCGCCTACCAGCGCGCACTGGAACGCGGCGGCGAATACACGCTGGGCTGAACGGCCGGATGCCCCGTTTACGCCCGGCTCACGGGTCGGCTGGCAACGTGAGCCGTCCCAACCTGAGGAGAATGTCCATGAGCCGGTCTCGCGATCTCGAAAGCCGCGTCGACGACCTCGGCGACCGCGTGCGCCGTTATGCCGGGGATGTCGGCGATACCGCCCAGGGCTGGATGGCCCGTGGCCGCCGCAGCGTGTCGCGCCTGGGCAACCGCGACTATGGCCAGCGCGTGTCGCGCGCCGCCGAGGACCTCGCCGACGAGGCGAACTACCAGTATCGGCGCCTGCGTCGCCAGGTGAACCGCCACCCCGCCGCCACCGTGGCGATCGTGGCCGGCACCGTGGGCGCGTTCCTGTTGCTGCGCAAGGCCTTCCGCAGCGACGACGAGGACTGAGCGCGCCGACCGCTTGCCGGGCAGGAGCGCACCCTGTGCGCGATGGCTCCTGGTTTTGATCGGCGTCGAGGCATTCGCGCACAGGGTGCGCTCCTACCTTTCGATATCCATGACGACGCTCCACCTGTCGGGCGTTCGGCATCGGAGAAGGCTTTGCAAAGGAACCGGTTCCACGAAAAAGCCGCCCCGATGGGCGGCTTTTTCGTGGAACGACGCGATGACTCAGACAGTCAACGGGTTGGGCTTGTCCGGATCGAGCTTGTATTCCTTGATCGCGCGCGCCACGTCCTTGGCGTTGACCTTGCCGTCCTTCGCCAGTGCGGCGAGGGCGGCATGGGCGATCCAGTAGCGATCGACCTCGAAGAAACCACGCAGATGCTCGCGCGTGTCCGAACGACCGAAACCGTCGGTGCCCAGCACGGTATAGCGCATGCCGTCCGGAATGAACGCACGCACCTGGTCGGCAAACTCGCGCACGTAATCGGTGGCGGCAACCGCCGGGCCCTGGCGACCTTCCAGCAGGCCGGTGATGTACGGCACGCGCTGCTTGGCTTCCGGATGCAGGCGATTCCAGCGCTCGGCGTCGAAACCGTCGCGGCGCAGCTCGCTGAAGCTGGGGCACGACCAGATGTCGGCGCTGACGCCGAAGTCCTTCTCCAGCAGTTCGGCGGCGGCAATCACCTCGCGCAGGATCACGCCCGAACCCATCAGCTGCACGCGCGTCTCGCCCTTCTTCGGCTTGCCGGCGTCCTTGAACAGGTACATGCCCTTGATGATGCCCTCCGCGCTGCCTTCCGGCATGTCCGGGTGCGCGTAGTTCTCGTTCATCACGGTGATGTAGTAGTAGTGATCCTCCTGGTCCTGCAGCATGCTGCGCACGCCGTCCTGGAGCACCACCGCCACCTCGTAGGAGAAGGTGGGGTCGTACGAGCGCACGTTCGGGATCGCGCCGGACATCAGGTGCGAATGGCCGTCCTCGTGCTGCAGGCCTTCGCCATTGAGCGTGGTGCGACCCGAGGTGCCACCGACCAGGAAGCCACGCGACCGCATGTCGCCGGCAGCCCAGCACAGGTCGCCGATGCGCTGGAAGCCGAACATCGAGTAGTAGATGAAGAACGGCAGCATCGGCTGGTTGCTGACCGAATAGCTGGTCGCCGCCGCCATCCACGACGCCATGCCGCCGGCCTCGCTGATGCCTTGCTGCAACACTTGGCCTTTCTGGTCTTCGCGGTAGTACAGCAGCTGGTCGGAATCCTGCGGCTTGTACTTCTGGCCGAACGGCGCGTAGATGCCGATCTGCCGGAACATGCCTTCCATGCCGAAGGTGCGCGCCTCGTCGGCGACGATCGGCACCACGCGCGGGCCGATGGCCTTGTCGCGCAGCAGCAGGTTCATGCCGCGGACCAGCGCCATGGTGGTGCTGATCTCGCGCTCGCCGGTGCCCTTGGTGATCTGCTCGAAGGCATCCAGCGCCGGCGCCTTGAAGCTCTCGTCGGCCTTGCGGCGGCGCTGCGGCAGCGCACCGCCGAGTGCCTTGCGGCGCTCCAGCATGTACTGCACTTCCTCCGAGTCCTTGCCCGGGTGGTAGTACGGCACATCCTTGAGCTGGTCGTCCTCGAGCGGGATGTTGAAGCGGTCGCGGAACGCGCGCACGGCCTCGTCGTCCAGCTTCTTCTGCTGGTGCGTCGGGTTCTGCGATTCGCCCGAGCCAAGGCCCATGCCGTAGCCCTTGACCGTCTTGGCCAGGATCACGGTAGGCATGCCTTCGGTGTGCACGGCGGCGTGATAGGCGGCGTAGACCTTGTGCGGATCATGGCCACCACGGTTCAGGCGCCATACGTCGTCGTCGGACAGGTTGGCGACCATGGCGCGGGTCTGCGGGTACTTGCCGAAGAAATGTTCGCGCGTATAGGCGCCACCGAAGGCCTTGCAGGCCTGGTACTCGCCGTCCACGGTTTCCATCATCAGCTTGCGCAGCGTGCCATCGGTGTCGCGCGCCAGGAGCGGATCCCAGTAGCTGCCCCAGACCACCTTGAGCGCATTCCAGCCGGCGCCGCGGAACGCGCCTTCGAGTTCCTGGATGATCTTGCCGTTGCCGCGCACCGGACCGTCCAGACGCTGCAGGTTGCAGTTGATCACGAAGATCAGGTTGTCCAGCTTCTCGCGGCCGGCCAGCGCGATCGCGCCGAGCGACTCGGGCTCGTCGGTTTCGCCGTCGCCCAGGAAGCACCAGATCTTGCGATCGCTCTTGGGAACCAGGCCGCGGTGCTCCAGGTACTTGAAGAACTGCGCCTGGTAGATCGCCTGGATCGGACCCAGGCCCATCGACACGGTGGGCACCTGCCAGTAATCCGGCATCAGCCACGGATGCGGGTAGGACGACAACGCGCCGCGGCCATGGCCCACGACTTCCATGCGGAACAGGTCGAGCTGTTCCTGGCTGATGCGACCTTCAAGGAACGAACGCGCATAGATGCCCGGGCTGGAATGGCCCTGATGGAACACCAGGTCGCCCGGATGATCGGCGCTGGGCGCGCGCCAGAAATGGTTGAAGCCCACGTCGTACAGCGTGGCCGACGAGGCGAAGCTGGCGATATGGCCGCCCAGATCACCGGGCTTGCGGTTGGCGCGCACCACCATCGCCATCGCGTTCCAGCGGATCAGCGAACGGATGCGCCATTCCATCGCCGCGTCACCGGGGCTCTTGGCCTCGTTCGCCGGTGCAATGGTGTTGACGTACTCGGTGGTGGGGTCGAACGGCAGGTAGCCGCCGGAACGACGGGTGGTGTCGACCATGCGCTCCAGCAGGAAATGCGCACGTTCGGTGCCGTCGTGATGGATCACTGCATCGAGCGAGTCGATCCACTCTCGGGTTTCGGTGGGGTCGATGTCCTGGTGGAGGATATCGTCGAGCTGATCCATTGAAGGTTCTCCGCGGCGCCGTGCGGCGCAGATTTTGGGTGGGGAGGCTTGCCGCAGGGGGATGCAGCAGGCTGACAGTCAAGTCTAGCCCGCGGGGCACACGACTGCCAATTGGACGTCCGTCGATGGGCGTCCATGCGGTGGCGCATGGGGTGTTGCCTTTGCGCCCTCTCCCCGGCGGTGAGAGGAGGCGAAGGCTTGCAAGTGCGAGCGAAGCATGCCGTAGAGCCGCTCCCTCGCCCCTCCGGGGAGAGGGCTGGGGTGAGGGGACACGCTGGCGACGAGGGGGCTACGAAGCGTGCTTTCGTTGCAGGCTACCGCGAGCACCCGCCCCTCACCTCAATTCTCTCCCCAAAGGGGAGAGGAGGCGAAAGCCCGCAAGTTCGAGACGACGGTGCCGAAGAGCTACTCCCTCGCCCCTCCGGGGAGAGGGCTGGGGTGAGAGGACACGCTGGCGACGAGGGAGCTACGAAGCGCGCTTTCGTTGCGCGTCATCGCGAGCACCCTCCCCTCACCTCAATCCTCTCCCCGACGGGGAGAGGAGGCGAAGGCCTGCAAGTTCGAGAGGACGGTGCCGAAGAGGCACTCCCTCGCCCCTCCGGGGAGAGGGCTGGGGTGAGGGGACACGCTGGCGACGAGAGAGCTACGAAGCGTGCTTTCGTTGCAGGCTACCGCGAGCACCCACCCCTCACCTCAATCCTCTCCCCAAAGGGGAGAGGAGGCGAAGGCGGTGGGCGGGTTCGCCTGCCGAGCGTTACTGGGTGAAGTAGCGCCCGGCTTCGAAACCAACTTCATTTTTTTGCGCGCGCTATGCGCGCGCGGCGCGGATCTGCGCATCCACGGCGGCGATGGCGGTCATGTTGACCACGCGTCGCACGCTGGATGCCGAGGTGATGATGTGCGCGGGTTTGTCCACGCCCATCAGGATCGGCCCGATCGCCACGCCGTCGGTCATCACGCGCACCATGTTGTAGGTGATGTTGGCGGCGTCCAGGTTGGGCATCACGAACAGGTTCGCGCGACCGGTCAAGGTGGTGTTGGGGAAGATGCGCCGACGCAACACTTCGTCCCACGCGGTATCGGCCTGCATCTCGCCGCCCATGTCCAGCTTGGGTGCGCGCTGGCGCAGGATTTCCCACACCTTGCGCATCTTCGCCGCGCTGGGGTTGTCGTGGCTGCCGAAGTTGGAGTGCGACAGCAAGGCCACCTTCGGTTCGATGCCGAACAGCTTGAGGCGGTACGACGCCTGCATGGTGGCCTCGGCGATCTGCTCGGCGCTGGGATCGGCCTGCACATGGGTGTCGAGGAAGAACCAGGCGCCCTTGTCGTTGATCACGCCAGTCATCGCCGAGGTGCACGACACACCCGGGTCCAGCCCGAACACGCTGCGCACGTAGCCCAGTTTCTTGTGGTAGCGACCGACCATGCCGCAGATCATCGCGTCGGCTTCACCGCGCTTGACCATCATCGCGGCGATCAGCGTGTGCCGCGATCGCATCAGGTTCTTGGCCGCGTCCGGGGTAACGCCGCGACGTTCGGTCATGGCGTGGTACTGCTGCCAGTAGTCGTTAAAGCGGGGATCGTCGTTGATGTTGGTCAACTCGAAATCCACGCCCTGGCGCATGCGCAGGCCGAGGCGCTCGATACGCATGTCGATGATGTCGGGACGGCCGATCAGGATCGGATAGGCCAGCTTGTAGTCGATCACCGACTGCACCGCGCGCAGCACGGTTTCCTCTTCGCCCTCGGCGTAGACCACGCGCTTGCGGTCACTGCGGGCGCGGTCGTACACCGGCTTCATGATCAGGCCGGTGCGGTAGATGAACTGGCCGAGTTTCTCCTTGTACGCGTCCATGTCGGTGATCGGCCGCATGGCCACACCGGAATCCATCGCCGCCTGCGCCACCGCCGGCGCCAGCATCACCAGCAGGCGCGGGTCGAATGGCCGCGGGATCAGGTATTCGGGGCCGAACGAAGGCACCTCGCCACCATAGGCGCTACCCAGGTCGGAGGCTTCCATCCGCGCCAGCTCGGCGATGGCCCGCACGCAGGCAGTCTTCATCGCCTCGTTGATGCCGGTGGCGCCCACGTCCAGCGCGCCACGGAAGATGTACGGGAAACACAGCGCGTTGTTGACCTGGTTCGGGTAATCCGAACGGCCGGTGGCGATGATGCAGTCCGGGCGCACTTTCTTCGCGTCCTCGGGCAGGATCTCCGGGTTCGGGTTGGCCAGCGCCATGATCACCGGCTTGTCGGCCATGGTGGCGACCATTTCCGGCTTCAGGATGCCGCCGGCCGACAGGCCCAGGAACACGTCCGCGCCGTCGACGATCTCGGCCAGCGTGCGCATCTTGGTATCGCGCGCGTAACGCGCCTTGTCCGGGTCCAGGCCCGCGCGGTCCTTGTAAATCACGCCGTCGCGGTCGAACGCAATGATGTGCTCGGGCTTCACGCCCAGCGCCACCAGCATGTCCAGGCAGGCGATGCCCGCCGCGCCGGCACCGGTGGTGGCGATCTTCACGTCCTCGATCTTCTTGCCCACCACTTCCAGCGCGTTGAGCACGGCGGCACCGACGATGATCGCGGTACCGTGCTGGTCGTCGTGGAACACCGGGATCTTCATCCGCTCACGCAACTTGCGCTCGACGATGAAGCATTCCGGCGCCTTGATGTCTTCGAGGTTGATGCCGCCGAAGGTCGGCTCCATCGCGGCGATGATGTCGACCAGCTTGTCCGGGTCGCGCTCGTTGAGTTCGATGTCGAACACGTCGATGCCGGCGAACTTCTGGAACAGCACACCCTTGCCTTCCATGACCGGTTTGCCGGCGAGCGGACCGATGTCGCCCAGGCCCAGCACCGCGGTGCCGTTGGTGATGACCGCCACCAGGTTCGAGCGCGCGGTCATTTCGCTGGCCACGTTCGGGTCGTCCACGATGGCTTCACAGGCGTAGGCCACACCCGGCGAATAGGCCAGCGACAGATCACGCTGGGTCAGCAGCGCGGTGGTCGGCGTGACCTTGATCTTGCCCGGGTGCGGGTGACGGTGATACTCGAGCGCGGCTTGGCGCAGGTCTTCGGAGTGGGCCATCAGAAGTGTCGGAATCTATGCGGTAATGAAGGGAGCCACCGGCACGGTGGTGCGGCTCATGGTAGCACCGGGCCACGTCGGACCGAACGCATCGCGTGGCATGGACATGTCGCCGAAACAGCCCACCGTCTGCTGTTTCAAGCCTGGAACGTTTCGCGCCTGAAACGTGCGCCGCGGCCATCCACGCAGGCGCTGCGCGAGGCGCGATCAGACACTCGCCGATAGCGCATCCGGCTCGACCCGCCCCATGCGGATACCGTTGATGAACACCGAGAACGCCAGCTTGCCGGCCAGCCCGTGCGCGTGACGCAT
Source organism: Rhodanobacter sp. FW021-MT20 (assembly GCF_041107475.1). Taxonomy (NCBI): domain Bacteria; kingdom Pseudomonadati; phylum Pseudomonadota; class Gammaproteobacteria; order Lysobacterales; family Rhodanobacteraceae; genus Rhodanobacter; species Rhodanobacter sp. FW021-MT20. The sequence continues at coordinate 155,118 of NZ_JBGBPX010000004.1, read as the reverse complement.
CCACGGCGGCAGCCAGCGCGGCGATGCCAGGGTTCCATCGGCGAAATGCGGCTCCAGGCTGAGCACGTCCGCCAGCGCCAGCTTGCCGGCGAACAGGTAGCGCAGCAGATCCATGCGTTGCTCGCGGAACGCCCAGCGGAAGAAAGTGTGCACGGCGAGCAGGCCGGACAGGTACACGTTGTCCTTGGCGAAGGCCGCGCCACCGGTGACCGGCACGCCGCGGAACACGCGCTGGGCGGAATGGAAACTGTCTTCCACGCCCTGCCCGCGTTCGTGGAAGAAGCGGTAGACCTCGACGAAATCCGCGCCATTCAATGCCATGTCGATGGCCAGAATGCGCAGGCTGATGCGCTTGAGCCGGGCGATATCGATGGCGCCGGACATCAGTTCGGCGAACACCGCCAAGCCCTCCTGCGTGGCGGTGACGCGCGGTGAAGTGCGCGCCAGCGAGGCCAGCAGCGGCTGCTCGCGGCCGTTCAGCGCGGTCAGCGAATGCACGTAGGCCTCGTGCGCCAGCAACTGGTGGCGGTCGTACTCGCTGAAGCAGGTGCCGTCACGCAGGCGGATGCGGGTGGCGCCCGCGGCGGCCTTGGCGGTCAATTCGGCGTCCAGTTCCACGGCAATGACGCCGGCGCCGAAGAAGCCGTCCAGCGTGCTGGCCAGTTCGTCGCGCAAGGTGGCGGACGGGATGTCCACGCGAATGTCATCCGCCAACAGGTCGGCGCCCAACTCGTCGGACAGCTCCACGAAATAGCGTGCCGCGTCGAGGTTGCTGCGATGGCTGCCGGGGATCACGTCACCCGGCTTGCCGTAGAGTGCGATCGACGGCGCGGTGACACCGCCAGTCCCCACCGCTTCGAGCATTTCCGCCGCGATGCGCCAGGACTCCGCGGTACGGCGCAGATAATCGCCCAACGCATCGGTTGGCGCAGCAGCGCCGTCACCGGCTTCGCGCTCGATCGCCGTCAATTCGGCACGCGCGTCGGCCAGGTCAGGCCGGCGATAGTTCACCTCCGGCAACGCAAAGCGGCCTTGCGCGTAGTCGGCGATCATCCGGCGCTCCAGCGACGCCGGCCACGCGACCGCGCCGAGGATGTGGATGCCACGCACGGCGGCGAGCAGGCGGCGGTCGAGATCGGCGTAGCGTTGCAAGGCGGGAGTGGCGTTCATGCCCATGGCCTTCCGGTATCGGCGATTGCAGCGACGCTCGAACGCAATCCACAACCATCATTCCGGCCCGCGCCCACTGCTGTCCGAAATAATTTTGAACCCTGTGGCTCCGCATGACTTGTACCGATACCGCCCCCTCGCTCGTCATTCCGGCGCAGGCCGGAATCCAGTAGCCGTATGGCTTGGACCGGCGTGATCGCTACTGGATCCCGGCCTGCGCCGGGATGACAAACCGGAGAGGGGGTCGCTGCCAGAAATGGAGTCGCCCCCTTGTTGCATCTCGTGCAAGCGGCGCGGGTATTCACTCTCGAAGGACATCCCAGGATTATTCCGGACAGCCGTGGGCCCGCGCCGGAATGACAAGCCATGCGACCGGGCCGCAAACGCCTCACTCCCGCTCGCGCTTGCCGCGCGGCGAGTGCGGCCGGTCGATCGGCCGGCCACCACGTTGCCGGCGCAGGCGCGCTTCCAGCGTGGCGGCCTGGTCCTCGCGTTCGTCGCGCAGCTTGAGGTAGTTGCGCCAGCGCTCGGGCGTCAGTTCGCCGCTGTCCAGCGCCGCCTGCACCGCGCAGCCGGGCTCGCTGCCATGGCCACAGTCGGCGAAGCGGCATTGTTCGGCCAGCGCCTCGATATCGGCGAACAGGTCGAGGTTTTCCTCGCCGGTGAGCTTCAGTTCGCGCATGCCGGGGGTATCGATCAGGCAACCGCCACTGGGCAGCTGCAGCAGCGCGCGGTGCGTGGTGGTGTGGCGGCCGCGGCTGTCGTGCGAGCGCACCGTGTTGGTGGCCATCTTGTCCACCCCGAGCAAGGTGTTGGTCAGGGTGGATTTGCCTGCGCCGGACGAGCCGACCAGCACCGCGCTGTCGCCGAGCTGCAGGTACTTCGTCAGCAATTCGGCGCTGGCCGCTTCCTTGCCGTTGATGGCATGGATCGGCGTGCCGTCGGGCAGGCGCGCACGCAAGGCGGCCAGCAATTCCTCGGCATCGTCGCGGGTGTCCAGCTTGCTCAGCAATACCACCGGTTGCGCGCCGGAATCCTCGGTCAGCGAGAGATAGCGTTCGATCCGCGCCGGATTGAAGTCGCCATCCAGGCCGGTCAGCACCAGCACGTAGTCGATGTTGGCGGCGATCAGCTGGCGCTCATAGCGCTCGCCGGCGGCGGCGCGCGACAACACCGTGCGTCGTGGCAGCACGCGCACGATGTGCGGTGGCTTGCCCGCCTCGACCTCCACGAAATCGCCCACGGCGGGGCGTTCGGAAGGGTCCAGGCCACGCTTCAGGAAATGGCCGGCCGGCTGCGCGCTGAAGGCCTGCTCGCCGTCGTGCAGCTCGTAACCGGTGCGGTGCTGGGCCACCACGCGAGCCAGTCGCAGGTCGCCGCTGGGCAGGTGTTCGCCACGCCAGCCGATACGGCGAAGGCGCTCGATGTTCTGGACGTCCGTCATGGGGGGCGATGATGCCAGTCCGGGGGTTGTCCGAGAATAGCCCGGAATCGGCCCCGTGCGCGCCACCCCGGACGCTCGCGCTGCAGTGCATCACGCTGCTAGCATCGGCCCACCGGCGGTGGCGCCGGGCCTGATATCGAGGAATGCCGGTGGTGGCTTCGATCAAACCCAGTGCGCATCTGGCGGACGTGCGCTACGAAATCCGCGGTGCACTGACCCGTCGCGCACGCGAACTGGAGGCGGCCGGACGGCCGATCATCAAGCTCAACATCGGCAATCCGGGCCGCTACGGCTTCGAGGCACCGGCCCATTTGCGCGAAGCCATCGCCGCACATCTGCGCGACAGCGAAGCCTATGGCCACGAACAAGGCCTGGACGAGGCACGCGAGGCGATTGCCGCACAGCAGCGTGCTCGCGGCGCACGCCATGTGGAGGTGGAGCGCATCTTCGTCGGCAACGGCGTCAGCGAGCTGATCGACCTTTCCCTGCGCGCCCTGCTGCAACCCGGCGACGAAGTGCTGCTGCCCAGCCCGGACTATCCGCTGTGGAGCGCTGCCACCATTCTCAACGGCGGCACCCCGCGCCATTACCGCTGCCTGGCGGAGAACGGCCACCTGCCCGATCCGGCCGAAGTCGAGGCACTGGTCACCCCGCGCACCCGCGCGCTGGTGCTGATCAATCCGAACAACCCCACCGGCGCGGTCTACCCGCGGGCGCTGCTGGAACAACTGGTCGCCATCGCCGCGCGCCATCACCTACTGCTGCTGTGCGACGAGATCTACGACGACATCCTGTATGACGACACGCCGTTCCAGCCACTGGCCGAAGTGGCCGGCGAACTGCCCTGCATCAGCTTCGGCGGTCTCAGCAAGGTGCATCGCGCCTGCGGCTACCGCATCGGCTGGCTGAGCCTGTCCGGCAACCCGGCCCGCACGGCCGAGTACCGTGACGCGCTGCAGCTGCTGGCCGCGTTGCGCTTGTGCGCCAATGTCACCGCGCAATGGGCAATTCCCGCAGCACTGCAGGGCGCGCCCACCATTCACGCGCTGACCGCGCCGGGCGGCCGGCTGCACGAGGCGCGCCGGGTGATTCTCGAAGGCGTCGCCTCCAGCAACTATCTGGACCTGGTTGCCCCGGCCGGTGCGCTGTACGCCTTCCCGCAAGTGCGTACCGACCGTATCGCCACGTTTGACGACAACGCGTTCGCGCTGCGCCTGCTGGATGAGGAATCGGTGCTCGTGGTGCCCGGCACCAGCTTCAACGTGCCGGCCAGTCGCCACCTGCGCCTGACCTTGCTGCCGCAGCCGGCGGACCTGGCCGAAGTGTTCGTGCGCATGGAACGCGTGCTGGCGCGAATGGCCACCGAGCAGCCGGAGCGCACCGTCGCTGCGGCGTAATCACCCCCTCCCTGCCTCCTCCTGCACGCAGCGGGAGGAGCCAAGAGCCCGGAACCCGGCATGCCCCTGAGTTATCTCGCCCTGGGCGACTCCTACACCATCGGCGAAGGCGTCGAGGCCACCGGGCGCTGGCCCGCGCAACTGGCGGCCCGACTGCGCAACGAAGGCGTGCCGCTGGCCGAGCCGCGCATCCTCGCCACCACCGGTTGGACCACCGACGAATTGGCCGCGGCGATGGATGGCACCCGCTTCGACCCGCCCTACGCACTGGTCAGCCTGCTGATCGGCGTCAACAACCAGTACCGCGAACGCAGCGCCGAGGCGTACCGCGGCGAATTCGTGGCACTGCTGGAACGCGCCATCACGCTGGCCGGCGAACGTTCGTCACGCGTGCTGGTGCTGTCGATTCCCGATTGGGGTGTGACTTCCTTCGCCCGCGACAGTGGTCGCGACTGCGCGAAGATCGGCGCCGAGCTGGACAACTACAACGCCATCGCCCGCGACGAAACCCTGCACTGCGGCGCCCACTGGGTCGACATCACCGGGCTCTCACGCCAGCATCCCGCGCTGCTCGCCGATGACGGCCTGCATCCGTCCGCGGCGCAGTACACGCTGTGGGCCGAAGCGACGGTGCCGGTGGCACGCCAGGCGCTGCGATAGTCCTGCGGCAACGCCTGCGCCATCGCGGCTACCCTTCGACTTCGGCCCGCAGTGCCTGCGCTCGGGGCGAACGGGGGGGGCGGTTCACAACCGGGCTTTCTCGCTAATCAGCGCCCGCTACACACGCCTGCCCCATGCCGTCACCGACAGCCCGATGGTCGATGCCGACCATGCGGTCAGCTACTTCGCTTCGCTGTCCTACGTCTTCTAAAGCCATGGACAGCGGAATCATCCGACGCATCGTGACCCTGGCCGAACGCCTGGAACCGGACCGCCAGGCCGTATGGAACTGGCTGTTCAACACGAAAATCGAGTCACTGGACCACCATGCCGCGATCGAACTGGCCTTCGCCGGCCAGGGCGAAAAGGTGGTAACGATGCTCGAAACGGCACTGCACGACGAGACCGCGGGCCACGCCACCGCCTGAGATTCGGGCAAGCCGCAGGGGGCGGACTACCTTGAACCTGTCCCCTCCAGCAACATATCAGGGGTACCATTCCCTTTTAGCCTGCTTGCCGGAAGCCTTGCCATGTCCCTCGACACTCCTACCCGCGAACGTATCGAAACCCTGCTCAAGGACCACCGCGTGGTGCTGTTCATGAAGGGCAACCGCCAACAGCCGATGTGCGGTTTCTCTGCCGCCGCGACCAACACGCTCAACGAGCTGCTGCCGGATTACCACACCGTCAACGTGCTGGACGATCCGGAAATCCGCGAAGGCATCAAGGAATTCGGCAGCTGGCCGACCATTCCGCAGTTGTACGTGGAGGGTGAGCTGGTCGGCGGCGCCGACATCATCCGCCAGATGTACGGCAGCGGCGAACTGCACCAGTTGTTCGGCATGGCCCAGCCCGACCGCACCCCGCCTGAAATCACCATCACCGACAAGGCCGCCGAGGCAATCCGCCAGGGCACGGCCAATGCCGAAGGCTTGGCCTTGCATCTGGAGATCGGCCCCGACCACAGCGCCGGTTTCCAGCTGGCCCCGGCCGGCGACGGCGACATCGTGGCGCACGCCAATGGCCTGGAAGTGCACTTCGACCCCGCTAGCGCCCAGCGCGCCAAGGGTATCGTCATCGATTGGGTCTCCACCGTGCAGGGCGAAGGCCTCAGCCTGAAGTTCCCCGGCGCGCAGGAAATCAAGTCGCTCAGCGTGCAGGAACTGCAGCAGCGCCTGGCCGACAACAGCATCACCCTGATCGACGTGCGCCCCGCCGCCGTCCGCGCCCAGCTCGCCCCGCTGCCACAGGCGCGCATCCTGGAAGAAGAAGGCTACGACGCCCTCGCCGCCCTCCCCAAGGACACCCAACTCGCCTTCATCTGCATGCATGGCATCTCCAGCCAGGGCATGGCCGAACGCTTCGCCGCGCACGGCTTCAGTCAGGTGCACAACGTGGAAGGCGGGATGGAAGCATGGAACGCCGCCTACACCACGCGACACTGAACGCACCCGACGCCGCGGGAAGCGCAGTGTGAAACGTCAAAAGGTGATGACGGCATGAGCATGAACCCGTCCTCCACAAACGAGGGCGGGGCCGGCGTGGCCCAACTGCTCCGCGAAGCCGGCCGCGCACTGAGTTTCGGCCAGATCGCTCTTGCCGAACAACAACTGGACAAAGTGCTGGCGCTCGCCCCCGGCAATACGGAAGCCTGTCGACTGCTGGGTATCGCCGCCCTGATGGCCGGCGATCATCCCCGGGCCATCTCGCACCTGCGCAGCGTGCTCGCCGTCAGGCCCGATGATGCAGTTATCAACATGACGCTGGGCAACGCCCTGTTCGAGACCGGCGAGACCGAAGCTGGCCTGGCCAGCTTGCAGCGTGCCAGCGAGCTCGCACCCGGAATGGCCGCGGCCTGGTACAACCTGGGCCGCGCACTACAGGTATCCACCCGCATGGAACCGGCCCGCGATGCCCTGCAACGTGCCGTGGCGATCGACCCAAACCATGCCAGGGCCCGCAACGCACTGGCCACCGTGCTGACCAACCTGGGCGAGATTCCGGCCGCCGTGGCGATGCTGCGCGAAACCCTGCGCCGGCAACCCGAGGATGTCGATGCCTGGCTCGCGCTTGGCAACATCAAGACCGAAATCCTGGGCAGCGGTGACGTGGAGCAACTGCGCCGCCTGCTTCACCGGACCGATGGCTCCGACGACACCCGCATCCTGCTCGGTTTCACCCTTGCCAAGGCGCTGGAGGATCAGGCCGATTACGCAGCAGCGTTCGATGTCGTGAGCGAAGCCAACGCTCTGAAGCGGCGAACCCTGTACTGGAGCCGTGAGGAGGAGCGCTCACGCGTCGATGCCATCGCGGAAGCGTTTTCCCACCCGCTGCCCGCGCCGCTGGATCCCGCGCTGGGACAGGAAGTCATCTTCGTGGTTTGCCTGCCACGTTCCGGCTCCACCCTCGCCGAGCAGATCCTCGCCTCGCACCCGGACGTCGCGGGTAGCGACGAGATCCAGACGCTGCCCGAGATCCTCGACGAGGAATCTGCACGCCACGGCCAGCCCTTCCCCCAGTGGGTACCCACCGCGACCGCCGCTGATTGGCACCGTCTGGGCGAAACCTACCTGGCACGCGCCCACGGTCAGCACCCGACGCATCTGCGCTTCACCGACAAGAACGTCAGCAACTGGGCCTTCGTCGGCGCAGCCTTGGCCATGCTGCCCGGGGCCCGGGTGGTGAATGCTCGGCGCGACCTGCTGGAAAACTGCTTCGCAGCCTATCGGCAGCTGTTCACCACCGGTCAGTTACGACCTGGATGACATGGTGGACTACTGCGCCGGCTATGAGCGCTTGAGCCGGCTCTGGCAGAAGCGTTTCCCGCAGCAATGGTTCGATCACCACTACGAGGCACTGCAGCACGCGCCGGAACAACAGATCCGCACACTGCTGGATTTCTGCGAACTGCCGTTCGACCCGGCCTGCCTCGCCTTCCACCAGACACCACGCACCGTGCTTACCTTCAGCTCCGCCCAGGTGCGCCAGCCGCTGCGCCGGGATACCGCGCGCGCCGCGCTCTACGGCGACAAGCTGGCGCCGTTGCGCAGTCGCCTTCAGCAAGCCGGGCTACTGTCGACAGACAGGTAGTTCGCCACTCAAACTTGGACTGGCTGCCGGTTTCCTGTCGTCCCCTTCCGGCAAGACAAAAAAACCACCGGCCATGCAGGCCGGTGGCTCAAGGTTGATGCGAAATGTTCGCCGATCAGTAGTCGTAGGTAACCGAGAACCGCATCGTGCGCGGCGGCGTGGTGAACGTCGGCTGGCCGTAGTAACTGTTCACGTACACCGTGTTGGAGGCGCCGTCATAGGAAGTCGGGAACGACGGCTGAACCTGTGTGGCTCGCTGCTGGTTCAGTGCGTTGAACACGTCCAGGTTGAAACCCAGTTTGTTGTCTGCGAACGCCGGGTGGTAATGCACACCCAGGTTGAGCAGTTCCGTCCACGGCGTGTGGCCGTTCGAGCCCGGCGTCACGCGCTTGCCGTTGCACCAGTGGTAATTGCCGCTACCGCCGTTGTTGTAGCCAGTAGGGTCTCCATTGCCATCGGGACCGAAGTAACCCAGACATTCCTTGGGTGCCCCGGACTGGGCAAGCAAGGTAGCCGAGAGCAGCCATTCCGGTGCGATCTGATAATCGCCACGGAAGCGCAGCTGGTGCGTGCGCACGTTGATGAGGTCGCCGTACTGGCCGTCCATCAGCTGCCAGCTGTCCCAGTCCTCGGTCTTGGAAATGTCGCCTTGGCCGAAGTCGGAACGTACCTGGCCTTCGGTATTGCCGAAGCCACGGCTGTAGGTGTAGTCGATGCGGCCATACCATTTGCCGTCGAACGGATGCTCCAGGTACAGGTTCAGTGAGCCGTACTTGCGCACCGCGCCGCGGGTGAAGCCCCAGTCCTTCGTGGTCATTGGCACGTTCACCCGGCTGCTGCCGTCATCGGACACCACCAGCATGTTGTTGGTCATGCCCGGGTTGAACAGGCGACAATACGAGGCGCCATACAGCGAATTGGAGTATTCGCCCGGATTGAGCCCCATACTGGTCATCTTGGTGGCGATCTGGCCCGGCGAGCATTCGTCGTCGATGGCGGCCTTCAGGTCGCGCCACATGGCCTTGGCGCCATACACCCAACTGCTACCCAGCTTCTTGTCGAAGCCGACGATGAACTCGTCCTCGTACTCCGGTTTCAGGTTGCGCGCGGCGACCTGTTGCGGATCCTTGGGAGCACCGTTCTCGCCATCAGGTGAGGCGTACGGCGTGCAATTGCTCGGATCCGCGGGCTCGCCAGTAGCGGGATCGATCGTGGTGTAATGGCAGTGCGAGACCAGGAAGGTGGAAACGTTGGCCGCGCGCTCAGCCGCATTGTTGGGCAGCGCCAGGTAGTAACGACCGGCGTTGCCGTAGACCTTGAACGAGGAATCGCCGAACACGTCCCAGCTCGCTCCGATACGCGGCTCCCACTGATTCTTCTCGTCGACGAACGCCTGCCCCAGGTTGTTGTTGTTGGTGAAGTGGTCGTTGCGCAAGCCGATGGACAGCAGGACGTTGGAAGCCACTTGCCAGTTGTCCTGCAGGTACCAGGCCTTCTGCGAGGTCGACATGCTGGTGGCCCAGCCGATGTTGCGCTTGTCGACCCGGTGACTGCCATCTGCATAGACTGTCGGGTAATAGCGCCAGTAGAAGTCCTGCGACGGATTGAACGGATTGAACTGACTCGGGCCTTGGTCCGTGGCCGTCAGGTACATGTTGTCCATACCCACCATCAGGTCGTGGCCACCCAACTTGTAGTCGAAGTCCACGCGCAGGCCGCGGCTGGCATTCTTGGCACCCGGCATGGTCCAGGTCGTGTTGGTCTGGGCATTGTGCGGGTGGCTGCCGTCGGGCAACGTTGCGTAGGATGTCTGCGACAGGAAGGGCAGCGGGCTGGTGTTGCCGTAAACCACCGGATCCTGGAAATGGGCCTTGCCGGCCAGGATGCTCAGCGTGGCCGCGTCGGTGATATAGCTGGTGAAATGGGCAATGTAGAACTGCGCATTGTCCTTGGTGACGTCGCCCTTGCTGGAGAAGGCGCCCTTCTTCAGGGTGTCGTAATTGAAGTCGTAGTACGAGCCGCCACCATTGGAGGTGTTGTTGCGCAACGTGGTCAGTTCCAGCACGTTGTTGTCGGTGATGTTCCAGTCCAGCTTGGCGTAGATCTTGGTCTGCTTGTCTTGGTACTCCCATACGTTGCCGCTGTCGATGCTGCCGACGCTGGTGCCCTTGCTCTTGGTGGTTTCACCGGCCAGGAAGAAGTACAGCTTGTCCTTGATCAGCGGGCCGCCCAGGTAGGCCGAATACACGGTTTCCCAGGACTTGTTGTCGTTGCGGTAACGGTACAGCGAGCCCGGCTTGGAGGGGTCGTCCGGCTGATAGGTGAGCGTGCCCAGCGGCCCCGGAATGGTCGGATGGCCATAGTGGTAGTTGACCGGATTGCCTTCCAGCGAGCGCGGCTGCCACAGTACCTGACCACCAAAGTGCCACTCGTTGGTGCCGCGCTTGCCCACCTGGTTGATCACGCCGCCGTCGGAACGGCCGTACTTGGCGTCGTAACCGCCGGTCAGAGTTTCCTGCTGCTCGATGGCGCCGTAGGGCAGTTGGAAGCCGCCAAGGTTCTTGTACGGTTCGCCCACGTTGTAGCCGTTCACGTAGTAAGCGTTCTCGGACACGCTGGAACCACCGAAGGACACCAGCGCACCACCGGACGGACCGGTGAAGTAGCTGCTGCCCGGCGTGGTGTTGGGCGCCAGCAACGCGATGGCCTCGGCGCTGTGCGCCACCGGCAGGCGTTTCAGATCGGCCGAAGTGATGACGGTGCTGGAATTGACGCTGCTGACGTCGATGGACGGCAACGCATTGGCTGTCACCGTGACCGCCGACAACTGGGTCGCATTGCTGTTGCCGCCAGCCGTGGCGTTGCTGGTGAAGTCGACGCCGGCGGCGCCGCCAGTGGAGACATAGGTGTCTTTGTGGGTGCTGACGACGGTGCCGTTCTGCTTGAGGGTTACCGTATAGCTGCCTACCGGCAGGTGATCGACGCGGAAACGACCCGTGCTGTCCACCGGCACTTCGCGCGAGATACCCGAACTGTTGCTCACCACCACGGTCTCACCCGACCCTGCGGGCGCCTGTCCCAAGATGCTGCCGACCGTGCTCTGCGCCAGCGCGGCACCAGCAAAACTGAGGCCCAGCGCCACCGCCAGGGCAGTGCGACGCCAACGGAAATTACCGGCGCCGGTACCGGCTCCATTACAAGTAGTCATGTATTTCTCCCCAATAGAGATTGTCGCGAAGGGCGACGAAAAAACGAGGCAGACACTCAAAAACCCGAGTTCGCAATTACTTACCGTAAATACTTGCGAACTCCCTCATGGCTTGATCTACCGCTTCGCAAAATACCTCCGCAAAAACGCATGAGTCAACAAAATTTTTATGTTTGGCCCGGCATGTCGCGATAACACAATGCTATTCATTGCGTAATATCGGCCAGTCTCCGCCATTTGTTGCATATTGCTGCCGGATCTTCGCTATTCGTTACGCATTCCCCCGATCGCTCATCATTCACTCGTTCATGTCCGCAGGTATTTGAGCGCACGCACCAACCGCTCTACCATCCGGCAATGACTGCTTCCACAGACTCATCCGAATATGCGCCCGCCTCCGACACCACCCGGCTCGCCGAGATCCAGGCCATGCTGGAGGCCCGGCTGGTGCGGATTCCCGATGATGTCGCAAGCCTGGTCGAGCTATCGCGCACCCGCTTTCATCGAGGTCATTTCCGCGCAGCAAGTGCCCCTCTGCTGCGCGCCGCCGGCCATTTGCCACACGACGCACCGCAGATTGTTGCGCTGGTTCAGCGATTGATCGCTCAAGGCGAGATCGCCGTTGCCCGGCGCTGCCTGCAACTGCTGGCACAGGCCCCCCAGCCACCCGCTGACATGCTGGCCACCCAAGCCCACCTGCAATTCATGCTGGGCGATCACGACTGGGCCCTGCGCACGATGGCGGCGGCCGTCGACGCCGGCGTTGACGGCCCCGGCGACCTGTTCATGCACGCCATACTGCTGCAGTTCAGCGGCCAGGCGGACGCTACCCATGCCGTGCTGGAACGCTGTCTGGCCCGCTGGCCCGGCTTCGGCGACGCGCTGACGGTCCTCGTCAACCTGCGCAAACAGCGTCCCGAGACCCAGCGTCTGGATTGGATCGCCGCCCGGCTGTGCGAACTGCCCTTGGCCGGCACGCCGGAACAGCGCTTCGTGCGCGCCGAGTTCGAATACGCCCGCTTCAAGACCCTCGACGACCTCGACCGGCGCGACGAGGCCTGGGCGGCGCTGGAGAGCTGCAACGCACTGATGCGGGCGCTCAACCCCTACGACGCAGCGGCCGAGGAACGCGTCACCACGGCGCTGATCGGCATGCCCGTGTCACCATCCGGGCCCGTGCATGCATGCTCGCCGGGCCCGCTGCCGATCTTCATCGTGGGCATGCCGCGCTCGGGCACCACCCTGCTTGATCGCATCCTCTCCAGTCACTCGCAGGTGGCCTCAGCCGGCGAGATCATCGACTTCTGGCGCCAGTTGCACTGGGTGGCGGACGTGCCTCCCGCGCGCAACGCGGGCCTGCTGGAAATCGTCCGCCGCAGCGCACGGATCGACTACCGGGAGCTGGGCGAGCGCTATCTTGCCCAGACCCGCTGGCGCGCGCAGGGCAAGGCCTGGTACGTGGACAAGCTGCCGGCGAACATCCAACTGGTGGGGTTCATCCGGCGCGCGCTGCCGCAGGCGCCGATCCTGCACCTGGTGCGCGACCCCATGGATGTGTGCTTCTCCAACTACAAGGCGCTGTTCGGCAACATCTCCGCCTACAGCTACGGATTGGACTCCGTCGCGCACTACCACAGCCAGTATGCGCGGCTCGCGCGGCATTGGCGCACGGCGCTGCCGGGCACCGTGCTCGACGTGCCCTATGCCGACCTGGTGCAGCGCACCGAAGACACGGTAAGCAAAGTGCTGCAGCATTGCGGACTCACGCTCGAGAACGCCTGCCTGCACCCGGAACACAATGCCGCGCCGGTCGCCACGCCCAGCAGTGCCCAGGTCCGCGAAGCCATCCACCGCCGCGGCCTGGGGCAATGGCAGCGCTACGCCCGCGAACTGGAACCTCTGCGCCGGGCGCTGGCCGAACAGGAAAACGGAGCAGGCTGACCACTGCGCGACTCGCCACAGCCCGGGCCGACATGACTACGTATCCGGCAAGGTTCCGCACCGGTGGTGCCAACCGGGCCGCTGCGCACAAAGGAAAGCCGCCGGACGAATCCGGCGGCTTTCCAATACGCCACGATGCCCGGTCGGGACCGGGCATGCTGCCTGTGCTTACCAGTCGTAAGTCACGCCAAACTGCACGTAGCGAGGCAGCTCGCTGCCCGCCGTGAGCATGTACGTGGACTCCGGTGCGGACGTCAGGCCATAGCCGTAGTCGTACTGGGTCGCGTTCTGCTCGTTGAACACGTTGAAGACCTGCACCTGGAAGCCCAGTTTCTTGCCGGCCCAGAGTGGGCGGTACGCCACTTGCAGGTCGAGCTGGTGCGTCCACGGGGTCCGACCGTTCGCGGCCGGCGGCATCGGCTTGCCACCGCAATAGTGGTAGTCGGTATTGCCGTAGTTGTTGAACTTCGATATCTCGTCCACACCGTAAGCACCCAGGCAGAACTTCGGATAACCCGAGGCGATCCGCAGCTGTGCCCCCACGCTCCACTCCGGCGCCAACTGGTAATAGCCGTAGGCGCGCAGCTGATGCTTCTGGTCGTTGGCCTGCACGCCGCCCGCGTATTCCATGAGCTGACTGAAGTCCCACTGCTCGGTCGAGGACTGCGAGCTGCCGCCCTGGCCGATGCTTGACTGCACCGGTCCCTCGGTATTGCCGTAGCTGCGCGAGAAGGTGTAATCCACCTTGCCGTACCACTTGCCATCGAACGGGTGCTCCAGGTACATGTCCAGCGCGTAGTACTTGCGCTTGAGCTTCTGGAAACCCATTTGCTCACGCGTGATGGTCGCCTCGTCGTAGCCGCCCGCTTCGTTCGCGACGCGAATGACGTTGGTCGCGCCCGGATTGATCAGGTAGCCCCCGTTGAGATCAGAGATCTTCAAGGTCGCCGGGTTGGCGCCCTGGGCGATCAACTGGTTGTAGATGACCTGCTGGTCACCCCAGTCGTCGATCGCACGACCCATGCGGTTGACGATGCCGGTAACACCATAGACCCAGGACGAATTGATCTGCTGCTGCATGCCGAGGACGAACTGGTCCTGGTACTCGGGCTTGAGATTGGTGGCGGCCACGGTCTTGGGATCGATCGGGGTGCCGTCCGAGTTGTTGCTCGGCACCGCGCCGCCCGGGGCGTTGGTGGCGAGCGGATGGATATTCAGCGGCGCACCGGTTTCCGGGTCGATACCCTGGTAGGTGTAGTACTGATTCGTGTAGAGCGGCGCACCGGCGGCGCGCAAGGCAACGCTGGAGGGCATGGCGATGTAGTAGCGGCCCACGTTGCCGAACACCTTCAGGCTCGAATCGCCCAGCACATCCCAGCTGAAACCGAGCCGCGGCGCCCACTGCGGGCTGGTTTCTCTCAGGTAGGCCACGCCGGCCGGGTTGTAGTTGGTGAACTGGTCGTTGCGCAGGCCCAGGTTCAGCAGCAGATTGGGCGTGACCTGCCAGTTGTCCTGGATGTATTGCGCGCGCTGCGCCACCTTGACGGTGGCGCTGGTAACGAAGACGTACTTGGAGACGATATATCCCTGCTCGCCACCCGGCTGGGTATTGGGCGGCGCCACGTTGTAGACGCCAGAGGTTACAGGTTTGCCAGGATCGACCTTGCCGTAATCCCAGGCGAATCCCGGACCTGTCATCGCCTTGCCATCATTGATGTCGATGTCGTTGTCGTTGTCGATGCCGAACTGCAAATCGTGGTCGCCCAGCCTCCAGTCCAGGTCCAGGCGGTAATTGGTGACGCTGGATTTGTGCCTGGGGTTGCTGATGTTGGTACTGGTATTCAGGCTGGTGATGCCGGGACCGCCGTAAAGCGGGTTTTCGTTGCCCGAGCCGAGCACATTCGCAACGTCGGGAGTCAGCCCGGCGATAGGCGGCTGCTCGACGTAGTAGCTATTGTGCATCTTGCCGACCATCGCGCTCATGGTCAGGTTGTCGGTGATGTACGAGGTGTACTTCGCGATCCAGATCTTGGCCGTGTCCTTGCTGTACTGGCCGTAGCTCTGTAGCGCGCCCAGCTTCTTGGTGCCGTAGTCGAAACCGTAGATTTCCGGCGCACTGGTCTGGTACGAATTCTGGATACCGGTCAGCGAGAGGATGTTGTTCGCGTTGATGTTCCAGTCGAGCTTGGCGTAATACTTCGGCGCCTTGGTCGTGGAGAAGTCTTCCTGGCCACCGCCGGAAGTGATCGGCTGCACGTTGCTGTTGCTGGTCTTGTTCGCCTCGGCGGACAGGAACACGTACAGCTTGTCCTTGATCAGCGGGCCACCCACGTAGGCGTCGTAGACCGTGTTCCAGGTGCTGCTGGCCTGGCGATAGCGGTAGAGATCCCCGGGCTCCTGGCCCGGCGTGGTCGAGCGCGGATTCGCATAGTGGTAATTCACATAGTTTGCTTGCGCAAACGCCGGTTGCCACAGCACCTGGCCGCCGAAATGCCACTGGTTGGTACCGCTCTTGCCGACCTGGCTGATCACGCCGCCAGCGGAACGGCCGTATTTCGCGCCATAGCCGCTGGTCAATGTCTGCTGCTGATCGATGGAGCCGTAGGGCAAGGTGATGCCGCCCGTATCCGAAAGCGGATCGGTCGTATTGAACCCGTTGATGTAGTAGGCGTTTTCGACCACCGTCGAACCGCTGAAGGAGACCAGCGGATCGCCCATCGGACCGCTGCCCAGCCGCGCCGCGCCCGGGGTTGTTCCCGGGGCCAGCAGCGCGATGGAGCCTGCCGAACGCGCCACCGGCAGCCGCGCGAGTTGCTCGGAGGTGATGGTGGTGTTCTGGGTGGTCGAGGTGACGTCGATCGCCGGCAAGGCATTGGCCTGAACCGTCACCGCCGCAAAATTCTTGGCGTTGACGCCCTCGGCACCGGCGCCGGCGTCGGTGAAGTCGGCTTCCAGCGCGCTGCCCGCCTGCGGGCTGACGTGTTCATGCGTCTGCACGACCTGGCCGCCCTGCAGCAGGTTCACCGTATACGTGCCCACCGGGACGGTAAGGGAGTAATGGCCCGACGTCCCGACCGGCACGGTGCGGCTGAAGCCCGCGCCACCCGTGACCTGGACTTCGGCGCCGGCGGTGGCCGTGCCGAAAATGGTGCCGGTCGTGGCTTGCGCGAGTACCTGCCCCGACAAGCCGAAACCCGTGGCAATGGCCAAGGCCAGTGCCGTGCGCTGCACATGTTTCCCCCCGGACATGCGCGTGACTTTTTTGATATTCATGAAATTGATCCCACCGGTTGAAGGAACACCATCCGGAACCCGGAGGCGCGATTGCGGTGTACGTCATGACGGGCCGGACAGACCGGCCATGCGTCATGGCCGCGGTACGACCTCGTACTTCCCCCGGTCGCGTGAGCGATGGAAGGCGTACGGACAGATCGATGGATCGGACCCGTCAGGCGCCCGATGCAAATTTCAATCGATCTAATTCGAGACTAGGCCATCCCGTAACAAAATTTCAACGATACAAGTCTCGTTTTGTCACACTTCCGCGAAAACCTGCGTCTTCGACGCATCAGACGCCATTGCGGCGTCCGGAACACGGCCCGGCTTCACCCGTCACGAAAGGCCGGCGGATACCCGGCTCATTCGCCCTCGATATCTTCCTCGAAGCGCAGATGCTTCACGCTGCGCCCGTTGCGGCGCACCAGCTTCAGCGCCTCGATGCCGATGCGGATATGCGATTCGACGAACTGCGTGGTCACGCTGCGGTCGCTGGCCTCGGTCTTCACGCCTTCGGGGATCATCGGCTGGTCGGAGACCAGCAGCAGCGCGCCACATGGAATGCCGTTGGCAAAGCCGGCGGCGAAGATGGTGGCGGTTTCCATGTCCACCGCCATGCAGCGGGTGCGGCGCAGGTAATCCTTGAACTGGTCGTCGTGCTCCCATACGCGGCGGTTGGTGGTGTAGACGGTGCCGGTCCAGTAGTCGTGGCCGAGGTCGCGGATCATGGTGGAAACGCCGCGCTGCAGCTGGAACGCGGGCAGCGCCGGCACTTCCGGCGGCAGGTAGTCGTTGCTGGTGCCCTCGCCGCGGATCGCCGCGATCGGCAGCACCAGGTCGCCGATCTGGTTCTTCTTCTTCAGGCCGCCACACTTGCCCAGGAACAAGGCCGCCTTCGGCCGGATCGCACCGAGCAGGTCCATCACGGTGGCCGCGTTCGGGCTGCCCATGCCGAAATTGATCAGGGTGATGCCGTCGGCGGTGGCGTTGGGCATGGGGCGATCGCGCCCCTGCACTTCCACCCCGTGCCACTCGGCGAACAGGTCCACGTAATGGCCGAAGTTGGTGAGCAGGATGTGCTCGCCGAACTGTTCCAGCGGCGTGCCGGTATAACGCGGAAGCCAGTTGGAAACGATCTCTTGCTTGTCTTTCATGCGCAGGCTCTGGAGGCGACGCAACGATCTTTCGTTGCGCGTTACCGGCGACGCCACGCCGGCGAGATGCCAAAAGATGGTACTCATCATAGGCGGTGACCCTGCGGCCTCGCCAGCCCCGGCGACAACCGTCCGGCGCGAGCACCCTTCCATTTTTCCGAGTTCCCCGCGCGACACCCCATGCTATGTTCGGCCTGCCGATCAACGGAGACCGAATCATGCGCATGGGGTTGGCGATCGACGCATCCTGCGATTTGCCGCAGGCGTTCCTGCAGAAGCACGACATTGCGATCATGCCCATCGCGGTACGCGTGGACAACGACACGTTCAAGGACGACCGCGCGCCGGCCGAGGTCCAGCGATTCCTCGACCTCAAGCTGGGCAGCCGCAGCCACTCCGCCGAAACCGAGCCCTGTTCGGTCGAGGACGTGCAGAAGCTGTTCCTGGAGAAGCTGGTGCTGGAGCGGGACTGCGTGTTCTGCCTCACCATCACCGCCACGCGCAGCCCGATCAACGAGCACGTGAACAAGGCCAGCTTCGGGGTGTTGAAGAACTATCGCAGCGTGCGCGAACCGGCCGGCATCAGTGGCCCCTTCCTGATGCGGATCATCGACACGCGCACCATCTTCGCCGGCTCCGCCCCGGCCGTGTACGAAGCCACCCGCCTGATCGCTGCCAATGAACAACCCGCGGCGATCCGCGAGCGACTGGCCCACGTCGCCAACAATTCCTACGGCTACATGCTGCCGCGCGACCTGTACTACCTGCGCGCCCGCGCCAAGAAGAAGGGCGACAGCAGCGTGGGCCTGTTCAGCGCCGTGCTCGGCTCCACCCTGGACATCAAGCCGATCCTGCGCGGCTATCGCGGCGAAACCGGGCCGGTCGGCAAGGTCCGCGGCTTCGAGCACGGCACCGAAGTGCTGTTCGGCTACGCCGCCAAGCGCGTGCATGCCGGCCTGATGGTGCCGATGGTCTGCGTGAGCTATGGCGGTGATCTCGCCGAACTGCCGAAACTGCCCGGTTACGAACGCCTGCGCGCAGCCTGCGCGGAATGCAACGTCGAGCTGATGGAGGCTCCGATGAGCATCACCGGCATGGTCAATGTCGGCGAAGGCGCGGTGACGCTGGGTTTCGCCGCCGAGGAACACGTGGCCGAATTCTGAGTCCGGCGCCCGATTGCCCTGCAGGTTCGCCGCCGGCTTAGAATCAGCGGCATGACACGTCGTGGCCTGCTGTTCCTGCTGCTCCTGTCCGTTGCCCCGGCGGCGGCGGGCACCACGGTCTACAAGTGCACCGGCCATGACGGCAAGGTGAGTTACCAGGGCATGCCCTGCTCCGCCATGCAGCGGCAGAAGACCCTGACGCTCCGCGACCGGCAGCCCACTCCAGCGCCGGCTCCGGCGGCACCCGTGGCCGACACGCCGGCACCGGCGCCGGCCATCGCCGCACCGCCACCGCCACCCTCTCGCCCGGCCGCGCCACTGCCGCTGATGTACCGCTGCGTGCGCGCCACCGACGGCACCACCTACCTCAGCTCCGGCCAGCCCGCGCCCTACCTCGCGCCGCTGGGCATGCTCGGCATCGTGCCCTCCTCACTGGCGCAAACCTATAGCGGCGCCAACCACATGGGCCACGGCAAGGTCACGGCAGGCCTGGTCGCCAACAACTACACCTGGGTGCAGGACCGTTGTCGCGAGCTCAGCCCAAGCGAAACCTGCCAGGCCCTGCACGACGACTGGGATGCCAACGAAGACAAGCTGCGCCGCGCCTTCAAGAGCGATCAGCCGCCCTTGCTCAAACGCGAGGCCGAACTGCGCGCGCAACTCACCAACTGCTGAAACCGGCCGCCACTTCGGCCGCCCGGCACACGCCTGGTCAATGTTTGCGCAATGCGTGGCAAGTAACCGTTCGGCAACGCCATTGGCGAGTTGTCCACAGGCTTGCCACCAGGCTTTCCCCAGCGCCTGTGGAAAACACCGCGTCCTCGTTTCTAGAAACCGAAATTGAGAAAGCCGCCATCCACCGCCAGCACCTGGCCGGTGATGTAGCTGGCCGCGGGCAGGCACAGGAAGGCAATCGCCGACGCCACTTCCTCCGGCTCGCCGATGCGCTTGAGCGGCGTGCGCTCCAGCACTTCTTCCAGGTAATCCTCGTCGGCCAGGGCGGGGTCGGTGCGCTGGGTACGGATGTACCACGGCGCCACCGCATTGACGCGAATGCCGTCCACCGCCCATTCGGCGGCGAGATTGCGGGTGAGCTGGTGCAGCGCGGCCTTGGTCATGCCATACGGCGAGCCGGTGCGCACATGGGTGAAGCCCGACACCGAGCCCACGTTGACGATGGCTGCATTGGCATGCTGCACCAGTTGCGGATGCGCCAGCCGGCACATCTCGTAGGCGGAGAACAGGTTCTGCTCGAAGATCTCGCGATAGTCGTTCGCGGCGTAATCGAGCGTAGCCATCGGTCGATTGCCACCGGCATTGTTGACCAGCAGCGACAGCGGCGCGCCCAGGTCGGCCACCCAGTCGAACACCGCCAGCCGGTCTTCCGCCTCGGCCAGGTCGGCGCCGAAAGCGAAGACGTCGATGCCGGGGAAATCATCGGCCAGGTCCAGCCGCACCTGTTCGAGATAGTCCTCGTCGCGCGCCACCAGCAACAGGTTCGCGCCCAGTGCCGCCAGTTCGCGCGCGGCGGCGTAACCGATACCCTTGCTGGCACCGGTGATCAATGCGGTGTGGCCGTGCAACTGCCACGCGTTGATGCGGCTGTTCATGCGCCGAAGCTTACACGATGACTTGCCCGGTGCATCGCATGGCGCAACACTTCCGCCATCATCCAGCGGGGAGTTCGTCATGAAGGTCGTGTTGCCATTGCTGTGCCTGTGCCTGCTGGCCGCCTGCTCGGACAAACCGCCCGTGCCGCAGGCTGCCGCGGCCAGTCAGGCCCATGCCGCCTCCGTCGCCACACCATGGGATGCGATGAAGCAGGACGAACAGCGCGCGAAGGATGTGCAGAAGATCGTCAACAAGCAGGCCGAACAGCAGCGCAAGCAGATCGAGGCACAATCGCAGTAACGCACCATTTGGACGTCTTGACGTCCATCGTCTTGCCAGTCGGCACGTTTGCGGGCATCGTGCCGGAATGAACGCCCACCCTTCCGCACACGCCATCACCCCCGACACGCCACTGCTGGACATCGACGCAGCCAGCGTGTTGCGCGGTGAACGCCTGATCCTCGACCACCTGAGCCTGCGCATTGCCCCTGGCCAGCACACCGCGATCCTTGGTCCCAACGGCTCGGGCAAGTCCACCCTGGTCAAGCTGATCGCACGCCAGATCTATCCGCTGGCGCGCCAGGATGGCCGCGGACAGGTCCGCGTGTTCGGCCGCGAGCGCTGGAACGTGGCCGAGCTGCGCGGTTTGCTCGGCATCGTCTCGCCGGCGGTGCAGCTCGATTACACCAGCGACACGCCAGTGGAAGTGTTCGACGCGGTGGTCTCCGGCTTCTTCGCCGCGCGCGGACTGGGTCTGGACCATCGCGTCACCGAAGCCATGCGCGAGCGCGCGCATGAAGCATTGGAGCAACTCGATGCCAGCCACCTGACCGGCCGCGAGATGGCCTCCCTGTCCACCGGCGAGGCGCGCCGCGTGCTGATCGCCCGCGCACTGGTGCATCGCCCGCGCGCACTGCTGCTGGACGAACCCTGCGCCGGCCTCGACCTGGCCAGCCGCCGCCGTTTCCTGGAGAGCCTGCGCACGCTCGCCCGCGGCGGCACCACGCTGCTGCTGGTCACCCATCACATCGAGGAAATTCTGCCGGAAATCGACCATGTGGTGCTGCTGAACGACGGCCGCGTACTGCAGCAAGGCAACAAGGCCGCCACCCTCACCGACACCGCCCTCACCGCCACCTTCGGCATGCCGGTCCACGTGCACCGTCGTGGCGACTGGCATGCCGCCACGCTCGATTGACTGTTCAGCCACTCAACGGTCAACCCACCGCTTTTGCTCGTTACTCTTGCGCGGACCGAGACATTCTTCGAAAGAAATGTCGTCTTGATTGAAGTGCCTCGGATGCATGCCGCCACCTATGGTGACGGGGTTCCGTCCGCCTGCCGGCAGCCGGGTTCATTTTCTCGCTTGTCCGAGAAAACGGAACCAAAAGAGGGACACCCTGCGTTCGCGCCCACCGGCTCTGCGAGCCGGCGGGTCCGCGCCCGGCTACGGGGGTTCGCCGACAGGGCATCCTGCCCTGGCGTCGAACTGGCTGGCATCCATGCCAGCCACCCTGCGGGCCTTGTCCTTCGCCGCGCGCCGCTTCTCGAAGGGATGGAAAACGGTGAAGCCTTGCGACAATGACATGGCAACGTTGAATCGTACGAAGCGCATGGGATCAGCCCGGCTGACGAGCCGCTTTGCAGCCACCCCCTGCCGCCACAAGCAAGTGAGCCATCCCGCAATCCCCAACCGGCACACGCCGCTTAATGCGGCGTGCAAAAACAATACGCATACACATTCGGCTTGCCCGGCTCGGCCCGCCGCAGCAGCGCCAGGTCCGGCGCCATGGCATTCACCTGCGCCACCCATCGCGGCAGATGGATGCCATAACCCTGCAGTGTGGTCACCATCGCGTTCTGCTTCATGCTGATCAGGAAACGCTCGAACGTGCTCAGCGGCGCCTCTTCGTAACGCACCGGGTAACCCGACGCGAGCTTGGCCAGCTTGGCCGCTTCGCCGATTGCGTCATCGAGACCACCGAGCTGATCGACCAGACCGCGTTGCAACGCCTGTCGACCCGTCCACACGCGGCCCTGGGCGATCGCGTCGATGGCATCGAAACTCTTGCCGCGCGCCTTGGCCACGCCGCCGACGAAATCGCGGTAGCCCTTGTTGATGATCGCCTGGATCACCGCGCCGACCTTGGGATCGAGCGGCCGGGTGATGTCGAACGCGCCGGCCATCGGGCCGGTGGCGACGCCGTCGCTGGCGATGCCGAGCTTGGCCAGCGTACCGGGCACCGAGTAGTACATGCCGAAGATGCCAATCGAGCCGGTGATGGTGTTCGGCTCGGCCATGATGCGGTTGGCGTTCATCGAGATCCAGTAGCCGCCGCTGGCCGCCACGTCGCCCATCGACACCACCACCGGAATGCCGGCGGCGCGGGTCAGTGCCACTTCGCGGCGGATCTGCTCGGCGGCATACACCTCGCCACCGGGCGAGTCCACGCGCAGCACCAGCGCACGGGTGTGCTTGTCCTCGCGCGCAGCGCGGATCAAGGCCGCGGTGGATTCGCCGCCGATCGATCCCGGTGGCCGTCGACCGGCACCGATATCGCCTTCGGCGACCACCACCGTCACGCCCGCGGCGAAGGCATTGCCCTGGTGCGGGAGATCGGCGACGTATCGCGCCAGACCCACCTCGCGAATGCCGAAGCCTTTCTTGCCGGCGGGCACGCCCTGCTTGCGCAGCATCTCGATCAGCTGGGCGCGGGTGGCGGTGCCGTCGATCAAGTGTTCGTCCAGCGCCAACTGAGCGAGGTCGCCGTTGGTCGTCGCGATCTTGGCCGGCAAGTCGTCGATGTCGGCGCGCAGCGCGGCCGGATCGATCTTGCGCAGCTTCGCCACCTCGTCGATGTACTCGTCCCACAGGCCGCCCATCCAGAAGCTGTCGGCTTCCTTCGAGGCCGGTGACGCGTGGTCGAGGATGTAAGGCTCGGCCGCACTCTTGAACTGGCCGACGCGGAACAGGTGCACCTGCACGCCCAACTTGTCGAGCAGGTCCTTGTAGAACAGCCGGTAATTCGCCAGCCCGGTGATCATCAGCTCGCCCTTCGGATCGAGCAGCACGCGGTCGGCATGCGCGGCCAGGTAATACTGGTATTGGTCGAGGCTGGGCGACCAGGCGATCACCGGCTTGCCGCTGGCACGGAAGCGATCCAGCGCCGCGCCCACTTCGCGCAAGGCGGCAAAACCGCCGCTGTGCAACTGGCTGGCGTCCAGCACGATGCGGGTGATGCGCGAGTCTTTCGCCGCCGCGTCGATCGCACCGACCAGGTCACGCAACTGCACCTGTTTCGGAGCCTCGCCGGACAGGCCGGCCAACGCCCGCTGCAACGGCTCGACGCTGTATTGCTCCACCAGTTGCCCGCGCGGTTGCAGCACCAGCACGCTGTGATCGACCACCTCCTGCCCCGCATGCCGCCCCGCATACAGGCCCAGCACCAGCAACAGCAGCAAGCCGAGCAGGCCGAAGAACACCACGTTGATGATGACCAGCCGCACCCCATTGATGCCGCGCCCGAACACGCGCAGGAAAGCCCAGAATCCATTCGGCTGGCGCGGTTGGCGCAGCGGCGGTGGTGATGTCATGCCGGTAGTCCCTGTGGTTTGCCGGCCAGCGTAGCGGTTCGCGCGACGGCCGTCATGGGGCTGCCGGGAAACCGGGGTGCCGGCGACATGCCGGGCTTCGGCTCATGCGTGGATGCGCCGGCTCACAAGCTCGGCGCGATATACGGCAAGTCATCCAGCCGGCTCTCGCCGACGAAGTGCGGATGCCGCGAACTGCGCCAGAAGCGCACGAACAGCAGCACCGCCGCCACGCTCAAGCCCGCGATCAGGCCCATCCACATGCCGCGCGCGCCCAGCCCATGGTGGAACGCCAGCCACCAGCCCGTGGGCATGCCCACCACCCAGTAGGCGAACAGGGTGATCGCCATCGGCACGCGGGTGTCTTTCAACCCGCGCAAAGCCCCGTTGGAGACCACCTGGATGCCATCGGAAAGCTGGAACAGTCCGGCCAGCACCAGCAGTTGCGCGGCCAGGCCGATCACCCTGGGGTCATGCGTGTACAGCGAGGCGATGAAATGCGGCACGCTGAGCATCACCCCGGCCGACACCAGTTGCGTGACCAGGGTCAGGCCGATGCCGCAGAAACCCGCATAGCGCACGCCGGCCGGATCGCCACGGCCCACCGCATTGCCCACCCGCACGGTGATCGCCATCGCCAGCCCCAGCGGGATCATGAAAAACAGCGAGGCCACGTTCAGCGCCACCTGATGGCTGGCCGCCACGTCTTCGCCCAGCGTACCCATCAGCAGCGCCGCACCCACGAACAAACTGGCCTCGGCCAGCAGCGTCACCGCCATCGGCAAGCCGATGTGCAACAGGTGCCCGATGCGTTCCCACTTCGGCCATTCGAAGCCGTCCAGCAGGCCCAGCCCGTGATAGTCGGAATGTCGCAGCACATACGTGGCAAAGCCCAGCATTTCCAGCCACAGCACCGTGGCGGTGGCGATGCCGCAACCACGCGCGCCCTGCGGCGGCAGGCCCAGCTTGCCGAACATGAACACGTAACCCAGCGGCACCAGCAGCACCAGCCCGCCGAGGCTGAAATACATCGACGGTCGCGTCAGCGACAGGCCTTCGGACAATCCACGAAACGCGAAGTAGCAGGTCAGCGCCGGCGCGCCCCAACTGATCGCGTGCAGGAATTCGCCCACCGAGCGATACAGGGTCGGGGTCACGCCGATCAGCTGGATCAGCGGTTCCGCATGGCGTACCGCAAACCACAGCAGCACGCCCAGGATCAGCGCCAGCCACAACGACTGGCGAAACACCGCGCCGACCTCGCTGCGCCGCCCCGCACCATCAAGCTGCGACACCGACGGCGGCACCGACATCATCACGCCGATGCCGCTGACGATCGCCAGCGACCAGATGCTGGCGCCCACCGCCACCGCGGCCATCACGTGCGCGCTGTAATGCCCGGACAGCATGGTGTCGATCACGTTGCTGCCGATGGCGGCGAGCTGGGCCAGGATCAGCGGCAAGGCCAGGCGCACGGTGGCGCCGATCTCGCGCGCGATGCGGGCACGATCGGGACGGAAGGACTTCATGGACAAGGTATACCTCGGTGGGCGGGCATTGTACCCGAGCCATCGGTCATGGCTGTCCCGCACGTCGGCTTGTGCCAAGATCCCGCGCTGAGCCGCATGGGGATGGGGAATGAAGGAACTGACGTCGTTCGAAGGCCTGCACTGCGCCAATTGCGGCGAGCCGCTGCAGGGCGAGTTCTGCCATCACTGCGGCCAGTCGGTGCACAGCGTGCTGAAGCCGATGCACCACATGGTCGAGGAAACCGTCGAGACGGTGCTGCACATCGACAGCCGCATCCTGCACACGTTGCCCGCGCTGTTCCTGAAGCCGGGCTTCCTGACACTGGAATATTTCGCCGGCCGCCGCGTGCGCTACATCGCGCCGTTCCGGCTGATGTTCGTGTTGTGCCTGCTGGTGTTCTTCGTGCTGCACCTGGCTACCACGGAATTCGTCTCGCACACGCTCGGTCAATACCAGTCCGAGGTATTGCACGACGGCAGCAAGGACTTTGCGCACGCCGACAGTGCCACCGCCGTGCGCGACAGGCTCGATGACCAGTTGAATGCCCTCAACGCCGTGCAAATCTACGGCGACAGCGACATGGCCGCCCAGGCCGTCCAGGCCAAGCAACGCCTGCGTGAGGCCGCCAACCGGCGGCTGGCCGAATTGCACGCCCCACCGTTGGCCGTGCCGTCCAGCGCGCCGAAAGCCGCGGATGAATCCGCGCGTCTCAAACCGATACAACCGATCCGGCTCGGCTGGCTGCCCGACTTCGCCAACCGGCGCCTGACGGCCATGGCGCAGCACGTCGTCGACAACTTGCATCTCTACAAGCACGGCGATGCGGTCAGCCGGGAAGCGGCCAGGCAGCGCATGCTCAATGGCATCTTCGGCAAGCTGCCGGGAGCGATGCTGGTTCTGGTGCCGATCTTCGCGTTGCTGCTGAAGCTGTTCTACGTGTTCAAGCGACGGCTCTACATGGAGCACCTGATCGTGGCCCTGCACAGCCAGGCCTTCCTGTTCCTGTGGCTGCTGCTGTGCATCTTGCTCACCGTGTTCGCCCACTGGCTGGAGCCGCACGCGCTGTGGACCACCTGGCCGCTGAACTGGCTGGGACGGATTCTGCTGCTGTGGGCGCCCGTTTACCTGTTTCTGATGCAGAAGCGCCTGTACCGGCAAGGCTGGCTGATGACATGGCTGAAATATTGGTGCATCGGGTGGTGCTACCTCTTGCTGCTGGGTCTGGTGCTGACCATGGCGGCGATACTCGGCGCGGCCCAGTGAGTGAGGCTCTTCCCAATGGCTGTCGCGCGGGGTTTTGCACAGCAGCAATGTCTTGACATCCACGCTTGTCAAGTCTTGCTGCAGCCTGAATCCATGCTCGGGCGCATTTTTCAAAGCATTGAAAATAAACACTATTTATTCGTGACTAAAACTTGTCCACGCCGTCCAAAGGTCCGTAGCCACGCGCTTCGGGGCATGCTCTCCACGTTGCATCCACAGACTTATCCACAGCAGCTGTGGATAAGCGGAAAACCTGTAAGAGGTTAGTCACTTACCCGCCTTTCCTGGAGTTTTCGGCAACAGGCCCCGGCAAGCGCCCGCCGGATCGATCTTCAGCTGCAGGATCGGGCTGCAGCCGTCAGTGGCTGTCCACGCGATACACTGGACCGCCACGAGGTTCGCATGCCAGCCGTACTCCGCGTCGCCCTGCCGGTTCCCCTGCCCAGCCTGTTCGACTACCTGCCGCCCGCCACGGGCCAGGCGGTGCCGGGCAGCCGCGTGCTGGTGCCGTTCGGGCGGGGCAAGGCGGTGGGCGTGGTGGTCGACGTGGCGGCGGACAGCGCGATCGGCAAATCGCGGCTCAAGCCTGCGATCCAGGCGCTGGACGACGCGCCACTGCTCGATGCCGAACTGATGCGCAGCCTGGCCTGGGCCGCCGACTACTGGCTCGGCGCCCCCGGCGAGGCCTACGCCAACGCGCTGCCGCTGGCCTTGCGCGAACCTCGCCCACTCCCCGATACCCGCGACGAAACCTGGGCACTGACCGTGTCCGGTCAGAGCGCACTGGACGCCGGCAGTCGCCGCGGTGGCAGTCGCGACCTGTTGCAGGCGCTGGTCGCCATGCCGCTGGCGGCCACCGAATTGAGCGAGCGCCTGCCCGGTTGGCGCACCGCCGCTCGCCGACTGGCACCGGCCGGGCTGATCGAACGCGTCGCTGCACGTTCCGTCGCCACCACCGTCACCACCGCCCCCGCCCTGAACGACGAACAGCAGGCCGCAGTCGCCGCCGTGGCCAGCATGCTCGGCCAGTTCCAGCCTTTCCTGCTCGACGGCGTCACCGGCAGCGGCAAGACCGAGGTCTATCTGGCGCTGATCGCCCAGGCATTGGCGCAAGGCCGGCAGGCGTTGCTGCTGGTGCCCGAGATCGGGCTGGCGCCGCAAACCGTGCGCCGCCTGCGCGAACGGCTGGGCGTACCGGTGGAAGTGCTGCATTCCAACCTGTCCGAGGGCGACCGCGCGCGCGCCTGGCTGCGCGCGCGCAACGGCGAAGCGCGGGTCATCCTCGGTACCCGCTCGGCGGTGTTCACGCCATTGCCGCAGGCCGGCATCCTGATCGTGGACGAGGAACACGACGGCGCCTACAAACAGCAGGACGGCTTCCGCTACCACGCGCGCGACCTCGCCGTGGTGCGCGCCCGCGCACTGGGCGTGCCGGTGCTGCTGGGCTCGGGCACGCCGTCGCTGGAATCGCTGGCCAACGTCGTCGCCGGTCGCTATCGGGGATTGCACCTGCGTGCGCGCCCCGGCGCGGTCCGACCGCCGCAGGTGCAGATCGTGGACATGCGCGCGCAGCGTCTCGAACATGGCTTGTCGCCCACCCTGCTCAGCGCGGTGGCGGACACGGTGGCGCGCGGCGAACAGGTGCTGGTGTTCAAGAACCGGCGCGGTTACGCCCCGGTACTGCTGTGCTACCAGTGCAGTTGGCACGCCGACTGCCCGCGCTGCGAACGGCCCATGACTTTGCATGTCGGCCGGCGCCAGCTGATCTGCCATCACTGCGACCGCCGCGCACCGGTACCGACGGTCTGCCCGTCCTGCGGCGCGACGGAGCTGAAGCCGCAAGGCCAGGGCACCGAGCGGCTGGAAGAAGCGCTGACCACGCAATTCCCCACCGTGCCGGTGCTGCGCATCGATCGCGAAACCACCCGCCGTCGCGACACCTTCGAACAGTTGCTCGACGGCCTGCGCAACGATGCGCCCGCCATCCTGGTCGGCACCCAGATGCTGGCCAAGGGCCACGACCTGCCCAACCTCACCCTGGTCGCCATCGTCGGCGTGGACGAAGGCCTGCTCAGCGTGGATTTTCGCGCTGGCGAACGGCTGGCGCAGACCGTGGTGCAGGTGGCCGGACGCGCCGGACGCGCGGCGAAACCCGGTCGCGTGCTGTTGCAAACCCATCATCCCGATCATCCGCTGCTGCGCCAGTTGCTGGCCCAGGGCTACGCCGCCGCTGCGCAGGAACTGCTGGCCGAGCGCCGGCTGGCCCTGCTGCCGCCGTTCAGTCATCAGGCGCTGCTGCGGGCCGAGGCGCACCAGCGCGGCCACGTCGATGCGTTCCTGCATGCGGCCAACGCCGCATTGCCGGCAGGTCACCCGCTGCAGGTCGCCGGCCCGATGCCGGCGCCGATGCCGCTGCGCGCCGGTCGTCATCGCGGCCAATTGCTGCTGGAGGGCGACAGTCGCAGTGCCCTGCACGAGGTATTGCGCGCCTGGCAATCCACGTTGTTCGCGCTGCCCGCGGCGCGACGGGTCCGCTGGTCGCTGGACGTCGATCCGGTCGATCTTTACTGAGCGACGCCATCGACCCGCTTTGCACGCCAGCCCGGGCAAACTGTAGCGACTGCCCTTTTTGCGAGAGGCCGATGACGATGCCTACTGACTCCACGGACCCGGCGACGTGGCCCCACGTACTCATCCTCGGCGGTGGTTTCGGTGGCATGAGTACGGCGCAAAGTCTCGCCGGCGCTCCGGTGCGGGTCACGCTGGTGGATCGGCACAACCATCATCTGTTCCAGCCGCTGCTTTACCAGGTCGCGACCGCCAGCCTCGCCGCGCCCTCGATCTCCGCCCCGTTGCGGCAGATCCTGCGACGCCAGCGCCACCTCACCGTCTTGCTGGACGAGGTGACCGGCATCGACCTGGCCGCGCGTCGGGTGACATGCGACCACGGCACGCTGGACTATGACCTGCTGGTCGTCGCCACCGGAGCCACCCATGCCTATTTCGGCCACGACGATTGGGCGCCGTTCGCGCCGGGGCTGAAGACCCTGGACGACGCCTTCCTGATTCGTCGGCGCGTGCTGATGGCATTCGAACAGGCCGAGCGCGAAGACGACCCGGCGCTGCGCCAGGCGTGGCTCAATTTCGTCGTGGTCGGTGGCGGCTCGACCGGCGTGGAACTGGCCGGCACCCTGATCGAACTGGCCCGCCACACCTTGCCGCGCGAGTTCCGCCGCAGCGACCCGCGCCAGGCCACGGTGCGCCTGATCGAATCCGGCCCACGGCTGTTGCCGGCCTTCGATCCGGTGTTGTCGGACAAGGCCCGCAAGCAACTCGAGCAACTCGGCGTGGAGGTGCGCACCGGCGATGCCGTTACCGCGATCGATGCCGAGGGGGTGAACATCGGCGAGCAACGGCTGGCCGCACGCACCGTATTGTGGGCCGCCGGCGTGGCAGCCTCGCCCATCGGCCGCCTGCTGGGCGCGCCGCTGGATCGCGCCGGACGCGTGCAGGTACAGCCCGATCTGACCCTGCCCGACCACCCGGAGGTTTTCGTCATCGGCGACCTGGCCGGTCTCAGGCAGACTCATGGCAAGCCGGTACCCGGCGTGGCCCCGGCGGCCAAGCAGATGGGCCAATACGTGGCGGCGGCGATCCGTTCCCGCCTGAAAGGCAAACACGACGCCAAACCGTTTCGCTATCGTGACGACGGCTCGCTGGCGACCATCGGGCGCATGGCGGCCGTGGCGCAGTTCGGCCGGCTGAAGCTGTCCGGCCTGGCCGCCTGGACCGTGTGGCTGCTCGCCCACATCGCATTCCTGATCGGCTTCCGCAACCGGCTGGTGGTGATGCTGGACTGGGCCTGGGCTTACTGGACGCACCAGCGGCATGCGCGAATCATCGTGAGCGAGGACCAGCGCACAGACGCGGACTGATTGATTCCGGGGGCCCTCAGCGCAAGCAGCGCCACGGAATCCACACCATGAAAAGCAAACGGCCCGCACAGGCGGGCCGTTGCAGTCACTTGTGGTGATGTCGACACTCAGGCCGCGAACAAGCCACGCATCTTCTTCATCGCATTGGCCTCGACCTGACGGATGCGTTCGGCGGAAACGCCGTACTCGTCAGCCAGATCCTGCAGCGTGGCCTTGTTGTCTTCGCTCAACCAGCGGCGCTGGATGATGTCGCGTGAGCGATCGTCCAGCTTCTGCAGCGCGTTCGACAGCGTTTCCATGCGGTTGTCGACCTGGTCGGCATCGGCCACGTTGTCGTACGGGTCGGCGCCGTCGTCGATCAGGAACGCCGCCGGTGCCGGCTTGGCGTCGTCGTCGGCATCCACCGGCGCTTCGAAGCCGATGTCACGGCCCGACAGGCGCGATTCCATCTCGCGCACGGTCGCTTCCGGCACGCCCAGATCCTTCGCCACCACGCGCACTTCCTCGGCGTTCATCCAGCCCAGGCGCTTCTTGCTCTTGCGCAGGTTGAAGAACAGCTTGCGCTGCGCCTTGGTGGTGGCCACCTTGACGATGCGCCAGTTGCGCAGGATGAATTCGTGCATCTCGGCGCGGATCCAGTGCACCGCGAAGCTGACCAGGCGCACGCCCTGATCCGGGTCGAAACGCTTCACCGCCTTCATCAGACCGATGTTGCCTTCCTGGATCAGGTCGGCCAACTGCAGGCCGTAGCCCGAATAGCCACGTGCCACGTGGACCACGAAACGCAGGTGCGACATCACCAGCTTCTTTGCCGAAGCCAGGTCTTCGTCCTCGTTGTAGCGACGCGACAGCGACTGCTCCTCGTCCTGACTGAGCACGGGGATGCGATGGACCGCCGAAATATAGGCATCCAGACTGCCGACGACGCTGGGCACCGGCAGATTGGCGGTCACCAAGGCTTGAGACATGTTGGAACCTCCTGAATGAGGGATCAGCTTAGCACTCTGGTACTTGGAGTGCTAAAGATGCCATAGGTTCCGTGGGGAACCCGTCAAATTTAATAAACCGTATAGTACAGAAATAATCCCGGCTTGTCCATACTGGCGGGACTCCCGGCGGCCGGCATGGCCCGTTTGGCAGGGTGGCGCACCACAGGCTCGTCCTCAATCATGCAGTTCGCTGCCCCGGGCGCCGCGGTTACAGCTGACCACGGCGGAACATGCCAAGCAACGTGCCCACGTTTCCCCGTACAAGTCCGGCTGACTACAATGCCTCGACACATTTCATTCATAGCCTGAACTGCCGGGGGAATTCTCTTGATCATCTGTGTCCCCAACGTGTTGGCCGCCGACGAGCTCGGCACGATACGCAAGGAACTGGAGCACGCACCGTTCGTCGACGGCGCCACTACCGCCGGCTGGTCGGCCCGCGAGGTGAAAAGAAACCAGCAGGTCGATCCCCGCAGCGATAGCCATGGCCGGATGGCCGACATCATGCGCAACGCCTTCCTGCGCAACGGACTGCTGCAGGCAGCCCTGTTGCCGGCGGCAACCACCATGGCGATGTTCAACCGCTACGGCACGGGCATGCAGTACGGGCCGCATGTCGACACCGCCGTGATGGGTGGCATGGGCAGCGCCGTACGCAGCGACATCGCGATCACGCTGTTCCTGTCCGACCCGGAAAGCTACGACGGTGGCGAACTGGTGGTGCACACCAGCGGCATGGAATACGAGTTCAAGCTGAAAGCCGGCGAGGCCATCGCCTACCCCGCCAATACGCTGCATCACGTCAAGCCGGTGACCCGGGGCGTGCGCCAGGCCGGCATCATGTGGGTACAGAGCCTGGTGCGCGATCCGGCCCGGCGCGAACTGCTGTGGGATCTGGAAAGCGCCAAGCGCCAGATCTTCGGCAAGGAAGGCAAGACCGAGACCTTCGATGCCATCAGCCGCTCGCACGCGAACCTGCTGCGCATGTGGGCCGACGTCATCTAGTTCGCCTCGAAACGTGCTTTACCCCAACGCCGCGCGCGGCGGCAGCGACCAGTCGATGGGCGCCAGCCCGCGGCTTTCGAGGTACTGGTTGGCGGCGGAGAAATGGCCGCAGCCGATGAAGCCGCGATGGGCAGACAGCGGCGAGGGGTGGACGGACGTCAGCACGCAGTGGCGCTGGCGATCGATCAGCTGGCCCTTGCGCTGCGCGTAGCTGCCCCAGAGCAGGAACACGATGCCCTCGCGCTCGCGATTGAGCGCATCGATGGCCGCGTCGGTGAAACCCTCCCAGCCCTTGCCCTGATGTGCGGCAGCGCGGCCCTGTTCCACCGTCAGCACGCTGTTGAGCAGCAGCACGCCGCGCTCGGCCCACGGTGTCAGGCAGCCATGGTCGGGCGGGGACAGGCCGGGATCACGGGCGATCTCCTTGAAGATGTTCTGCAGCGACGGTGGCGGCCGCACGCCCGGACGCACCGAAAAGCACAGCCCGTGGGCCTGGCCCGGGCCGTGGTACGGGTCCTGGCCCAGGATCACCACGCGCACCGCGTCGAACGGGGTGTGCGCGAAGGCCGCGAAGATTTCCGGGCCGGGCGGATAGATCACCTTGCCGGCGCGTTTCTCCGCGCGCAGGAAATCGGCCAGCGCGCGCATCTCGGGACGTTCCAGGTAAGCACCGATGCGCGCCTTCCACGATGGTTCCAGCTGGATGTGCTCGCCGCTCATGCCGCCGCGTCGTGACCGCGCAGGTGTTGCGCCACGCGCAACTGGAACAACAGCTTGGTGATCAGCAGTTTTTCTTCCACCGGCTTCTCCACCAGATCGTTGGCGCCCGCTCTGAGCAGGGCGGCCTGGTTGGCCGGGTTCTCGTCGCCGGTCATCACCAGCACCGGCAACTTGCCCTTGCCGTAGTGGAACTGGTTGCGTATCTGATCGAGCAGGTCGCCGCCGGTCAGTTCGCCCTTCAGGCTGACATCGGTGAGCACCACGTCGGCGCCCACCTGGCCTTGCGCGCGCTCGGTTTCCAGCAGTGCCAGCGCGTCTTCCACGCTGACCACGTGGCGCACGGTGAGACCGATCTTCTCCAGCATGCGACGGGTCGCCAGCGCCACCACGCGGCTGTCCTCGACGTACAGCACGGTGCCCTCGGCGGCGCTTTCCGGACGCACGTAGCCGCGGATGAACTCGGCCAGCGCCTTGAAGCCCAGCGACTTGTCGAAATAGTCGGTGACGTCCTCACCCAGCGAACGCTGGTGCAGGCGCGCATCGACATCGCCGGATACCACCACGATCGGCACGTAGATCTGCGGCGCCGATTCGCGCACGTAATGGGCCAGCTCCAGCCCGTCCATGTCGGGCAGGCGCAGTGCAATGGTGATGAAATCGAACACCCCGCCTTCGAGCAGGCGCTGTGCCTCGGCCCCGGTGCCGCAGTCGACGACTTCGGCCTCCGGCAGCTCGGCGCGCAACACGCGCGCAATCAACTGGCGCACCACCTTGGAGCCATCGACCACCAGCACGCGCGGCGCGGCGCTGGCGAGGCGATTGCTGATACTTCCACTCATCCCCTGTCCACCTGCTTGTACGGACGTCCGTGACGGTACGTCGTGTGGCGCCCTCCCGGCGCCACGGGCCCATGGGCTGCAAACCCGGGGGCCGTGAAGATGCCGCGCGTCGATCCCACGGCGCGGCGGCTTGTGTTCATGCCGCCCGGCGCAATTGCCATGCGCTGACCAGGCGCGCACCGAGCCAACCCAGTACGGCAGCGGCCAGCGGCACGGCCAGCAGCAGCGATGGCGGCAACCCGCCAATGCGCAGTTTGCCAGCATAGGCCTGGCTCAACTGTGCCACCGGTCCGAGCAGCGACCATTCGACCAGCAACGCCAGCAGTAATGCCAGCACGCCGCTGAACAAACCGTACCAGATGCCGGCATACAGATAGGGCCGGCGCACGAAGGCGCGGCTGGCGCCGACCAGCATCAGCACGCCGATTTCCTCGGCGCGGCTGGCGATGTCCACCCGCACCGTATTGCCCACCACCAGCAGCGCGGCCAGTGCAAGCAAACCGGCCAGCAGCAGCACGATGCGATCGCCCACGCCAAGCAGGGCATCGAGCCGCTGTCGCCAGCTGCCGCTGTCCTGCACCGTGTCCACGCCATGCAGACCGCGCAGGTCGGTCGCCAGGCGGTCGATCGTGGCCGCGTCGAGGCCATCTTTCGGTTGCACCTGCAGCACGTAGGGCAGCGGATTGTCATCCAGCACATGCAGCGCGTCGGAGAAGCCCTGCATCTTGGCCAGTTCGTCCATGCCCTGCTGCGGTGTCTTCAGCGTCACCGTGGCGACATCGTTGCGCTCGCCGACCTGTTTGGCCAGCAGCTGCGCCACGCTGCCGGGTTGCCCCGGCTGCAGGAACACACTGATCGCGGGATTGCGCCCCAACGCGTCACCAAGATGCTGCACGTTGCCCAGCAGCAGGTAGAAAGTCAGCGGCAAGGCCAGCGCCAGACCCATCACCGCCACGGTCAGCAAGGTGCCGAACGGACGCGAGCCCAATCGGCGCAGGCTGGCCACGGCGCTCCAGACATGGTGTTCGCGCCAGCTGGCGAAAGGTCGCGCACGGGTATGGTGGCTGCGCTCGGCCGCCTCGGACGATTCGGCCTCGGGTTTTTCGATGGGCGCGTTCACAGCACCTCCTCGGCGGCAACGTCCGCCACCAGCCGGCCGTGATCGAGCACCACCACGCGCTTCCGGATGCGCTTGATCAGCGGCAAGTCGTGGCTGGCGACCAGCACGGTGGTGCCGACCTGCTGGAACTCGGCGAACAATTCCATGATTTCCACCGCCAGTTGCGGATCAAGGTTGCCGGTCGGCTCGTCGGCGATCAGCAATGTCGGCCGACCGACGATGGCGCGGGCAATGCCGACGCGTTGCTGTTCACCAGTGGACAGCGAATCGGGCAACTGGCGCTCGTAATCGAGCAGGCCCACCTTCTCCAGCGCGGCGCGCACGCGGCGGCGGCGTTCGACCGGCGCCACGCCACCGATCACCAGCGGCAACTCGACATTGGCGAATACGGTGCGATCCATCAGCAGGCGATGATCCTGGAAGACCATGCCGATGCGCCGACGCAATTTCGGGATGCCGCCGCGATGGATCTTCGCCAGCGGCTGGCCATCCAGCACGATGTGGCCGTGCGAGGGGCGCTCGATCAACGCCAGCAGCTTGAGCAGGGTGCTCTTGCCGGCGCCGGAATGGCCGGTGACAAAGGCCATCTCGCCTTCCTTCACCTCGAAGGAAAGTTGCGACAGCGCCTCGTGGCCGCTCTCGTACCGCTTGCTTACCTGATCGAAGCGAATCACCGCGTGCCCCCGAAGCTCAGTCCACACCGGCGCCAAGGATACGGGAGCGCGCATGAAACAAGAACCGATATGCGTCGCTTCGGTCGTGTGGAGTCAGCCGGCGTGCACCTTCTTCCGGATCGGGAAGAAGGTGCCAACCGCTCAGCGGCCGGTAAACAGGCGGCTGAGGCGACGGAACAGGCTCGGCTTCTTCGGTGCTGCCGCGACGGCGGCCTGCGTGGCTACCTGCCGCGACGGACGATGGCCGGCTTCGCCATTCGTCCGCTCGCGCGGCGGCCGCTCGGTCCGGGCAGAGCGATTGCCACTGCGCTCGGTTTTGGAGGCCGACTCGCTGGTGACGGCATTCTCGGCACCATTCGCCGGTGCACCTTCGCCGTTGCGACGGCGACCGCGACCACCACGACGGCGGCGCCGCTTCGGCGCCCCTTCCGCGGCAGGCGTTTCGCCACCGGCCGGCGTCGCGGCAGCAGCGGGCGCGGCCACCGCCACTTCGGCCGCCTCGACCGATGCGACCGGGCGCGGCTTGCGTTCGGAGGACGGACGCGGACCGCGTTCGCCATTGCGGCCACCGCTGCTGCGACTGTCGCCACGGCCGCCGCTGCGACGCTCGCCATGGCGCGACGGCTTCTTCTCGTCGCCACGTGCTTCCACCTTGTCGCCGAACGCGGCGCTGTCGGCCGCGGCGGCGGCGACGAACTCCGGGTCGATCGCGTGCGGCTTCGGCATCACCAGCATGTCCGGCTCGATCGTGGCGACCGGGATCTTCTGGCCGATGTATTCCTCGATCTCGGGCAGGCTCATCGCGTACAGGTCGCAGGCGAAGCTGATCGCATCACCCTCGGCGCCCAGCCGCGCGGTACGGCCGATGCGATGCACGTAATCCTCGGCATCCTGCGGCAGGTCGTAGTTGAAGACATGGCTGACCGCGGGAATGTGCAGGCCGCGCGCGGCCACGTCGGTGCAGACCAGCATCTCGAGCTGGCTGTCCTGGAAGCGCTGCAGCAACTTCTGGCGCTTGAGCTGCGGCACGTCGCCGGACAGCGCGCCGGCGCGGTAGCCCTGCCGCTTGACGCGATCGGTGATGCGCTCGGCGGCGGCCTTGGTGTTGACGAAAACGATGCTGCGGCTGGGCTTTTCGCGCTCCAGCAGGTTCATCAGCAGCGGCATCTTCTCTTCCTTGGCCGGGAAGTAGACCACCTGGCGCACCTTGTCGGCGGTGACGTTGTCGGTCTCCACCACCAGCTTCTCGGCCTCGTGCATGTGCTCGTAGGCCAGTTCCAGCACGCGATGGCTCAGCGTGGCGGAGAACAGCAGCACCTGGCGCTGCTCGCGCGCCGGCAGGCGGCGGAAGATGAAGCGCACGTCCTTGATGAAGCCGAGGTCGAACATGCGGTCGGCCTCGTCGACCACCATCACCTCGACGCCGTTGAATCCGAACACGTCCTGCTTGTGGTAATCGAGCAGGCGGCCCGGGGTGGCGATGATGATGTCGCAGCCGTCCTTGAGCTGCTGGCGCTGCTTGTCGTAATCGACGCCGCCGTAGATCAGCGCGGTGCGCAGGCCGGTATGGGCGCCGATGGCGCGGGCATCCTTGTCGATCTGGATGGCCAGCTCACGGGTCGGCGCGATCACCAGCGCACGCGGATCGGAATCCCGGCGCTCGGCCACGGCCGGCGTGGTCAGCAGGCGGTTCATCAGCGCGACCAGGAAGGCGCAGGTCTTGCCGGTGCCGGTCTGGGCCTGGCCAGCGACGTCACGACCGGCCAGCGCCACCGGCAGGGTCAGTTCCTGGATGGGCGTGCAGCGGGTGAAGCCGGCTTCGTCCAGGCCTTGCTGCAGCAGCGGATGAAGGTTGAAGTTGGCGAAAAAGGTATCGGTGAGTACGGTTTGTGACATTTAAGTAGGCATGCGTAAGGCGGGGGGCCGCCAAGGCGGCCGGCCCGGTTCGCGGGTCGGATGATCCGGAACGGGTGGATGGATGCAACACGGCGCGGCGCGGGCCCCCCCGGCCCTCGAAAGGCTCTGGTGGAGGTGTCCGCTACGACCGCAGGCGGTGTCGCACGACGAAGGCAGATCCCGCGTCGGTCCCGCTGGCATTGGCGAAGGGGCTCAAGCCCAGCCGCCTCGCCAATGTCAACGGAACCTTCCGCTGCTGCCCAGGGAACTTGCCGGGTTTTGACTGGCAGGCTCCTTGAATCTCTTGAATCGCGCCCCGAGTTACGCTGGAATGGAAACCTGCCGCAAGGGCAATCCCATGTACGAGAATACGGCTCGTCCGGCGCAACTTGGGCGCCTGAGTGTAGCCGATGCCGGCCGCGCGGTCGTCATTTACCCCCTACGCCATCCACGGAGACCCCGATGAGCGACCTGATTACCCATGTGAGCGACGACGCCTTCGAGGCCGAAGTGCTGCAGTCCGACACCCCCGTGCTGCTCGATTTCTGGGCCGAATGGTGCGGCCCGTGCAAGGCCATCGCGCCGATCCTCGACGAGCTGGCCACCCAGTACCAGGGCAAGCTGCGCATCGCCAAGATCAACATCGACGACAACCAGAAGACGCCCCGCACCTACGGCGTGCGCGGCATTCCCACCCTGATGGTGTTCAAGAACGGCAAGGTCGAGGCCACCCAGATCGGTGCCGTCAGCAAGGGCCAACTGGCCCAGATGATCGACAAAACGCTCTGATCCATCCGCTGAAATAGCCGCACCTCCCCGCCGCCGCGCTTTACGGCGCCGCGCGGCGGGTGTTAGATTCGTCCAGACCGTCGGGACTGTCCTGTCCCCCGCGCGACCCGCGCGACGCTCAACACCCTCCTTCCTGTACCAACGGCGCCCCACGAGGTTTGCCCGTGTCCGATATCGAAAGCAAAGACCCGACCGACGCCAAGCGCGCCGATACCAAGCCGGCCGCCGAGCCGCGAGCCCGCGCACCACGCAAGAAAGTCGACAAGTCGGCCGACAAGCCTGTGCAGGCCAGCCTGCCGGTGGACGCACCCGCTCCCGCTCCCGCACCCGCCGCGCCCGCACCGACGCCGGCCCCAGCGCCGACGCCTGCACCCGCGCCAGCTCCGGCTGCCGACAGCCCGTCGCCCGCCAGTGGCGAGGCGAATGCACCGCGCCAGAGCGAAGGCAGCCCGTCCGCGCCCGCCCAGGGCAACGGCAATAACGGCAATAACGGCGGCAACGGTGGCGGCAACAACAATCGCAACGAACGTGACGGCCGCGGTCGCCGCCGCCGCCATGAGCGCGGCCAGCGCCCCGGTGGCCAAGGTGGCGGTCAGGGCAACAACCATCCGCGCAACAATCCCAACGGCTTGCCGATGGACGACGACGAGAATGCCGATGCCGGCAGCAACGATCGTCTGATCAACCTCACCGAGCTCAAGCGCATGAAGGCGCCGCAGCTGCTGGAGTTCGCCGAGTCGCTGGGTATCCGCGAAGGCGTCGCCCGCCAGCGCAAGCAGGATGTGGTGTTCAACATCCTCAAGGCGCACGCCCGCTCCGGCGGCGGCATCTGGGCCGAGGGCGTGCTGGAAATCCTGCAGGATGGCTTCGGCTTCCTGCGCTCCGCCGACGAGTCCTACCTGGCCGGCCCGGACGACATCTACGTCTCGCCCAGCCAGATTCGCCGTTTCAACCTGCGCACCGGCGACTACATCACCGGCCGCGTGCGCCATCCGAAGGAAGGCGAGCGCTACTTCGCCATGCTCCGCGTCGACGACATCAACGGCGATCCGCCGGAGGCGTCGAAGAACAAGATGCTGTTCGAGAACCTCACCCCGCTGTTCCCGCGCACGGCTTTCAAGCTTGAGCGCGGCAACGGTTCGAGCGAGGACATCACCGGCCGCATCCTCGACCTGGTCGCGCCGATCGGCCGCGGCCAGCGCGGCCTGATCGTCTCCCAGCCGAAGTCCGGCAAGACGATGATGCTGCAGAACATCGCCCAGGCGATCAGCTACAACCACCCCGACGCGCACCTGATCATGCTGTTGATCGACGAGCGCCCGGAGGAAGTGACCGAAATCGCCCGCAGCGTGCGCGCCGAGGTCATCAGCTCCACCTTCGACGAGCCGGCCGTGCGCCACGTGCAGGTCGCCGAAATGGTGATCGAGCGGGCCAAGCGCCTGGTCGAGCACAAGAAGGACGTGGTGATCCTGCTCGACTCGATCACCCGCCTGGCGCGCGCCTACAACACCGTGGTGCCCAGCTCCGGCAAGGTGCTCACCGGTGGTGTCGACGCCAATGCACTGCAGCGTCCGAAGCGCTTCTTCGGCGCCGCCCGCAACGTCGAGGAAGGCGGCAGCCTGACCATCGTCGCCACCGCGCTGACCGACACCGGCAGCAAGATGGACGAGGTGATCTACGAAGAGTTCAAGGGCACCGGCAACATGGAAGTGCACCTGAGCCGCCGCATCTCCGAGAAGCGCGTCTACCCGGCGATCGACATCAACCGCTCCGGCACCCGCCGCGAGGACCTGCTGATCGAGCCGGACATGCTGGCCAAGATCTGGATCCTGCGCAAACTGCTGCACCCGATGGACGAGCTGGCAGCGATGGAGTTCATGCTCGACAAGATGAAGAACACCAAGTCCAACGACGAGTTCTTCAATTCGATGAAGCGCTGAGCACAAGCTCCCGTTTCGCCACGCAAGGCCGGCATCCCGCCGGCCTTGTCGTTTCCGGAGCATGGAATCGTCGGCCGCAAGCCGCTGGCAGGTTGTCGGACTTTGGCTGGTCGGGCTGCTAGCATTTCCATCCCCGGCCCACGACGGTTCCCCCATGCGCATCCTGCTTGTCGAAGACGACTCCTTGGTGTCCGATGCCATCACCCGCGGCCTCTCGGTCGAGGGTTACGTGGTCGACGCGGTCGCCACCGCCGAGGCGGCACCGGCCCGACTGGCGGCGGCGCACTACGACCTGGCCATCGTCGATCTCGGCCTGCCCGGCATGGACGGTTTCGACCTGGTGCGACGCCTGCGCAACGAGGGCAATCCGTTGCCCTTGCTGATCGTCACCGCCCGCGACGGCCTGGACGATCGCGTCAGTGCGCTCGACCTCGGCGCCGACGACTACCTGACCAAACCGTTCGCCCTGCCCGAATTGGCTGCGCGTTGCCGCGCGCTGACCCGCCGCGCCGGCGTGGCCGGTTCGAACGAATTGAACGTGGGCGCGCTGCGCATCGACCTGGCCGGCAAGCGCGTGCTTGGCGCCGGCGGCAAGACCCTGGACCTGACCCGGCGCGAATGGTCGATCCTCGAATGCCTGAGCCTGCATAGCGGCCGCGTGGTAAGCAAGGATCGCCTGATGCAGGCCATCGTCGGCTGGGAAGAGGAAATCTCCGGCAACGCGATCGAGGTGCATGTCTCGCGACTGCGTTCCAAGCTCGGCGCGGATGCCACGGTGCGCAGCATCCGCGGCCTCGGCTACCGCCTTGAAGACGCCTGAGCCACGCCGCGCGCACAGCATTCGCGGCCGCCTGCTCGGCTATCTGCTGCTGCCCTTGCTGCTGCTGGTGGCAGCCGGCTTCTGGATCGACCACCACACCCTGGTGATGCCGGTCTATGCCGCGTTCGATCGTTCGCTGTCGCGCACCGCCACCGAGATCGCCGCGCACATCGAGCAACAACCGGATGGCCAGCTGAAAGTCCGTTGGCCGGAGCCGCCGGGAGCTTCGCGCGGTTTCGGAAGGCACCCGCCGCCGCGACTCACTTGGCATGGTCCATCGCACCGACCACCATCTCCGGGCTTTGCCGCCCCCTCCTTCGCGCACCACGCCCCACCGCCGCACTTCCACCCGCACGAGACCTTCCTGTTCCGGGTCAGTCGTGCCGATGGCAGCACCATCGCCGGCAATGCCGATCTGGTAGCCGCCCCGATCCAACACAACAACCTCGGCTATCGCAACGCCGACTATCACGGTACGCCGGTGCGCGCAGTCAGCTTGCGCACCACGGTGGCCGGCGAGGCGCTGCTGGTCACGGCCGCCGAAACCATGCACTGGCGCGACCGCGTGGTGCATCGACTGGACACCATCATCGGCCTCGGCGACAGCCTGCAGCTGCTGCTGGTGCTGGCCATTTCCATGCTCGGCATCACCGTGGCACTGCGACCGCTGCGCCGGCTGCGCGAGCAGATCGCCAGCCAGTCGCCGGAAAAACTCAAACCGCTGCCAACCGCCCCGATACCCGGCGAAGTGCGCCCGCTGGTCGACTCGCTCAACACCTTGCTGATGACGGTGCGCGACTCGGCGCAATCGCAGCAGCACTTCCTGACCAATGCCGCACACCAGCTGCGCACGCCGCTGACCGGGCTCAAGGCCCAGCTCGAAGTGCTGGCCCGCGAGAATGCCGGCGGCCCGCAACAAGCCCGCATTGCCGCACTGCAGGGCGGCATCGATCGCCTTGCGCATACCGCCAACCAGTTGCTGGCACTGGCCCGCGCCGAACCCTCCGCACACCGCGCCAGCGACTTCACACCGCTGGCGCTGCCCGAACTGGTCGGCGCCGTGGTGTCGACGTTGCTCGACCGGTCACTGGTGGCCGATGTCGATCTGGGCGCCGACTGCCAGCCGGCCGAGGTCGAGGGCATTCACTGGCTGCTGCACGAATTGCTGGTGAACCTGGTCGACAATGCGATCCGGCACACGCCGCCCGGCGGCCAGGTCACGGTGCGCTGCGGCACCACCGAGGGGCTGGCCTATCTGGAAGTGGAGGACGACGGCCCCGGGATCCCGCCGGACCTGCGCCAGCGGGTGCGCGAGCGCTTCTACCACGCCGGCGGCAATGGCCAGGGCAGCGGCCTGGGACTGTCCATCGTCGAGGAGATTGCCCGCACCCATCGAGGTCGGCTGCTGATCCTGGACGGCTCGACCGGTGGCGCACGCATGCGCGTCGAATTCCCGGCCGCCGGCTGATCCCGGTCAGGGGAGACGACGGCCCGCCGGTGGTACTTTGAATCGATCCTGACCGCCCCCACTGTGTCAGCCTCCCCGACGAGGATTCCCCGTGTCCATACCCAGTGCCGTCAAGCGCACCCCGATCAGCAGCCGCCAGCAACTCGTCGACTACATCGCCGCGGGCGAGAAGCCGCGCGAGGCGTGGCGTATCGGCACCGAGCACGAAAAGTTCGGCTTCCGCACCGACGACTTGCGGCCGCCCACCTTCGAGGGCGAGCGCGGCATCAAGGTGCTGCTGGAAACGCTGGCCAGCCGCTACGGCTGGGACGTGGCGCGCGAAGGCGAGAATCCGGTCGCGCTGTCGCGCAAGGGCGCCTCGATCACGCTGGAACCGGCCGGCCAGCTGGAACTGTCCGGCGCGATGCTGGAAACGATCCACCAGACCTGTTGCGAGGTGAACTCGCACCTCAAGGACGTGCGCTCGGTCGCCGATGAACTCGGCCTC
This sequence comes from Rhodanobacter sp. FW021-MT20, assembly GCF_041107475.1. NCBI lineage: Bacteria > Pseudomonadati > Pseudomonadota > Gammaproteobacteria > Lysobacterales > Rhodanobacteraceae > Rhodanobacter > Rhodanobacter sp. FW021-MT20. Next base: position 111,938 of record NZ_JBGBPX010000004.1, on the reverse strand, counting down.
GGCTTCCTCGGCATGGGCTTCCAGCCGAAATGGCGTCGCGACGAAATGCCATGGATGCCCAAGGGCCGCTACAAGATCATGCGCGAATACATGCCCAAGGTCGGCTCGCTCGGCCTGGACATGATGACGCGCACCTGCACCGTGCAGGTGAACCTGGATTTCGAAAGCGAAGCGGACATGGTGAAGAAATTCCGCACCAGCCTCGCCTTGCAGCCGATCGCCACCGCGCTGTTCGCCGATTCGCCGTTCACCGAAGGCAAGCCCAACGGTTACCAGTCGTATCGCTCGCACATCTGGGAAGACACCGACGCCGACCGCACCGGCATGCTCGATTTCGTGTTCGACGACGGCTTCGGCTACGAGCGCTACATCGACTACATCCTCGACGTGCCGATGTACTTCAGCCTGCAGAACGGCCAGTACCTCGACCTTGCCGGACAGGATTTCAAGAAGTTCATGGCCGGCGAGTTGCCCGCCCTGCCCGGCACCCACGCCACCATGACGGATTTCGCCGATCACCTCACCACCGCGTTTCCCGAGGTGCGCCTGAAGCAGTACCTGGAAATGCGCGGTGCCGACGGCGGCCCGTGGAACCGTTTGTGCGCGTTGCCCGCGCTGTGGGTCGGCCTGCTCTACGACGACGAGGCACTGGATGCCGCCTGGAACCTGGTCAAGGACTTCACCCGCACCGAACGCCACGCCCTGCGCGACGGCGTGCCGAAACAGGCACTGAAACTGCCGTTCCGTCACGGCAGCGTGCGCGACCTCGCCCGCGAAACATTGAAGATTGCCGCGCACGGGCTGAAGCGCCGCGCCCGCCTCAACCAGCACGGCGCCGACGAGAGCATCTTCCTCGAACCGCTGATCGAAATCGTCGAAGCCAACCAGACCCCGGCCGAACGCAAGCTGGAACTGTTCCACGGCGCCTGGGGCGGCAGCGTGGATCCGGTGTTCAAAGAGTTCGCGTACTAGCGAGCGCGCAGGAGCGCACCCTGTGCGCGATGCTCTTGGCGGCGTAACGAAGAGCATCGCGCACAGGGTGCGCTCCTACAGAAATTCCTAGCAGACCCAAGAAAAAGGCCGGCATTGCCGGCCTTCTTCTTGTCATCGGGCGAAACGTTTTATTTCTTCGGCGCAGCCTTCAAGCCACGATCGATCAGCATGGGCTGGATGCTCGGTTCCTGGCCGCGCCAGTCCTTGTACATCTTGGCCAGGTCTTCGGTGTTGCCGCGCGAGAGGACCATGTTGCGGAAGCGGTCGCCGTTGGCGCGGGTCAGGCCGCCGTTGTCCTTGAAGTCCTCGAAGGCGTCGTCGGCGAGCATCTCGGTCCACAGGTAGGCGTAGTAGCCTGCGGCGTAGCCGTTGCCCCAGATGTGCTGGAAATAGCTGGAACGATAACGCGGCGGCACGTAGCTGAGGTCCACGCCGTCCTTCTTCAGCGATTCGGCCTCGAACTTGTCGGCATCCTGCTTCGGCGCGCTGGCCGGCAGCATGTGCCAGTTCATGTCCAGCAGGGCGGCCGAGACCAGCTCGGTCATGTCGTAGCCCTTGTTGAACATGCCAGCCTTCTTCATCTTCTCGACCAGTTCCTTGGGCATCGGCTTGCCGGTCTTGTAGTTCGTCGCGTAGTGCGCGAACACCTTCGGGTTGGTCGCCCAGTGCTCGTTGAACTGCGAGGGGAACTCGACGAAGTCGCGCGCCGTGTTGGTACCGGACAGGGTCGGGTATTCCTCGTCGGCGAACATGCCGTTCAGGGCGTGGCCGAACTCGTGGAACATGGTGATCACATCATCCATCGACAGCAGCGCGGGCTGGCCCGGTGCCGGCTTGGTGAAGTTGGCGACGTTGTAGATGACCGGCTTGGTGCCGAGCAGCTTGGACTGGCCGACGAAGTTGTCCATCCAGGCGCCGCCGCCCTTGTTGTCGCGCTTGAAGTAGTCGCAATAGAACAGCGCCAGCGGCTTGCCGTCCTTGTCGTCCACCTCGAACACGCGCACGTCCGGCTGGTACACCGGGATGTCCTTGCGCTCCTTGAAGGTCAGCCCGTAAAGCTGGTTGGCGGCGTAGAACACGCCGTTCTGGAGCACGTTGTTCAGCTCGAAATACGGCTTGATCTGGTTCTCGTCCAGGTCGTACTTCGCCTTGCGCACCTGCTCGGCGTAGAACTCCCAATCCCACGGCTGCAGCTTGAAGGTCGGCTGGTGCAGCTTGGCCTGGTCCTGGTCGATCTGCTTCTGGATGTCGGCCGCCTCGGTCTTGGCACGCGCCACTGCGGCGGGCGTGAGCTGGGCCATGAACTTCATCACCGTGGCGGGATTCTTCGCCATCTGGTCATCGAGCTTCCACGCGGCATAGTTCGGGTAGCCGAGCAACTGGGCTTCCTGCGCGCGGATCTGGGCGAGGCGCTCGATGGTGTCGCGGGTGTCGTCGGCACCGCCCTTCTCGGCACGGTTCCACGAGGCTTCGTACAACGCCTTGCGGGTGTCGCGATCGCTGAGGTCACGCAACTCCGGCTGCTGCGTGGTGTTCTGCAGCGGGATCACCCACTTGCCGTCCAGCCCGCGCGCCTTGGCGGCCTGCGCCGCGGCGTCGATCTCGGCATCGGACAGGCCGGCCAGCTTGGACTTGTCGTCCACCACCAGCGCGCCGTCCTTGGTGGCGGCCAGCAGCTTGTTGGTGAACTGGGTGCTGAGCGTGGAGGCTTCCTGGTTCATCGCCTTGAGCTTGGCCTTGTCCGCGTCGGACAGCTTGGCGCCGGCATGCACGAAGTTCTTGTAGACCACTTCGACCAGTCGCTGCGATTCCGGATCGAGCTTCAGCGAATCGCGTTCGTCGTAGACCTTCTGGATGCGCTGGAACAGCTTGTCATTGAGGTAGATCGCGTCTTCGTGCGCGGCCAGCTTCGGCGCTTCGGTTTCCTGCACCTTCTGCAGCGCGTCGTCGGTGTTGGCGCCGGTGACGCCGTTGAACACCGCCATCACGCGAGTGAGCATCACGCCGGTCTTCTCCAGCGCCACATAGGTGTTCTCGAAGGTGGCCGGCTCGGGATTGTTAGCGATCTTGTCCACTTCGGCGAGCTGGCGCTTCATGCCTTCCTCGATCGCCGGCTGGTAGTCGCCGTCCTTGATCTTGTCGAACGGCGGCGCCTGGAACGGCAGCGTGCTGGCGGTGAAGAACGGGTTGGTGGCACTCACATCGGCCACCGGCGCAGCCGCCGTGGCGGCTTTGGCCGGCGCTGTGGCGGCCGGAGCCGGCGCGGTCTTCCCGGCGTCGTTGGTCGGCTGCGAACAGGCAGCAAGGGCGATCGAAGTGGCAATTACAAGCAGGCGCATGCGCGGCATGGACATTCCCCGGAATGGATGCGGCCGCGACATGCGGCCACGTAAGTCATGGCCGCCGACTGTACCCACAGCTGCCACATCTTCCAAGGGCGATTGCGCAAAAGCACGCCGCGGCAAAGGTCAGGCGTTGCGCACGTCCCGCAGCTGCCAATTCGCTCCGATCAGCCAGTTCAGGCGTTGGCGCAACAGGCTCATCGGCAGGCTGGTGAGCACTTCCACATCCACGTGCAGATCGGCCACATTCGCGCTGACCTGGGCTTGCGCGTCGGTCGCACCCAGCGTCGGATCGACGTCGTCCGGGTCGGCCTGCAGCGCGCGCCAGTGCTCGAACAGCACCGGACTGCGCAACGCCTCCTGCAGTGCCGCGGCGAAATCGCCGGGACCGGCACCGTCATAGCTCAGCGCCGGCTCGCTGCCGCGCGCGTGCGCCAGGTCATCGATGGAAAGGTAGTAACGGTTGCGACTGGCCATGGATCCTCCTTGTGATCGCCCCAGAATGCGTATATCCCGGCATGCTCCGCGTGAAATTCACCCCGCCAACGCCGTCAGGTCCAGGCTCGATGCCGCCTGCGCCGGCGCCACGCCATGCGCCAGGATGCCCAAGCACGGCGCGGGCAGCAGGTCGCGCAAGGTGGCGATGTTTTCATCCGGCGCATCCATCGACGGATCGATACGGTTGCCGACCCAGCCCAGCAGCGGACGCCCATCGGCCACGATCGCCTCGGCCGTCAGCAACGCATGGCTGAGGCAACCCAGCCGCAAACCCACCACCAGGATCACCGGCAATTGCCATGCCCTGGCGATATCCGAGGCGAACAGCCCCGGCGCCAGCGGCACGCGCCAGCCACCGACACCTTCCACCACTACTGCATCATGCTCGGCGCACAAGGCGTCGAAGGCCGCACGCAGCGGTGGCAGCGCGATGGTCACGCCTTCGTGCGCCGCTGCCAGGTGCGGCGACAACGGATCGCGCAGCGCCACCGGATTGACCCGCGCATATGGCAGCGGCGCGCTGCCGGCCGCCAGCAACGCCAGTGCATCTTCGTTGCGCAAGCCATCGGCCGTTTCCATGCAACCACTGGCCACCGGCTTCATGCCACAGGCCACCTGGCCGGCGGCGCGCAGTGCATGCAGCAGCGTGCAGGACGCATGGGTCTTGCCGATGCCGGTGTCGGTACCGGCGATGAAAAACGCGTGGGTCATCTCAACTCATTCCATGCTTGCGCTGGAAGCGCCTGGTCAACGGACCGATCAGAAACATCAGCACATACAGCCAGCCCGGCAACGACCACCACAGCGACGGAACCGTCAATGGCAGGGCCAGCGCCAGCAGCGCCGACAGCAGGCCCAGCACCGTCGGCACCATCCAGGTCAATTGCTCGCGCTGCGCGACCAGCGAACTCAGGCCCTCGCGTCGTTCGCAACGCGCGGCATGCCGGAACAGCAACGCCAGCGTGCCGGCCATGCAGGTGAACACCAGGCCATAGCAGACATACAGGACGCGCATCTTGGCCGACGTGTCGAGGACGAATTCGCTCGGCAGCGCACCCATGCTGAAGGCGTTGAACAAGCCCGCAAACATCATGTGCAGCGGATAGACGAAGATCAGCGCGAAGAACACCAGCAGCAGTGACAGGAACAATCCGCGTCCATCGGCTCGCAGGCAATGCTGGCGCCAGCGCACGTGACCATGCCAGAAGAACGCGATCATCGAAAAGCTCGCCGCGAACGCGGGAATGCCGCCGAGCATGTGCAGCAACTCGGCAGCGCTGGCCGGAATCGAATCACGGCCGATTACCAGCAAGGTCAGGGTGAACGCGAACGCGCCATCCACGAACATGTCCAGTCGTCCCGCCTCGATGCCTTCGCGATGTTCGACCAGGCTCATGCCGCCCTCCCTCCCGTGGTGACGAGCGCATAATAAGGCCTTTGCCGCCGGACCCGAATCCATGTTCGAACTGAAACCGCACGTTCACGCCAGCAAGCGCGAGCATTACGAGGAACTCGTGCAGCAGGCGCGCGGCCTGCTGGCCGGCGAACGCAACCTGATCGCCAACGCCGCCAACTTCAGCGCGCTGGTGTTCAACAGCCTGCCCCAGCTCAACTGGTCCGGCTTCTATCTGTACGACGGCACCGAGCTGGTGGTCGGTCCGTTCCAGGGCAAACCGGCGTGCATCCGCATCGCGCTGGGCAAGGGCGTGTGCGGCACCGCCGCGCAGACGCGCCAGACGCAGATGGTGCGCGACGTCAACGCACACGCCAACCACATCGCCTGCGACGCCGCCTCGCAATCGGAGATCGTGGTGCCGCTGGTGAAAGTCGACGGTTCGCTGCTCGGCGTGTGGGATGTCGACAGCCCGGTCACCGACCGGTTCGACGACGAGGACCGCGCCGGCATGGAAGCACTGTGCGCCGTGTTCATGGATGCCGTGCGCGCCTGACCGCTTTTGCGCGTAGCAGCCCGCTCGCGGGCAATGCTCCTGCTCTGAATCTTGCCGAAGAAAAAAGCATCACCCGCAAGCGGGCTCCTGCTCACCTGCAGCCAGGCATGACTCGACTCAGCGGTCGCGTGGCGTATGCAGCAACGCCATCACCGCCGCACGCGCTTCGTCCACGCCGGTACCGGCGCTGGACGAGAACATCTGCGCCGCCTGCCCTTCGCCGAGCGTCTTGCGCACCGCCGCCCAGGCCTGTGTCGCCTGGCTGCGCGACAGTTTGTCGGCCTTGGTCAGCAGCAGGTGGCAAGGCAGGTGGGTGGCCGCGCAAAAATCCAGCATCATCCGGTCGAACTCCTTCAGCGGGTGGCGGATGTCGGCGATCAGCACCACGCCACGCAAGCTCTGGCGTCGATGCAGGTAGAGATCGATCTCTCGCTTCCAGTGCTCGCGCAGTTCCTCCGGCACCTTGGCGTAGCCGTAGCCGGGAAGGTCGATCAGGCGGGCTTCGGTGCCATCGCCCAGCGGCGGCAGCGCGAACGACACCATCTGCTGGGTCCGCCCCGGCGTCTTGGAGGTGCGTGCCAGTCCCTTATGGTTGGTCAGCGTGTTGAGCGCGCTGGACTTGCCGGCATTGGAACGGCCGGCAAATGCCACTTCGGCGCCCTGGTCGGCGGGAAGCTGGTTGATGCGATGGGCGGCCAGCGTGAACTGTGCGCCTTGGAGTGGATTGGACATGGTTTGACCGGTTGCGGTGGCACGGAGATAATCCGGGGGTTTCTGCCAGTCATGGGTGCGCGCGACATTTCGAGCGCGCCGTGCAGCCACAAGCAGTTTTCCTGGAGACAAGTGTATGAGTTTTCGGCCTGTCGGTTCTCGACCTGCTGTAGTCAGCGCAGTCGCTCTCGCCCTTGCACTGTCCGCAGGCATGGTTTCGGCACATGCTGCCACCACTCAGGCCAAGGCTCCCGCTACCGCCAGCAGCACCGCCAAACCAGCCGCTGCCAGCACCTCCACGGCGCCCGCTGCCGCCGCCAGCGCCGCCCCTGCGGCCACGCCCGTCGCCATGGCCGCGGTGAAACCCGGCGATCCCAAGGCTGGCCAGACCAAGGCGGCCGCCTGCGGCGCCTGTCACGGCATGGATGGCAATTCCACCGATCCGCAATACCCGAAGCTGGCCGGCCAGAGCGAGCAGTACATCGTCCACCAGTTGCAGAATTTCAAGAGCGGCAAGCGCCAGAACCCGATCATGCTGGGCATGGCCACCCCGCTGTCCGAGCAGGACATGCATGACATCGCCGCCTGGTTCGCCAGTCAGAAGGTCCTGCCCGGCGTGGCCGACCAGGCGCTGGTCGAAGCCGGCGAAAAACTCTATCGCGAAGGCGATGCCAAGCGCGGCATTCCCGCCTGCATGGCGTGTCACAGCATCGACGGCAGCGGCAACCCCGGCGCGATGTATCCGCACCTCGGCGGCCAGCACGCGCAGTACATCGAGGCCCAGCTGAAGGGCTGGCACGATGGCGACAGCTGGGGTACCGATGCCCATTCGCAGATCATGCCGGCGATCGCCAAGAAGCTCGACGCGCAGGACATCAGCGCCGTGGCCAGCTACATCGAAGGCCTGCATGCGGCCGATGCCGCCGGTGCAGCCGCGCCGGCAGCCACCGCGCAATAAGGCTCCTGTTCCCGACCCCGGTGCGGGCAGCCGGGGCCGCGAGCACGCATTCCGCCCGCGACCGCCATGGCGGTCGACACTGTTGCCCCCAGAGGTCAAGTCATGCTGAAGCGTTTGCCGTTCCTTTGCGCCGCCCTGTTCGCGCTCGCTGCCTGCAGCAGTTCCAACAGTGACACCGCCGCCACGCCGGCGCCTGCCGCGCCTGCCACCACCACGACAGCCCCGGCCGCCAGCGCACCGGCGACACCGGCGCCCGCCAGTACCGCGACCGCTCCCGCAGCCAGCAGCACCGCCGCTGCCGCTGCCGCGTCGACGGACACCAGCACACCGCCGCCCGCTCCTGCCGCGGCACCCGCCGAACCGTTCGTGGACAACGGCAAGTGGGTCGAGGGCAAGAACTACTTCCTGATCCAGCCGGCGCAGCCGACCGACCAGCCCGGCAAGGTGGTCGTCACCGAAGTGTTCTCCTACGCCTGCCCGGCCTGCGACCACTTCCACCCGATCTGGGACCGCCTGGTGCGCAGCATGCCCGCCAACGTGGTGGTGGAATACCTTCCCGCCGCGTTCCGCCCGGACGAAAACTGGCCGCTGTTCCAGCGCGCCTACTTCGCCGCCAAGGCGCTGGGTGTGGCCGACAAGACCTACGACGCGATGTTCGATGCCGCCTGGAAGACCGGCGAACTGGCTACCTACGACCTCGCCGCCGGCCGGCCCAAGCCGAAGTCGGCCTGGCCCACTCTGGACGACGTGGCCAAGTTCTACGCCAAGTACGGCGTTGATCCGAAGCAGTTCATCGGCGTGGCCAACTCCTTCAGCGTGAACACGCAGATGAAGCGCGCCGACGATCAGCTCAAGGCCTTCGGCGTCGCCGAAACGCCGACCATCGTGGTCAACGGCAAGTACCGTCTGACCCCGATCAGCGCCGGCAAGAACTACGACGACACCATCGCGCTGACCAAGTGGCTGGTCGCCAAGGAAACCGCCGGCAAGTAAGCCGCATCCGCCACGCCCGGCCATGCCGGGCGTGGCCGTCGCTCCATTCGCAACCCAGCGGCGCGCGACTGCCGCGCCCGCGGAGAAACTCCATGTCCAAGCGATTCGCCTCGATGCGCATGCTCGCCCTGCTCGGCGGACTGGTGCTCGCCAGCGCCTGCAGCGCGGCCAGCAACAGTGCCACGGCGCCTTACACGAATGGCGACGAGTACGTGACCTTGCCCGGCCCGCACCAGCGCTACAGCAATGACGGCAAGGTGGAAGTGGTGGAGGTGTTTTCCTACGCGTGCATCCACTGCGCGGAATTCGCACCGGATGCGGAAAAGCTGCGCAAGGCGCTTCCGCCGGGTGTGAAGTTCAAGCTGTTGCCGGCACCGTTCAACCAGGCCTGGCTGCCGTACGCACGCGCCTTCTATGCCGCCAAGCAGTTGGGCGTGGTGCAGCAGACCCACCTGAAGCTGTTCGTGGAAAAGTTCGCCCAGCACTATCCGCTCAACTCGCTGGATGACCTGGCCGATTTCTACGCGCGCCAGGGCGTCAACCGCGCCAAGTTCATGCAAATCGCCACCTCGCCAGAGGCCACCACGGCACTCAAGGCCGATTTGGCGCTGATCCAGAAATGGGGCGTGGACGCCACACCGACCATCGTCGTCGACGGCAAGTACCGCAGCAACAACATCACCAGCTACAGCCAACTGGTCGCGCTGACCCAGTGGCTGGTCAAGCGTGAACTGGCCGAAAAGGGTGGCAAGTAAACACCCTCCGGCATGCCGGGCGTTCACGCCCGGCACCGTTTTCGCGGTGTAACGTGATCCGATGACCCGCAACGCTCCCGACACCGCCGGACGCCGCCTGCGCCTGCTGAGCTGCAACATCCTCGCCGGCGGCAGCGTGCAGCGTTACAGCGAATACGTCACCCGCAGCCTCAGCGCCGTGCTGCCGGGGCGCAGCAAGCTGGACAACCTCGACCGCCTCGCCGACCTGCTGCCACAGTTCGACGTGATCGGCCTGCAGGAAGCCGACGCCGGCGGCCTGCGCTCGGGTTTCCTCAACCAGACCCGCTACCTCGCCGAAACCTCCGGCATGCCGTTCTGGAGCCACCAGCCAAACCGGCCGATGGCGCGACTGGCGCACTCGGCCAACGGGCTGATCAGCCGGCTCGAACCGCAGGCGGTGATCGACTATCCGCTGCCCAGCCGCATCCCGGGCCGTGGTGCGCTGCTGGCCCGCTTCGGCGACGGTGACGATGCATTGGCGGTGATGATTGCCCATCTCTCGCTGAGCGCACAGGCCCGCGCGCGCCAGCTCGCCTACATCGCCGAAGTGCTGCAGGACTATCGCCACGTGGTGTTGATGGGCGACCTGAATACCGATGCGCGCAGCACCGAAATGGATCACCTGTTCTCGCGCAGCAACCTGCAGCCGCCGGCGCAACCCACGCCCACCTTCCCCAGTTGGAAGCCGCGCAAGGCGCTGGACCATATCCTCATTTCGCCATCGATCACGCTGGAGAAAGTCTGGACGCTGCCGCAGGCGTTCTCCGACCACCTGCCAATCGCTGCCGAAGTGCGCCTGCCCGCGCTTGCCGTCGGGAAAAAACGTTGAGCTTACGTCGACTGCTGTCGCTGGCGCTCCCTTGGCTGCTTGTCATCGTGGCGGCCCTGCTGGCAGCGTGGCTGCGTTTTGACCTGGTGCAACCGCCCGCGCTGGCGCACCAGTGCAGCGCCGGCAACGGCCCGGCGTGGTGCCCGTTGCGCACACTCGCCGTGCAAGCCTTCCTCAGCTATGCGTACGGCTACGCCGCACTGGCCGCCGCCGTGCTGGCACTGCTGTGGAAACACATCTTCCCCGCATGGCTGGCCGCTGCCTTGGGCGCATTCGCGTTGATGATGTATTGCCCCGACGCCGGTGCGCTCGCGCTGCTGGTCGGCAGCCTGCGCCTGCTACGGCTGCAGGCGACGAACACGGCGCCACTCGGCGAACACCGGCACGGCGATCGCCAGGCACAGCCCCAGCCATAGCCACGCCGCCACGTTCTGCCTGCATTCCTGCACCACGATCACCACACCGAGCAGCGGTGCCGCCACGGCGAGAAAGCGCTGTTCCAGCGACGGCATCGGCATGGCACGTTGCAGCAACGCCAATACCGCGTAGCCGATGCACGGCAGCGCAAACAGGCCCAGCGGGAAGTCGCGGTAGCGCCCGTCGAATACCTGCAGCAATCCGTACAGCGCCAGCGCAAACAGCCAGGTGAAACGCCAGCCCTGCCACGGCACCGTCGCGAACTCACCGTGATCCAGCCCGGCGGCGATCGCCCGCGCCAGGCGCAAGGCCACCCCCAACGCCAGCACGCAGGCGGCGATCGAGATCGACCAGTCCCAACCGTTCGTGCAGGCATACATCATCTGCCGCGCCTGCCACGCCAGCGCGGCACCTGCCGCCACGCCCGCCAGCGCTGCGGCGAGCCAGCCACGTGCGCCGCGGCGCCAGCCGGCCAGCAGCGCGAACAGCAAACCGCCTGCCGCAGCTGCCAGCCAGCCCAGCCACCAGCGCGGCACTTCGGTGACCGGGCCGCGCATCGGAAACTTCGGTTTCGCCTGCGCGTCGAAGATGCCCCAGTAGCCGCCCACGGTGCCTTCCTGCGTGCGCTTCCACGGCTGGTCGAACGCCTCGATCACGTTGTACGGCATCTTCACCGTGGCCGCGTAGGCAAGGAATTCGCGCAGGTAGCGCGCCTCGTTCACCACGCTGGGCACGGCGGCCCGGCGCGGGCGACCTTCGCTGGGCCAGCCGGTTTCGCCGATCATCACCCGCTTGCCGGGAAACGCCCGCTGCATCTGCGCATATACCCGGGCGACATGGCGCACGGCGTGTTCGGGCGAGACTGGCGCGTCCTCCCAGTACGGCAGGATATGGATGGTGAGGTAATCCACCGCCGCGGCCATGTGCGGATAACGCAGCCAGTTCTCCCAAACGTCGGCGTAGCTCACCGGCACCGACGCGGGAATCGCCGCGCGCACTTGTCGTATATCGGCCGTCAGCGCCTTGGGCGAAAGCTCGCCACGCAGCAACACCTCGTTGCCCACGATCACCCCGCGCAATGCCTGCGGATGTGCGCGCGCGTTGGCGATGCCCTGCGCGATTTCGCGGGCATTCGCCCTGGCGTCGCGGTCCAGCCAGATGCCCATCAGCACCTTCATGCCGTAGCGCTGCGCGATCGCCGGCACCGCCGACAGGCCTTGTCCCTGCGAATACGTGCGCACGCAATCGAAGCGCTGCGACAACGCGCGCAAGTCCTCATCGATACGGGCCGGGCTGATGAAGGCATGCGGATCGAACGGCGTCTCGCCCGACAACCGGTACGGCGCATAGGACACGCAGGCGATGCGCGTGGAAGGTGCATCCGGCAGATTCACCGGCCGTCCCGCCGACCACCACCACCCCAGGCCGGCCACAGCCGCCAGCACCAGCAACAGCCAGGCCGGCCAGGTCGATCGTGATGGAAGCGCGGGCGATGATGACATGCCGTTCCTTGGTGCGATGCAGGCAGTAACGATGAAGGCGAGCCAGCTTAACAGTCCGCTTCACGCCGGCCCGATACGGCGCATGAATTACACTCGTCAAGGAATGCATGCAGGAGCTCCCATGTCCCCCCACGTCCCCGCCCCTCGCCGCTTCCGCCATCGACTGCTCACGCTGTTGGGCGGCGTGTTGCTGGCCGGCTCGGCCACCGCGCAGGCGCCCGCCACCGACACACTGACCGCGCAACGCACCGCGTTCCGCCAGGCCTGGACTTCCGCCACCCAGCAGGGCGGCAACGGCTGGCGCGCGCTGGCCACGAACCTGCGCGACTATCCGCTGTACCCGTACCTGCCTGCCGCCGCACTGGAACACGACATCCGACAGGTTGACCTGCCTACCGTGCAGGCCTACCTGAAGCAGTATCCCGAGCTGATCCCGGCCCAGGACCTGCGCCGCAACTTCCTCGAAGAACTGGCGCGCCGCAAGGACTGGCAGGGCTTCCGCACGCTGTACCAGCCCGGCATCAACCTCACCCTGACCTGCGATGCCTTGCAGGCGAAACTGGCCGACGGCACGGCACTGAATTTCCAGCAGGATCTGGCCGCCCTGTGGCAGCACGCCAGCCTGCCGAACGCCTGCGATCCGGTGCTGCAGGCCGCCCACGACCAGGGATTGCTTACCGACGCACGGCTGTGGGCGCGCATCGATCGCGCTTTCGATGCCGACAAGGGCGGCACCGTCGCCGCGCTGGCGGGCTGGCTTCCCGATGACCAGAGGCAGACCGCGCTGAAACTGGCGCAAGCACTGCGCGACCCCGCCGCCGCGGCCACCGCCGCGGCCCAATGGCCCGACACCGTGCGGCTGCGCCAAGCCGCCGCCACGGCGCTGCAACGGCTGGCCCGGCGCGCACCGGACACGGCCAACACCGACTGGCAAACCCTGCAACACCATTTCCACTTCAGCAGCGCCCAGCGCAATGCCATACGCCACGCGGTGGTGCTGTTCCGCGCCACCGATTTCGAACCGGATTCGCTGAGCCAGCTGATCGCACTGCCGGCCGCGGCCCAAAGCGACGCCACCCGCGAATGGCGCGTGCGCGTGGCGCTGGCACAACAGGACTGGCGCGCAGTGCTGGCTGGCATCGAAGCGATGCCGGCCGAGCAGCAGAACGACGACGAATGGCGCTACTTCCGTGCTCGCGCCCTGACCGAACTGGGGCATGCGGATACTGCACAACCGCTGTTCCAGTCGCTGGCCGGACAAGCCACCTATTTCGGCTTCTTGGCAGCCGACCGCATCGGCGCCCCCTACGCCATCTGCCCGCTGCAGCCGACCATCGACCCGCAACGCGAGCCGGCCCTGCTGGCCATGCCCGGTCTGCAGCGTGCGTTCGAACTGTACGCGGTGGACCTGCCGCGACGGGCCCGCCGCGAATGGTCGCGCGCGCTGGCCGGTGCCGACGCGGCCACCCGTGCGCTGGCCGCCGACCTCGCCAACCGGCGCGGCTGGTACGACCGCGCGGTGTTCACCTTCAGCCACGGCGACATGCTGCACTACTACGACCTGCGCTTCCCGCTGGCGCGCCAGGACGGCCTGGTGGCGCAGGCCGACGAAGCCGGCATCGACCCGGCCTGGGCCTACGGCATCCTGCGCGCGGAAAGCGCGTGGATGACCGACGCGCATTCCGGTGCCGACGCCCGCGGCCTGATGCAGTTGCTGCCCGACACCGCCGCCGGCGTCGCCAAACGCAACGGGCTGGCCTGGGGCGGTGGCGACACGCTGTACGACCCGGCCGTGAACATCGCACTGGGCACGCGCCACCTGGCCGAGCTGGACGCCCGCTTCGGCGACGCGCCCTGGCTGGCCAGCGCCGCCTACAACGCCGGTTCGGCCAAGGTGAAACAGTGGCTGGGCGCGCGCGGCAGCCTGACCCCCGACGTATTCGTCGCCACCATTCCGTACAAGGAAACCCGCGAATACGTGGCGCGGGTGATGGCCTTCAGCGTGATCTACGACTGGCGCCTGCACGGCAAGGTGTTGCCGATGAGCGCGCGCATGCCAGCCTTCGTCGACCCGCCGGACGGGCAGCCACAACCCGCCGCAAGTCCAGCCGCCCATGCCGCGCGCAAAACCGTCGATTGCCCGGCCAGCGAAACGCCCGCGCCAGCCACTTCCGCACCGGCTGGCGCGACCAGCGCTCGCCAAGGGAAGCCATGAGCGCACAAAACCTTGTCGTCCTCGGCGGCACCGGTTTCGTCGGCAGCCGTCTGTTGTCGCGACTGTCGGCCGACGGCCACCGCATCACCGTGCTGTCGCGCAACCGCGAGCGACACCGCGCGCTGGCCGTGTTGCCCGGCGTGCAGGTGCGCAGCGTCGACATCTACGATGACGAAGCCCTGCGTCGTGCGCTGGATGGCGCCGACGCGGCCATCAACCTCGTCGGCATCCTCAACCCGCATGGCGCGCACACGTTCCGCCGCGCGCACGTGGAATTGACCCGTCGCCTGATCGCCGCCTGCAGCGCCACCGGCGTGCCGCGCCTGCACCAGATGAGCTCGCTGAAGGCCGGCCAGGGCCTGTCGCAATACCTCAAGACCCGCGGCGAGGCGGAGGCGTTGGTAAAAGCCTCACCGCTGCAATGGACGATCTACCAGCCCAGCGTGATCTTCGGCGAGGGCGACGGCCTGGTCCGCCGCTTCGCCAGCTTGCTGCGACGCCTGCCGGTGCTGCCGTTGGCACGCGCCAACGCCCGCCTCGCCCCCACCTGGGTCGGCGACGTGGCCGAAGCCATCGCCCGCTGTGTCCGCGACGACCACCCGGCCCGCCTGCGCAGTTTCGAACTGTACGGTCCCGAAGTGCTGACCCTCGGCGAGATCGTGCACGCCATCCGCGCTGCCGCGGGTCTGCGCACCCCGATCATCCCGCTGCCCGACGGCCTTGGTCGCGTGCAGGCGCAACTCGCCGGCCTGCTGCCCGGCACGCCGTTCTCGCTCGACAACTTCCGCAGCCTGCGTACCGATTCGGTGGGCAAGGTCGACGGCTACGCGGCACTCGGCATCGTGCCGCAGCCATTCACCCCATGGCTGCCGACACTGCTGCACGGTCCCGTGCGGCAGCGTCGGCTGGACGGCGCGCGAAAGCTGCAGCGCTGAACGATCGAACGACATCGCACAGTCGTGCCCGCCTCGTACACGCGATGCCCTGCGCTCCTCAGAGGGAAGACATTACCGGTGCGACGGCGGAACCGGTCGCGGCGCAGACGGACTATTGGCTGAGCGCATGGTTTCGACCATCCGTGGACGCCAGTCCACGCGCGGCGGCGGCATCGGACGTGGTCGCCACATGCGTTGGCGCAGACCCATGTCGGAATCGCTGACCAGGGCCAGCTGATCACCATCCTTCCAGACCCAATGCGCGGCCGCGCCATAAGGCGACGGCAACATCGACACATAGGCGAACTTCACGTCGTAGTTGCCGTCCTTGCGCGGTTCGGCACGCAGGGCCACGTTGACGATCACCTGACTGCCCACGGCATGCCCCTTGGTCATCGCCGGCTTCGCAATCCATTCGTTGAGGTTTTCCGTCAGCAGCCGCTGCAACCTCGGCGAAAGCTGCGTCGAAGGCAACACCTTGGTGACATGCCCCTTGGCATTCACCGCCACCAGCACCGGCATGACCTTGGGTTTGAAGTGCGTGAGCGACATGGATGACGCCATGGCCACGCCTCCGGACAGCATCATGGCTGCGCTTGCCAACACCATGCAAAACCGTTTCATGGGAACCTCCTGACTCGGGTCCGGAGAAGGTCACCTCTTCCGATGGAAACGCGCCCCGGAAGAGCGAACGCCTCAAGAGATCCTACTCCTTCTACCACCTGCCCACAGCGTCGGCATGCCGGGTCGCGACCAACGTGAAGCGAAACCCGTGAGGATCAGAGAGATCAGCGCCGGCGTCCACGGTTCTGTCCACGGATATCGGTGGGCAAGTAGCCGAAGCGCGCACGGAAGCGCGCGGAAAAACGCGATGCGGAGGCGTAGCCCGTGGCCAGCGCGACATGCAGTACCGGCACGTCGGTGTTCTCCAGCAACGCCAGCGCATGCGACATGCGCACATCGTGGAGCAGCTCGCGAAAGGCCACGCCCTCCATCGCCAGCTTTCGCCGCAAGGTCGGCACACTGGTCGCGGTCTCATGCGCAACCTGCTCCATCGACCACTCGGCTGACGGATCCGCCGACAGAAGCCGGCGCACCCGCTGACCGATCGACACCGGGCCCGGCGGCGGAAAATGGAAGCCCCGCTCGCCAAGCCACAGCAGCACTTCCTGCAGGCGGTGAATGGCGACGCTCGCCGGCAACCCGTCGGCGCCATCCATGCCATCGAAGGCGCGATGGAACGCCGCGCGAAATGCCTCATCCAGCGCCGTATGCCGCGCCACCCGCGGGCCGCGCGATGGGTGCAGGGCGTTGATTGCCATCAGCAATTCGGGTTGCCAGCAGATCCACAGAGCCCGATACGTACCACTGCGACCAGGCGTATTGGCAAAATCCACCACCTCGCCCGCCTGTACCGACAAGGCCTCGCCAACGCGCGCAACACACTCGCCGCCGGACCAGTGGATACGCTTGCACCCATCCTCGACCAGGATCAGCGATGCCTGTTCGACCACCACGCGATGCGTGGCCAGGTCGGAGCGTTGCACGACATGCCCGGCCGCGCCCACGCCGGGGCGAACCAGCATCGTGCGCGGCCCGGTGCCGAGCCGGACCGTGCCGGTGGCGCTACCTGTCATGGCGGATTCCATGTCGCATCAAATACCGTACGTTACCGTGAAGCTGGCTGCGCCAATCGCGTTCATGCGGGTGAGGAACCCCACCAGCGCACCACTCGCATCATCCGGCACCGGCAACGTATCCACTGCCACCGCGTGCAAGGTGAAAACATATCGGTGCGCCGCGCCGGGCGGCGGCGCGGCGCCGACGTAACCGTTGATGCCCAGGTCGGTCCGCGTTTGCCGCGCGCCGACGGGAAGCGGCATCAAACCGCTCCCCGCACCGGCCGGGAGTTCCATCGCCTCCGGCGGGATGTCCACCACCACCCAGTGCCAGAAGCCGGAGCCGGTGGGTGCGTCGGGATCGTACATGGTGAGCACCAGACTTTTGGTGCCTTCGGGCACACCTTCCCATGCCAGCCGAGGCGAGCGATTCTCGCCTTGATAGCCCGCACCATCGGACACCTGGGCCATCGGAAGAACGCCGCCCTCGTGAAGCTCGTCGCTAAACAATCGGAAAGCCATGCCTGCCTCGCACCTGTTGGAATGAGGAGCCACTTTGCCACTCGCAACATGCGTACTCGCGCCAGCGGCGCTCAATCTCCATGCCGATTCGCTCAAGGTGTCCCGGCCTGCAAAACCGGAATTTGTCCGCGACAAACGCCGTGGTGTCATGCGCCGCTCTGAGGCTACCCGTCGGCACAGGAATGATTCGGGTGGCCCGCGATGGCCAGACGGCGGACTGCTGCAAGGCAATTTCACGCGTTGGTCAGCACCCGTTCGATCATTCGTCGCTCACATCGGCATGGACGGCAGAGCCGCCGAAAACATCGCAAAGTGTACGTGCGTCACGTTTTTGCATGTCTCGTCGACGAGTGCCTGTGCGGCACCGCCCGCGTCAGCGGTCTCCGGTTTTCCGCACGCCCCATGTCACAATCCACCCATGCGCATCTATCTCGTCGGCGGCGCGGTCCGCGACAACTTGCTGGGTCGGCCAGTGGTCGATCGCGACCACGTAATCGTCGGTGCGCGGCCGGAGGAGTTGCTGGCGCAGGGCTACAAGCCGGTCGGCAAGGATTTCCCGGTGTTCCTGCACCCTGACACCGGCGAGGAATACGCGCTGGCGCGCACCGAACGCAAGACCGGGCACGGTTACCATGGCTTCGCCTTCCACGCCGACCCAACGGTAACGCTGGAACAGGATCTGGCCCGGCGCGACCTCACCATCAATGCGATTGCCGCCGATGAACACGGCAACCTGATCGACCCTTACGGCGGCGTGCACGACATCGAGGCGCGCGTGCTGCGCCACGTGTCACCCGCGTTCGCGGAAGACCCGGTCCGACTGTTGCGGGTGGCCCGCTTCACCGCGCGCTTCGCGCCACTGGGTTTCACCGTGGCGGACGAAACCATGGCACTTCTGCGACAGATGGTGCACGACGGCGAGGTGGATCACCTCGTGCCGGAGCGGGTCTGGGCAGAAACACGCAAGGCACTGGGCGAGGCACGGCCATCGGCATTCCTGCGCGTGCTGCGCGCATGCGGTGCGCTGGCCGTGCTGTTTCCCGAAGTGGATGCGTTGTACGGCGTCTCGCAACGCGCGGAATTCCATCCCGAGATCGACACCGGCATCCACGTGGAAATGGTGCTGGACGCCGCCGCGGCGATAGCGCCGGGCGACGACCTGGTCGGCTTCTGCGCGTTGGCCCACGATCTCGGCAAGGCGTTGACGCCGCCCGACATGCTGCCGCGCCACATCGGCCACGAGCAGCGCGGTGTGGCTGCAGTGCAGGCGCTGGCCACCCGATTGAAGGTGCCGACCGAACATGCCGCGCTGGCCGAACTGGTCTGCCGCGAACACCTCAACGCACACCGTGCGTTCGAGCTGAAGCCTGCCACCGTGCTGAAGCTGCTGGTCGCGCTGGATGGGTTGCGCCGGCCCGAACGGCTGGACGTTTTCCTGGCGGCCTGTGTTGCCGACAAGCGCGGCCGGCCGGGCCACGAGCACGACGACTACCCGCAGGCCGACTGGCTACGCCGCGCCCGCGACGCCGCGGCGGCCGTCGTGGCGGCGCCTTTCGTGGCGCAAGGCCTGCAGGGCCCCGCCATTGGCGCGGCGATGGAACGCGCGCGGATCGACGCGATTGCGACGGCGAAGAGTGAACTTCCGTCTCGGCAGGTCAATCCCTCGTAGAAGCGGCTTCAACCGCGATGGCTTGGCTCAGATCACACAGGAGCATCGCGGCTGAAGCCGCCGCTCCTGCGCAAGCCGTGGCGCACACTGATTGGGCTACCGCAACAACCGGCGCTCAACACCCGCCAGCACATGCGCCAGCGGCGTGCGCAACAGCAACAAGGCCAGCGCGATACCGACACCGTCAGCCAGCACGTCGAGCGCATCGGCATCACGCGGTGGGTCCAGCCACTGCGCGAACTCGATGAAGATGCCGAAGCCGAGGCACAGCAGCGCGCTGCCGATGCGGCCGCGGCGGGAGTGGTGGATGTTGCCCCACCAGCCCATCAGGCAGGTTAAGGTGAAGGCGTGCAGCAGCTTGTCGCCTTGGGGGAAGTCGAGCGCAATGTCGGGATCGGGCGTCAATGCCATCCACAGCGTCCATGCCATCACCAGCACGCCGATAACCGTCCAGGCGCGATGCCAGCGCAACCGCACCAGCGCTTCGCTCACAAGCGGCCGCCCTGGTCGGCGGCGAGCAACTCGGCGGGCAGCGGCAGCACGTCCAGTCCCCGCGCCAGCAGCATGGCCTGGAAGCTTTCGCCCATCTGCTCCGGCAGGGTCAGCCGCTTCACCTGCTGTGCCAGGCGGTAACGCGTGGCCTCGTCGGCGGCCTGCGTGTAGGCATCCTCGAACACCTGCTGCAAGTCGCTGCCGATCAGGAATTGCGCTTGCGGCAAATAGGCGGCCACGCCGAAGCCGGCTTGGTTGCCGGCTTCGGCCAGCGCGGTGAAATCGACCGAGGCGGTGAGGTCGTTCAGCCCCGGCCACCACAGCGGGTCGGCGTGGGCGTGGTGGCGGTAATGCGCCATCAGCGTGCCGTCGCAGCGCTCCGGCAGGTAGAACTCGCGGCGCACGTAGCCGTAGTCGACGAACAGCATCACGCCGGCGTCGAGCGTGCCGGCCACGGCCTGCATCCAGTACGGCAGCTGCGGCAGGACTTCCGAACGGTAGCCGTCCGCGAAGGCTTCGCCGAGGTCGCGCTCGACATGCCGCACGGCGCCGGCCACCAGGGCATCGGCAGGCCGGTCGGTGCGGGCGAGGCGACCTTCGCCGTCCAGCACCACGTGTTCCTCGTACACCTCGCCGTCGCGTATCGCGAAGCGCGTGGTGGGCAGTGCATCGATCACCTCGTTGGCGAACAGCACGCCGCGCCATGCCTGCTCGGGCGGGCGATCCAGCCATTGCACCCGCGCAGCCAGTTCCGCCGGTAACGCCGCGACGAGGCGCTCGTGCTGGCGCTCGCGCAGGTCGGCACTGGGTTCAAGGATGAGGTAATGCCGCGGCAACGTGCCGCTTTCGGCGAAGGCCTTCAGCGCCACTTCGGCGAAGGCGCCACTGCCGCCGCCCAGCTCCAGGAAATCCGCCTCGTCACCCAGCTCGGCCAGCACCGGCCGCACCGTGTTCACCACGCAACGCGCAAACAATTCGCCCAGTTCGGGCGCGGTGACGAAATCGCCGGCCTCGCCGAACTTGGCCTTGCCGGCGCTGTAATAACCCAGCCCCGGCGCGTACAGGCAGCGCTCCATGTACTGCGAGAACGGCAACGGCCCCTGCGCGACAATCAATTCGCGCAGATGCTGCAGCAGTTGATCGGAATGCGCGCGCTCATCGGCGCCGGGTTCGGGGAGACGGGAAGACATGCGGGCGACTGGTTCGGCAAAGGGGTAAGGATAGCCGATGCGTCGGCCGGGGCCGTTCGTCTTCCCCCACTCCGTTCACCCTCAACGTAGGCCCGCAAGAGCCGGAGTCGAAGGGCGTTTCGACTTCCTCGCTCCTCAAAGCCGTGGCCATCCATGGCCACTCTCCGCGTGCGCTCGCTGGCGCGAGCTACGCTCAACGCGAACGGTTGAGGTTGGATCAGGTTTTCGCCAGATTGCCCCTCACCCCACCCCTCTCCCCGGCGGGGAGAGGGAGAAACAGCACGGCCTCCCCGATCGGGCGAGGGAGCAAAGCCGCGATCAGAAGTCCTTCTGCAGGCTCAGATACACGCCGCGGCGCGGGCCGAACTGCGGCGCGCCGACGCCGATGCCGCTGCCGTCGCGCAGCTCGTACGTGCGATCCAGCGCATTGATCAGCGCCAGTTGCGTGTGCAGCTTGCCGGTGCTCTGGAAATTGAAATCGTGCGACAGGCTCAGGTTGAGCTGGAAGTAGGATGGCATCGAGGCGCCGTTCGGTACCGCGCCATCCTTGCGCAGGCCGCTGCCGAACAGGTAGTCCGCGCCGATGCGGGTGGCGTCGGCGAAGCTGTAGCTGATGCCGCCCGACGAGGAATAGGTCTGGTCGTGGTCAAGGAAGATGTAGTGATCGGCGATGTAGGCCAGATCGTCCGGGCTGAAGTTGTACTGGCTGGTGATCACCTGGCTGCCCATGGCGCGGCTGGCAGCGAGGTTGAAGTAGGCGTTGAACGGTCCGTCGTTGTAGTTGGCGGTGAATTCCACGCCCTTGATGCGGCCCTTGGCGTAGTTGAAGGTGGAATACACCAGCGCGGCGCCGAACTGGCCTTCGTCCTGCAAACGCTGCACCTTGCGATAGTAGGTATCCAGGCCCAGCGTGAGGTGGGGACCCACGTTCTGCTGGATGCCGGCGTCGAAGTAGTCCGAGCGCTCGGACAACGGCGTGTTGTTGCCGTTGTCCGGCAGCGCATTGGTGGTGCCGTTGAACTTGGCGATATTCGCGGCGGTAATCGCTTCGGTGGCCGGCGGCGTGAAGTAGCGTGAGTACCCGGCGTGCAGCGTGGTGCTGCTGCCGGCCTGGTAGACCAGACCCAGGCGCGGGCTGAGCTGGCTCTCGGTACGGAATGCCTTGTACACGTCGCCCCGCAGGCCGTAGTTCACGGTCAGATTCTGGCCGATGCTCCACTCGTCCTGCACGTAGGCCGACCAGGTCCTGGCGGTGACACGGTTGGCGTCGATGATGTCGATCGGCGTGGTGCTGCTCTGGTTGCCGTTGGCATCGGCCGGGAATACCCAGGCATTGTTCGTGCTCGGCGCGCTTTCATAACTGCCGTAGAGGCCGTAGCGCAAGGTGTGGTCGTCACCCAGCGGGGTGGCGAAATCGGCCTGCAACGTGCTGGCGCGGTTGCTGCGCGAAATGCCGGACGCCACGCCGTTGAACATCAGGTCGCCGATCCTGTCCGGGGTGAAATCGAGGCTGGAATAGCGCTGGCCAAGCGACACCTGGTAATCGGTGCTGCCCAGCCTGCCCTGCAGCGAAAGCACGCCGAAACGGGTCTGTTCCCGCTGCTGCTCGTTGAGGTCGGCCGAGTTGAAATCGGTCTGGTCGAGATAACCGAACGCGGGCTGCTGGTTCGGGTTGTTCGGGATCTGGAAGCGGCTGTTGGCCGCGCCGAACATGAAGCTCAGGCGCGTATCGTTGTTGATCAGGTAGGAGATGTCGCCGAACGCCTTCACCTGGTTGGTGTGATCGTGGATCGGCTTGCGGCTGGACGTGGGGTTCTCGACACCTACGTCGTTCTCCAGGTAGTTCGCCGTGAGGAAGTAGCTCCAGCGATCGTTGCTGCCCCAGATCGAGGCATTGGGGTTGATCGAGCCGAACGAACCGCCGGTGATCCCCACGCTGCCGCCGTTGCCCAGGTCGTGGCCGCTCTTGGTGGTGATGTCCACCACGGCCGCGGTGCGCAGGCCGTATTGCGCCGGCAACGCGCCGTCGAGCAGCTTCACGTTCTGGATGGTGCGCGAATCCAGCGTCTGGCCGAAGCCGGAGATCGACTCGGGGATGATCACGCCATTGATGCGGTATTGCAGGTTGGCATGGTCGCCGCGCACATGCAGGCCGCCGTACGAATCCTGCACCACGCCCGGCGCCTGCAACAGCACCTGGTTCACCGGCGTGGCGGCGCCCAGCGGCAGTTGCGCGATCGCCTTCTGGTCGATCACGTACTGGCTGGAGCCGGTATCCGGCGACAACGCGTTGCGCGCCTGATCCAGCGCGGCCGACACATGCACCGCATCGAGCTGCTTCACCGACAGCGGCGGAGAAGCCGGCGCGGGATCGTCCGTGGCGGAAGCCGCATTCGATGACACAGCGGCCGCGCTGGCGGGGCCCGCAACCAGGGCAAAGGCAAGGCTCAGGGCAAGTGGGGTGAACTTCACGGGCAACTCCAGAAGGGGGATGAGCTTGAAATGTAATGTTATAACGTTACCATCACTTCACCCAAGTGCTCTGGCCCAGAAGTCATGCCCGCGGTCTCGTGCAGGCGAATCGCCAGCGCCAGCGGCGAATTCGATGTCGGAACCGGAATGTCCCGGGCCGTCGCCCAAGGCGTGTCCAACTGGCGCATGTGGCTTGCGCTCCGATCGCCGCGACCCGGGCGCGCGTGGCCGCTGGCTTGTATCAGGGTGATCCCGCTCCCCGTTCGACCGTTCTTCACGCAACAGGCCCTAGCATCGACACCTGTCTTTCGCCCGCAACGGTGATGCGCCATGAGCAAATCCAGGCCAACCGGCTCCGGCGACGCACTGCCGGCCGTGATCGATCCGGACGATGCCGGCGGCAGGGTTTCGCGCGCCATCCTCGATTTCGTCAGCCACATCCCGGCCAGCCGCGTGGACAACCACGCGCAGCCGGAAGCCGAGGCACGTCGGCTGGCCAACCGTGCCGCGCAACGCGCCGCGCTCACTGCCGGTTCGCTGGCGTTGCCGCCGGGTCCGTTGGGCTGGCTCACGGTGCTGCCGGAGCTGTTGGCGATCTGGAAAATCCAGGCGCAGCTGGTTAGCGACATCGCCGCCGCCTACGGCCGCCATGCCGAACTCGGCCGCGAGCAGATGCTGTGGTGCCTGTTCCGCCACACCACCGCGCAGGCATTCCGCGACGTGGCGATACGCATGGGCGACCGGCTGCTGTTCCGCCGCTTGTCGCACGGCATGATCGAACGCATTGCCAAGCAGGTGGGCGTCAAGCTCAGCCGTCGCGCGCTGGGCGAAGGCTTGTCGCGCTGGATGCCGGTGATCGGCGCACTCGGCGTGGGCGCCTACGCCTATTACGACACCGGCCAGGTGGCCGCCACCACCATCGCCATGATGGAGCAGGGTTTCGGCACCGCCGATGAGGGCGACGCCGCCGAACCGGCCGCCACGCCACGCAAGCCATCGACGACGAAACATGTCGTCGCCCGACTTGTGCGCCGACGCGGCAAATCCGATACCGAGTGAGTGCCACGGATGACGCCCCGGCCGCTTTGCGGCAAGCTGGCCGCATGAATCGATGCCGCGCAGGAGCCCCCGCATGAAAGCACGCCACGAGCGCCCCATCGTCCTTGTCACCGGCGGTGCGCGACGCGTCGGCGCGGTGATCGCCCGCACGCTGCACGCGGCCGGTTACGACCTGGCCCTGCACTGTCGTCATTCGGTGGCTGAAGCCGAGGCGCTGGCCGCCGAACTGGAACAATTGCGCGCCGACAGCACGCTGGTGCTGCAGGCCGATCTGGCTGACCCGGAGGCACCGGCGGCGCTGATCGACACCTTGCTGGCGCAGACCGGCCGCCTCGATGCACTGGTCAACAACGCCTCGGCGTTCTTTCCCACGCCGGTAGGCAGCGCCACGCTGGCGCAGTGGGATGACTTGTTCGCATCGAACGCGCGCGCGCCATTCTTCCTGGCCCAGGCCGCCACGCCCGCCCTGCGCGCGGCACGCGGTGCGATCGTGAACCTGGTGGACATCTACGCCGAGCGTCCGCTCGCCGATCACCCGCTGTACTGCATGGCCAAGGCCGCACTGGCGGCGATGACGCGCTCGCTGGCACTGGACCTGGCCCCGGAAGTACGCGTCAACGGCGTGGCGCCAGGCGCGGTGCTGTGGCCGAACAACGGCATGGCTTATACCGACCAGCAGGCGTTGCTGGCGCGTACGCCGCTGGAACGCGCCGGCTCGCCCGAGGACGTGGCCGGCGCCGTGCGCTGGCTGTTGCATGACGCGCCGTTCGTCACCGGCCAGATCATCGCGGTGGACGGCGGCCGCACCTTGTCGGTGTAAGCGCCGGGCCCGATTCGCGGTTGCGACGCGGCTACTTGTCGTTCGCCTTGGCGACGTCGTGCACATCGTCGACCAACGCCACGATTCCGCGATGCGCATCGCTGTCGACATCGTCATCGAACAACACGCTGTCGATGGTGCGTTTGGCCGTATGCACGCTCAACGTCACGCGCCTGGCCGCGATGACTTGGCGCAACACGTCCAGCGTGGTCTGGAATCCGCGCGTGGACGTTTCGCCCGCCAATTGCCTGGCCGCGCTGTAGTCGCGGTGATCCTGGTGAGCCATTTCGCTGTAGCGCGTCGGCAGCGGCGCTTCGGTCAGCGGCACCTGGCGGCCATCGATATCCAGCACGGCATCATGGATCACCGCGTAACCACCCTGGGTCTGCACCACCAACACGGCATGCTCCGGCGCGTTGGAGGTCCAGCCTCCGCCCAGCGCACTGCAGATCGCGCTCTTGCCGCAATTCGTCATGCGGGGAGTGATCCACACCTGCTGCATGCCATCGGCATGGCTGGTTTGCGCACGGATCTTCGGGTGGTGATGGAAAACGGCGCAGCCGTTCAGCAACAGGGCGATTCCCAGGGCGACGACAAGCTTGCTATGCATGGTTCCTCCTTGATGATTTCGGTCGCAATGCCGGACCCATCCGGGTTCCGGCAGCCGCGGCGACCCTGTCGCCCGGCAGGTGAATCAGGTCATGTCGGCGGGGGTTTCCAGCGACACGACCTCGAGCGGCTCACGCTCATGCGGAAACGCGGCCCACATGGCCGCCATCGTGCGGCCATCGCGTGGATGGCGCAAGTCGGGTGCGATGTCCGCCAGCGGCTTCAGCACGAAGGCGTACTTCAATTCCTTGCGCGGTATCTGCAAATGTCCGGGGCCATCGATCACGCGGTCGTCGTACAGCACGATGTCCACGTCCAATGTGCGGCTGGCATAGCGCGGTTGGTCGCGACGACGGCCATGCCGATCTTCCAGCGCATGCAGCCAGTCGTTCAGCGCTTGCGGTTCGAGATCGGTCTCCAGCGCCACCGCCAGGTTGACGAAGTCGGGACCGTCGAAACCCACCGCCTTGCTGCGGTAGGCCGGCGACACGTCCAGCGCACCGAAGCGCGCGCGCAGTTCGTCCAGCGCGACGGGAAGGTAACGGTAGGGCTCCAGGTTGGAGCCCAGGCTGAGGTAGGCGCGAGCCATCATTGCCCTGGGGAAGAGGGAGACCGTGATTCTGCCTGCCTGTCGCCCACGTGCGCCAGTCCGGCTTGCATGTCGTATCCGGTGGGCTGCTGGTACAGGCGCAGACCGAATTCCGGCAGGATAGCGAGCAGGTGGTCGAAAATATCCGACTGCACGTTCTCGTGCGGCACGAAATCGGTGACGGACGTATAGCAGTAGATTTGCAACGGAATGCCCGCAGCACCCGGCTCGAGCTGGCGCACGGCGCACAACATGTCGTGATTGATCTGCGGATGCGCGTCGATGTAGGCCTGCATGTAGGCACGCAGGCTGCCCAGGTTGCTGAGGCGGCGCTGGTTGACGGCCAGCTTGCCCTGCTCGCCCAGCGCCTCGTTCCATTCACCCACTTCCTTCTGCTTGCGCGCGAAGTAGTCGCCCAGCAGCCGGAACTGGCGCAAGTGATCGATCTCGTCGCCCGCCAGGAAACGCACGCTGGTGACATCGATGTTGATCGCGCGGCAGATGCGCCGCCCGCCACTTTCGTACATGCCGCGCCAGTTGCGGTAGGACTGCGAAATGAGGTGCCAGGTGGGAATGGTGCTGACGGTCTTGTCCCAGTTCTGCACCTTGACGGTATGCAGGGCCACGTCGATCACGAAACCGTCGGCGCCGTCATCGGGCATCGAGATCCAGTCGCCCACGCGCAGCATGTCGTTGGAGCCCAGCTGCACGCTGGCCACCACCGACAGGATAGTGTCCTTGAAGATCAGCAGCAGCACCGCCGAAATCGCCCCGAGGCCGGCCAGCAGCGACAGCGGCGAACTGCCGATCAGGCAGGCGATGATGATGATGGCGCCAACCATCCAGACGAGGATCTTGCCCAGCTGCACGTAGCCCTTGATCGAGCGTTCGCGCCCCCGCGGCGTGGCCACGTACAAGTCTTCCAGCGCCGACAGCGCGGCATTTGCCGCCATCACCGCGAACAACGCGATCAGCGACAGCACGATGCCCGACACCACGCTTTCGACGCCGGCTGGCACCCCCGGTACCGCCTTGATGCCGTATTTCACGATCAGCATCGGCACCATCCGCGCCAGCCACAGGAAGGTGCGCCGCTTGAACAGCGCGTCGTCCCACTGCCACGCGGTCCGCCGGGTGACGCTGCTGACCACGCGCAGCAGGATGCGACGCACCAGTTGGCCGGCCAGCCAGGCCAGCGCCAGCAGGGCCAGCACGCCCAGCAGCGTGCGCATCCAGGGCATGTCCAGCAGGTGTTGCAAGGTAGCCATCCGATTGCTCCTGTGTCGGCTCGGGACCCGCGCGACGAAACACGGCGGATCGGGGCGGCAAGGGCCGCGGAGAGGCCGCGCGGGGCCTCGCGTACAAATCTGGCGATGCCGGGGGCGTCAACCCAGCCCGTGCCGGCGTACTACTGCGGTCGCGTACCGCGCTCGATGCGCACGCCCACCGATTTTGCCCCGCGCACCGCGCCGGGCTTGGACAGCTTCAGCCGCACCCAGCCCACGCCGAACTCCTCGCGGATGATCGCGGCGCAGCGCTCGGCCAGGGTTTCCACCAGGCCGAAGCTGGAGCCGCCCACGTAGTCGATCAGGCGCTTGGACACATCCTTGTAGTTCAGCGTCAGCGCGATGTCGTCGCTGGCGGCCGGTTTGGTGTTGTCGAACGCCATCTCGATATCGAACGACAAGGTCTGGCGCACGCGCCGTTCCCAGTCGTAGATGCCGATCACGGCCTCGATGCGCAAGTCTTCGATGAAAACGATATCCATCGCTACAGGGTCGATGATGACGGCACGGGGATCAAGCCGCCGGCGGCAAGGTTTCCAGATTCCAGCGCGGAAACACCTGCACGGTTTCGTCCTGCTGCTGCCCGGCGGCGAGGCGGATCGCCCCGGCCAGCGCGATCATCGCGCCGTTGTCGGTGCAGAACTGCAGGCGCGGGAAATAGGTGCGGAAACCGTCGCGTTCGCCAGCCGCCGCCAGTTCCGCGCGCAGGCGTCGGTTGGCGCCCACGCCGCCGGCGATCACCAGCCGCTCGGCCCCGGCCGCGTCCAGCGCACGCCGGCACTTGATCACCAGCGTGTCCACGATCGCTTCCTCGAAGCCGCGGGCGATATCGGCCCGGGTCTGCTCGGACTGGTCGGATTTCTGCCAGGCCAGCAACACCTGGGTCTTCAGCCCGGAAAAGCTGAAATCCAGCCCCGGCCGGTCGGTCATCGGGCGCGAGAACCGGTAGGCCCCGGAGGTGCCCTGCTCGGCCAGCTTGGCCAGCGCCGGACCGCCGGGATAGGGCAGACCCATCAGCTTGGCGGTCTTGTCGAAGGCTTCGCCGGCGGCATCGTCCAGGGTGTCGCCGAGGATGTGGTATTGCCCGATCGCCTTCACCTCGACCAGCATCGAATGCCCGCCGGAGACCAGCAGCGCCACGAAAGGCGGCTTCGGCGGGTCGTCTTCCAGCAACGGCGCCAGCAGGTGGCCTTCCATGTGGTGCACGGCGATCGCCGGCACGCCCAGCGCCCAGGCCATCGCCCGGGCCGCGGAAGCCCCGACCAGCAAGGCGCCGACCAGCCCCGGCCCGGCCGTATAGGCCACGCCGCCCAGGTCGGCCGGGGTCAATCCGGCGTCGGTCAGCGCCTCGCGCACCAGCGGCAGCAGCTTGCGCACGTGGTCGCGGCTGGCCAGTTCGGGCACCACGCCCCCGTAGTTGGCGTGCAGCTTGACCTGGCTGTACAGCGCGTGTGCCAGCAGGCCGCGACCGGGCGCGTCGGGCTCCCAGCGCAACACCGCCACGCCGGTTTCGTCACAGGAGGATTCGATGCCCAGCACGGGCTTTGAAAAAGTCTTGGTATCCACGTTATACTTCGCGGCTCGCCCTATTCCACAGGCTCGTAATGTACGGGCCAGTCTAACACCGGAGTCTCCATGCCCAGCGTAAAAGTCCGCGAGAACGAGCCGTTCGAGCTTGCCCTGCGCCGCTTCAAGCGCACTTGCGAAAAGGCCGGCGTCCTCGCCGAAACCCGCAAGCGCGAGTTCTACGAGAAGCCGACCCAGGAGCGCAAGCGCAAGCGCGCCGCCGCGGTGAAGCGCCACATGCGCCGCCTCTCGCGTGACGTCACGCGCAAGACGCGCCTGTACTGAGCCTTGCCGTCCGCCTTGTGCGGACACCGGTTTCGCGTCCGCGCGACCGGGCTGGCCCAGGCTGCTGGCGCGTCCAATCGCAGCCACTGCCACAAAGCCTCTAGCACTGGCCGGCGTTGCCCACGGGTGACGCCGGCTTTGTGCGTTTGCGGAGAAAAACCATGACGCTCAAGCAGCAACTCACCGATGACATGAAGGCTGCCATGCGCAGCGGCGACAAGCACAAGCTCGGCGTGGTCCGGCTGATGCTGGCCGCGATCAAGCAGCGCGAGGTGGACGAGCGGATCGAGCTGGATGATGCCCAGGTCCTCGCCGTGCTGGAAAAGATGCTCAAGCAGCGCAAGGATTCGATCAGCCAGTACGACGCTGCCAACCGCAAGGACCTGGCCGACGTCGAGCGCGCCGAAATGACGGTGATCGAGGTCTACCTGCCGGCCAAGCTGAACGAGGCCGAGCTGGACGCGCTGATCGCCGCCGCCATCGCCGACACCGGCGCCAGCAGCCCGCGCGACATGGGCAAGGTGGTCGCCGCGGTGAAGGAAAAGGCCGCCGGCCGCGCCGACATGGGCGTGGTTTCCGGCAAGATCAAGGCGCGCCTCGCCGGCTGAACCGCGGGCCGTGTGAAGACGGCCCTCATTGCGCAGTCTTCACGCCGCCCGCCCGACACTGCCCCGTACCGCCGCGCCCGCGGCTTTTAGGGAAACGGGAGCCGTCATGCTCAAGTGGGCCATCATCTTCGCCATCATTTCACTGGTCACCGGCCTGCTCGGTTTCCGCGGCATCTCCGGCGTCGCCGGCACCATCGCCAAGATCTTCTTCGCGATCTTCCTGATCCTGTTCCTGATCGCCATCCTGGCGGTAATCGGCGTGTTCCACATTCTGTAGACGCCCGAAGCACCACAGCCCCCAAGCTCGCCACAGCACTCACCGCGCGAACCCGCACGGCACCTTCGCCTCCTCTCCCCTCCGGGGAGAGGATTGAGGTGAGGGGTGGGTGCTCGCGACGGCCCCGCCCTGAAACAAGGCTTCCGCGAGCCTGGCCCCTCACCCCCGCCCTCTCCCCAAAGGGGGGAGGGAGAAAGGCTCAAACCACCACACGCTCCATCCGCCGGTGTCCCGGTACCACGCCCTGCGCGTTCGCCAACGACGAAACCCGCTCCCCGGTCACCTCGAACCCCAGTCGTTCATACAGCGCCTGCGCCCGCGGGTTGCTGGTGGCCACGTCCAGCACCATGCGTCGGCGGCCAGCCTGTACGCCACGCCGAACCAGTTCGTCGATCAAGGCCCGCCCGATGCCTTCTCCACGCAACACCGGCGTCACGCCCAGGTGGGCGAGGTAGTGCATGCCGCGGGCCGGTGGCGGAATCACCCGCTCCACACGCAATCCGCGCACGATCACCCCCGGCGCGTGGCGTGGCCCGTAATGCGCAAGGATCTGCCGCGCCGCCGCCAGCGTGAATGCCAGTGACGATTCACCGCCAAAGCCGGCGCCCACGGCCACCACCGCACCCTCCAGCTCGCCGATCAGGTGATTGCGCCAGCCGAATTCACCGGCACCGTCGATGAAGGCCCGCCGCAGGAAAGCCTGTGCGTCACTGCGCCCCGGTACCGCGAACACGTAATCGAACGCGGCCGGACCGGAACTGTGGATCAGTGGAACGACGGCCTCCACATCCCCTGCAGTGGCTTGGCGAAAGCGTGGAACGGCGGACTTCGCGTCAGGCATCAGCTCTCTCGCCGGGATCGGGGATCGATGCATGCATGCTAGCCGGCTGTCCGCGTGGATCGGCGCCAGCGCCACGAATCTGGCCGGAACGCCCACCCGGGATGGCCGGACCCACCCCGCACCCGCGCGGAACCCGCCTGGCGGCGGGTGGCCCGCGCCCGAATCGTAGCCAACAGGCTCTAAACTAGGGTGCTTATGCGTGGCCTGATCCCCGACAGCTTCATCGATGAACTGCTTGCCCGCGTCGACATCGTCGACGTGATCGAGCGGCGCGTGCCGCTGAAGAAAGCCGGGCGCGAATGGACCGCCTGCTGCCCGTTCCACGACGAGCGCACGCCTTCGTTCTACGTCAGCCCGGTCAAGCAGTTCTTCCACTGCTTCGGCTGCGGCGCGCACGGCAGCGCGATCAAGTTCCTGATGGACTACGAGCGGCTGGAATTTCCCGACGCAGTGGAGGAGCTGGCGCAATCGGTGGGCCTGACCGTGCCACGCGAAGGCGGCCGCGACGAGCGCCCGCGCGAGGACAAGACCGACCTCTACGCCCTGCTCGATGCCAGCGCGCGCTGGTATCAGGAGCAGTTGCCGAAAAGCGCCGAGGCGCAGGCCTATTGCGGCAAACGCGGACTGGACGCGGAGACCATCGCACGCTTTCGCCTCGGCTGGGCGCCTGCCGGCTTCGATGGCGTGATCAAGGCCCTGGGCAACAACGAACGACGGCTGCAATTGCTCACCGAAGCGGGCATGGTGGCCAGCAACGAGCGCGGCAACAAATACGACCGCTTCCGCGAACGGTTGATGTTCCCCATCCTCGACCGGCGCGGCCGCGTGATCGCTTTTGGCGGAAGAATCATCCAGAAACCGGCCGAGGGGACGCCGGCCGACGCCCGCAAGGGCGATGGCCCGAAATACCTCAATTCCCCCGAAACCACGCTGTTCCACAAGGGCCGCGAGCTGTTCGCGCTGTGGCAGGTGAAGCAGGCCAACGCAAACCTGCAACGCATCGTGGTGGTGGAGGGCTACATGGACGTGATCGCGCTGCACCAGGCCGGGCTGCCGATCGCGGTGGCCACGCTGGGTACCGCGACCACGCCCGAACATACCGAAGTGTTGTTCCGCGCCGCGCCCGACGTGGTGTTCTGCTTCGACGGCGACCGCGCCGGCCGCGCCGCCGCGTGGAAGGCGCTGGATGCCGCGCTGCCGCGCCTGCGCGACGGTCGGCAGGCCTATTTCCTGTTCCTGCCCGACGGCGAGGACCCGGACACGCTGGTACGCAAGGAAGGCAGGGAAGGCTTCGAGCAACGCCTGAAGAACGCCACACCGCTATCCGAGTACTTCTTCACCGAGCTGTCGCATGAAGTGGACATGGCCAGCCTCGATGGCCGCGCGCGCCTCGCCGAACGCGCGCGCCCGCTGATCGGCCGGCTACCCGACGGCGCGTTCCGCGACCTGATGGCCGACGAGCTCGAAAAGCGCACCGGCGCGCGCGCCATGCTGCAGCCACAGGCTTCCGCCCATCGCACCGTGCAGCGTCCGACCACCGTGCAGCGCTCGCTGGTACGCAGCGCCATCGCCCTGCTGCTGGCACAGCCGGGACTGGCCGACGAAGTGGAGAAGCCTTATCGCTTCCTGCGCCTGGACAAGCCCGGCATCGACCTGCTCGCCGAGCTGCTCGACACAGCCCGGGCACGTCCCGGCATCAACCCCGCCAGCCTGGTGGAACATTTCGCCGAACGGCCGGAATATGCCGCCCTGCAAAAGCTGATCGCCGCCGTCGTGGTCGGCGAGCCGGAACTGCAGCGCGTCGAATTCCACGACGCCTTGCTGCGCATGGAGCAGCAGGCCGTGGCACTGCGTCGCACCGCACTGCAGGCGAAGATGCGGGAAGGCACACTGGACCATGCCGAAAAAGGCGAACTGCGCGAATTGCTGGCCGCGCGCGTGCCCCCCGCGGCGGCGCCATGAAGCCGCTCGCCCTCATCATGCGAGCCGGTGCCATGAAGCCGCTCGCCCCCATCATGCGACCCGGTGCCATCGCGCCCCCGGCCGCCCATCCGACAACCTGGAGCGTCGATGGACCTGCTTGAACGACTCATCACGATCTTCGCCCAGAACGGCTATCTCGCCGTATTCACCGCGCTGATGATCTGCGGCGCCGGGCTGCCGCTGCCCGAGGACGTGACCCTGGTCGCCGGAGGCGTGATCGCCGGGCTGGGCTACGCCAACGTGCACGCGATGTTCGGCCTGTGCATGTTCGGCGTGCTGCTGGGCGACAGCGCGATCTTCCTGCTCGGCCACCACTACGGCGCACGCATGATGCGCTGGCGGCTGGTGGCCAAGGTGCTGACCCCGAAGCGCTACGCCATGGTGCAGGAAAAGTTCGACCGTTACGGCAACCGCATGCTGTTCTTCGCGCGCTTCCTGCCCGGCATGCGCACCACCGTCTATGTCACCGCCGGCGCCACCCATCGCGTATCCACCGTGCGCTTCCTGCTGATCGACACGCTGGCCGCATTGATCAGCGTGCCCTTCTGGGTCTACCTGGGCTATCTGGGTGCGAACAACCACCAGTGGCTGATGAAATGGATGCACCGCGGCCAGAACAGCCTGTGGCTGCTGGTGGCCCTGGTGCTGCTGGTCCTGCTGGTGCTGTGGTGGCGGCAGCGACGCCAACGCACCAACGACTGCTGAACTTCCCGCAAGCAAGGCTCAGCCATCGTCGTCCGGCGACCAGTTGAAGCCCAGCGTTACCCAGTGGCCATGGCGATCGCCCCCGCCCAGCAGATCCATGCTGACGGCATTGGGCAGGCGCAAACGAAGACCACCCTGCGCTGCGCGATAGCCATCGCCCTCGACGTACGCCTCGGCCAGCCATGACCAGTGCGCTGCCGCCCGGTATTCCAGGCCCACGCCGCCGGTCAGCCATCCATGCGCGAGATGTGGCGCGTGCCAGCCCAGGTCGACCTGCAGCGTCAAACGGGGCTCAAGCGGCACACTGGCGGCCAGGTTCGCCGTAGCGGCGTCGAAACCACCGTCGCCGTGATGCCAGTCACCACCCAGCGCCACGGCCAGGCCCGGCGTGTGCTCGCCCATGTCAACCAGCGTGTGCTTGATGTCGGCATACAGCATCGGCCCAGGAGAGGCTGCCAGGTTCTCGCTGGCACCCACGC
The DNA here is from genome assembly GCF_041107475.1 of Rhodanobacter sp. FW021-MT20. Classification (NCBI taxonomy): domain Bacteria; kingdom Pseudomonadati; phylum Pseudomonadota; class Gammaproteobacteria; order Lysobacterales; family Rhodanobacteraceae; genus Rhodanobacter; species Rhodanobacter sp. FW021-MT20. Next base: position 77,749 of record NZ_JBGBPX010000004.1, on the reverse strand, counting down.
TGTACTCCAGCCCGCCCACTGCGCAGGCTGGCATGGTCGTGATTTCCGACGCACCCGGGCGCGCGCTCAGCCATGACTCGAGCTGGCAGTGCCCATCCGCCGTAGTGCCGGCATCGTCTACCAGCAGGCTGGCGCCGGCCCGCACCCCACACGGCGCCAGCACCAGCGCCGCCAGCAAGGCCGCACTGAACTTGTGCATGACACGCCCTCCATGGCTATAGCCAGCGCCCGCTGTAGCGACGCATGTACAGCACCTTCACCACCTGGGTAAGCGCGCAATACGCAAGCACCGTCAACACCAGCCAGCCGAAATAGGCCAGCGGCAATTCCACCATGCCCAGCTTGGTGCCGATCACGGTGTAGGGGATCACCATGCCGATCGCGATGATCGCCGTGGTCAACCCGAGCACGGGAGCTGCGGCGATGCTTTGCAGGAACGGAATCTTGCGGGTGCGGATCATGTGCACCACCAGCGTCTGCGTGAGCAGGCTTTCGACGAACCAGCCGGACTGGAAGAATGCCTGGTGTTCCGGGCTGTTGGCGCCGAACACGAACCACAGCAACGCGAACGTGGTGATGTCGAACACCGAGCTGGACGGCCCGATGCAAAGCATGAAGCGCCCGATATCGCTGGCATTCCATTTGCGCGGCTTGCGCAGGTAATCGTCATCCATGCGATCGAACGGAATCGACAGCTGCGAGATGTCGTACAGGAGGTTCAACACCAGGATCTGCAACGGCAGCAGCGGCACAAACGGCAGGAACAGGCTGGCGATCAGCATGCTGAGCACGTTGCCGAAGTTGGAGCTGGCCGTCATCTTGATGTACTTGATGATGTTGCCGAAGGTGATGCGCCCCTCGATGACGCCCTCCTCCAGCACCATCAGGTTCTTTTCCAGCAGGATGATGTCAGCCGACTCCTTGGCGATATCGGTGGCGGTATCCACCGAGATGCCCACGTCGGCCTCGCGCAACGCCGGCGCGTCATTGATGCCGTCGCCGAGGAAGCCGACGGTATGGCCCTGGCGTTGCAGCGACTTCACCACGCGCGCCTTCTGCAACGGCGACATCTTGGCGAACACCGTGGTGCGTGCCACCAGCGCATCCAGTTCGGCATCATCCAGCGACTCGACGTCACGCCCCTGCGCGGAGTGCTCGACATCCAGACCCACCTCGCGGCAGATCTTGCGGGTCACGGCCTCGTTGTCGCCGGTGATGACCTTCACCGCAACCCCGTGATGATGCAGCGCCGCGATGGCGGTGCCGGCGCTGTCCTTCGGCGGATCGAGGAAGGCCAGGCAACCCACCGCGACCAATTCGGACTCGTCGGCAATACCGTAGGCACGATCCGACGGCGCTTGCCGCTTCACCGCCACCACCAGCACGCGCAGGCCATCCTCGTTGAGCCGGTGCGTCATCGTGCGGATCTCGGCGCGCAACTCGTCGGTCATCAGCAAGGTCTGCTCGCCGATGCGCGCGGACGCGCAGATCGCCAGCATTTCCTCGACCGCGCCCTTGCACACCAGCAGATGCTGACCTTCGTGATCGCCCAGCACCACCGACATGCGCCGGCGCTGGAAGTCGAACGGAATCTCGTCCACCACGCGGTAGCTCGCGGCCATGGGTTCGAGATCGCGATGGGCCAGCACGGCCTTGTCCATCAGGTTCTTCAGGCCGGTCTGGAAGTGGCTGTTGAGATAGCCGTACTCCAGCGCGTCATCGGACTCTTCGCCGGCTAGGTCGAGATGACGCTCCAGCACGATCTTGTCCAGCGTCAGCGTGCCGGTCTTGTCGGTGCACAGCACGTCCATCGCACCGAAGTTCTGGATCGCGTTGAGCCGCTTCACCACCACCTTGCGCTTGGACATCGCCATCGCACCCTTGCCCAGGTTGGCGGTGACGATCAGCGGCAACATCTCCGGCGTCAGGCCGACGGCTACCGACAGCGCGAACAGCAACGCCTCCCAGAAACCCTGCTTGTACCACTGGATGCCCAGCACGATCGGCACCATCACCAGCATGAAGCGGATCAGCAGCCAGCTCACGCTCTTCACGCCGCGATCGAAGCTGGTCTGCACGCGCTCGCCGGCCAGGCTGCGTGCCAGCGAACCCAGGTAGGTCCGCGCACCCGTCGCCACCACCACGGCAGTGGCGGTGCCGCTGACCACGTTGGTTCCCATGTAACAAACGGAACCCAGGTCGAGCGGATTGGAAGGCAACGATGCCTCGTCGTCGTGCAGGACTGGCGCAGCCTTCTCCACCGGCAGCGATTCGCCGGTGAGAATCGCCTGGCTGATGAACAGATCCTTGGCATGCAGCAGGCGCAGGTCGGCGGGCACCATGTCACCCGCGGCCAGGTGCACGATGTCACCGACCACCAGCTCGCCCACCGGCACTTCGATGCGTTCGCTGTGGCCATCGGAGGCACGCCGCGTGGCGGTGGCGGTGTTGCGCACCATCGCCTTCAACTGCTCCGCTGCGCGCGTGGAGCGGTACTCCTGGGTAAAGCTCAGCACGGCGCTGATACCCACCATCACCATGATGATCAGCGGTCCGGCCAGGTCTTCCGGATCGGTGGCCAGTTGCACCCCGACCAGCACCAGCAACACGATGATGAAAGGGTTCTTGAACGCATGCAGCAGCTGCGCCGACCAATGCGGCGGCTTCTCGTGCGATACCTCGTTGACGCCGTCGCGGTCCAGCCGCTCGCCAATCTCCGTCTCGTCAAGGCCGCTCAGGCGGGTATCCAGCGCCTCAAGCAATTCATCGTTGTGGCGATAGGCCGCCTGTGCCGCCAGCACCTGTGCCGCCGCACTCTTGCTGACCGCCTTGGCAGCCGCATTCTGGAGGGTTTTCCTGATCATGCCCGCTTCCGTCTGTCACTCGTTTCCGTCACCGGCGCGGGCGGCGGAATCAGTCCGCCAGCCACCTGCCCATGGGTGTGTTCGGCCGTCTGGACGGCCGTTTGAGGGGCACGGATGGCGGAGGCCATCCCTTGCGTGGAGCGGCAAACATCACTGATTCGCCGCCATCGCGTATCGCGGAGGCTCGTCGCTGGCACGCGCCAGCGGCTGCATTTCCGTCTCGACACGGCGCAGTTCAACCACATTGCCGGCATGCGCCAGCGGGGCGGGGACAGTGACCGTGCGACGCACGGTCTCGCGACGACCGGACAGGGACAGACGCCCTGCGGCACGCAGATGAAAAAGTTCGCGAAGGAGCTTCATGGCCCATCTCCTCGTAACGGTGTCACGGCACCGTCGGGAGGTAGGCCGGACTTCCCTAGTCGAGGAAAGCGCCGGCCGACCGCAGGCGGTCGCCGCAGACGATCAGCTTGTTATGCAATGCCGGCATCCGATGCTCGCGGATGTCGACGTTGCGACTAGGGTAAACGTCCATATGCCTTGTTCAGTAAGGACTGGAAAGCCGCTCGCAAACGCGCCAGCGGGCGCGCGCATTGTCGTGCTGCGATGCGCAAGTGTCAAGCCCTGTCACGCCTTTGGACAGGCACCCGTGCTGGCTCGTGGGCAATGCTTCGATGTGGCGTCAGAAGCATCGCGGCTGAAGCCGCTCCCGCCCCAAGAGGATGCGTCCAACGAAGAAACAGGTCCTTAGCCGACAGGCCGCAATGCCAATCCCGTCTGCAGCGCCGGCGCCATCAGCCAGTGATCGGCCAGCAGGAAGGCGAACAGCGCCATCAGGTAGATCACCGAGTACTTGAACACGCGCATCGCGAAATATTCGTCCGGCGGATTCATCAGGCGGATCGCGTAGTACAGGAAGCCCGCGCCCAGCACCAGCGCGCCGCCCAGGTACAACAGACCACTGCAGCGGGTGATCGCCGGCAGCATCGTCACCAGCACCAGCAGCACGGTGTAGAACAGTACCTGCCACCGCGTGTAGGCCACGCCATGCGTGACCGGCAGCATCGGCACGCCGGCACGGGCGTAATCGTCGCGGCGGAAGATCGCCAGCGCCCAGAAATGCGGCGGCGTCCACACGAAGATGATCAGGCACAGCTGCAGCGCGAACGGGTGCAACGCGCCGGTGGCGGCAGTCCAGCCCAGCACCGGCGGGATCGCCCCGGCGAGGCCACCGATCACGATGTTCTGCGGCGTGGCGCGCTTGAGATAGGCGGTGTAGACCAGCGCGTAGCCGATCAAGCCGCCGAAAGTGAGCACGGCGGTCAGCACGTTCACCAGCAAGGCCAGCACCAGCATCGAGATGATGCCCAGCACGATGGCGAACACCAGCACCTGGCGTGGCTTGAGATGGCCGGTAGCCAGCGGACGCCGCGCGGTACGCGCCATCAGCTTGTCGATGCGCTCGTCGATCAGATGGTTGAACGCCGCCGCCGAACCGGAGGCCATCCAGATGCCCAGCGTGCCGAACACCAGCGCGCGCCACGGCGGGATGCCCGGCACGGCGAGGAACATGCCGATCACTGCGCAGAACACCAGCAGCGCCACCACGCGTGGCTTGGTCAGCTGGAAGTATTCGCCCATCACGTTCATGCGCGTGCCTCCAGCTTGCCGAACATCCGGTCGCCACGGCGTGGCTGCGTGCGCGCCAGGTTCGCCACCAGGGTGAACAGCAACAGCGCGGCACAGCCGTTATGCATGGTGGCCACCGCCAGCGGCAGTCCGAAGTACACATTGCTGATGCCCAACGACACCTGCGCCACCAGCACCACCGCCACCGCGATGCCGCCGAATCGCAAGCCACGCTTCACCAGCCGGTACGCCAAGCCAAGCAGGTAGCAGAACACCACCAGCGCGCCGAGCCGGTGCACCATCTGGATCGCGGTGCGCGCCGACTGATCGAGGATGCCACCTTCGAAATTCACGCCGATACCGCGCCACAGGATGAAACCCTGGTGGTAATCGGCCGGCGGCATCCACTGCCCCAGGCATTCGGGGAAGGAACCCGGACCATAGCCGCAAGCCAGCGCCGCATAGTTGGAAGACGTCCAGCCGCCCAGCGCAATCTGGCAACCCAGCAGCACCAACCCCACGATCACGCCCTTGCGCAGGCCGGCCATGCGATCGTCTTCCGCGCCCACGCCGGCATAGCGCAAGGCCGCCCAGGCCAGCAACGCAAAGGTGGTCATGCCGCCGAGCAGATGACCGAGTACCACGATCGGCTTCAGCAGCAGCGTGACCGTCCACATGCCGAGCATCGCCTGGAAGATGATCACCGCCAGCGCCAGCACGCTGATGCGCCAGGCGCCGGGGCGTCTCAACCCGATCGCCGCGAGCAGGGGCAAGGCGATCGCCAGCACCGCCAGGCCCGACGACCACACATGCTCGCCGCGCATGTACATCGTCACCCCCGCAGCCGCGAATACCGCGCTGACGATCACCAGCACGCGCGTCCAGCGCTGTCGCCACGCGGCCAGCAAGGCCATCACCAGCACCGCCACGCCCAGCGTGCCGGCCAGCATGCGGTGTACTTGCTCGCGCCACGCCTTGTGCGCCTCGTACGGGCGCCCGGGGAATTCGGCATCGGCCTTCGCCACGGCATGGGCGTGTTCGGGCCAGGTCACCTGGCCGTAACAGGTCGGCCAGTCCGGGCACGACAAACCGGCGTTGGACAGCCGCACGAACGCGCCGAACATCACCAGCCCGAACGCGAACACCGCGGCGAACAGCGACAAGCCGCGCAAAATCCTGGTTGAACGGTCGGACATCAGCGGATCACCTTGCGCATGTCTTGGAGCAGGCCGGACACATCGAATCCGGCAGGATAACGCGACAGTACCGTACCGTTGGATTCCACCAGCAAGGCGCTGACGCTGTCAGGCGTGGCCGGACGGTAGGCATCGAGCTTGTGATCGACATCGGTCCCGAGCCGCCAGTAGTTCTTCATGGCAGCCAGTGCCGTGGCATCCGCCGGCGGTGCGCCCACGTAGAGCAGGCGCAGGCGCGACTCGTTCTTGTTGAGCATCACCCGCGCCTTGGCCATGCCGGTCAGCGCCGCGAAGCAATGGCTGGCGCAATCGGGGCCGGGCAATGCGATCAGGGTGAGGCGCGGCGTGCTGGCACGCCATGGCCACGTGCTGCCATCGTCGAGCTTCACCTGCAAATGTTCCTGCTGGAAATTGCGCTGCGGCAACACCGGCTCGCCATGACTCTTCACGCCCGGCTGCCAGCCGCTCTTCGTCAACACCAGCGCCACCAGGAACGGTGCCGCAAAAATCGAGGCCACCAGCAACAGCTTCAGGCGACTCGCGCGCACGCGTTTCGGATCGACGTGGCCGGGGACGGATGGGCTCATGGCTTGGGGCTCTTTGACTTGGGGCGACGCTTCTTGCGATGCAGGACTAGGAAAATCACCACCGCGGCCAGCGCGAAGGTGAACCACTGGAAGGCGTAGGCCCGATGCCGGGCCGGCGGCATCGAACCGAAATCGAGGGTGTGCTCGCGCACGTAGATCGCCGCGGGATCGGCGTCCAGCGTCAGGATGCGCGGATAGAGCGTGCGCCCCAGATCGCCAGCTACCTGCTTCATGTCCAGGTAGATCGTGGTTTTGGGCCAGTGCGCCTGCCGGCCCAGCGCATCGCCGCCCATCTCGAAACCGTGACCGGGTGGCGGCTGGTACAAGCCCTGCAGCGTCAGCAGCCCGGTCGGCAGGGGCGGCACTTGCGGCTGCTGGTCGGTGCCGTTGCCGGGCAGGAAACCCAGGTCGACCAGCAGCAAGCGGTCATGCCCCCGCGGCCGGAAGGGCACGTACACCTCGATCCCGCCACGGCCGTCGTGCTTCGGGTTGTCCAGCAGGTAGGCGCGATCGACCAGGTAATGGCCCTGCACGCGCACGCGCGGATAGGCATTGGCCGGCGGTTCGGCGGACACGCTGTCGAAGTCCTGCAGTGGCGCGCTGGCGGCCGCGGCATACAGTCGCAGAAGACCGTCCTTGTAGTCCGCGCGATGCAGCTGCCAGACGCCCAGGCGCACGAACAGCAAGGCGCCAGCCACGGTCAGCAGTACCCACCACCACTTCGGACGCCGCAGCCAGCTCACGCGGACACCCTGTTCGCGCGGGCTATACTGCGGCTGTCGAAGGCGTTCGGGCGATACACGTGGAAACCATCTCAAAGATTGCGCTGGTGATCATGTTCCTGGTGGTGGTGTTCAACCTCGGCCAGGCGCTGTATTTCATGATGACCGACAAGGACGACGACCGCCGTACGGTATGGGCGCTGACCCGGCGCATCGGTCTCTCGCTGGTGCTGATCGCCATGATCGTCATCGGTCACAAGCTCGGCTGGATCCACCTGCACGGCGTGGGCCAGTAAACCCCGATTGGTCATTCTAGCCGGCCCCTCGCGCGGGCCGAAGTGCCTGCGTCACCACGTCCGGCGCCTTTCCCGTCCCTGCAAACGAATCGCCCGCCTTGCGGCGGGCTTTTCGTGATGCAACCTCGCAGATACCAATTGCGTCTCGTCAGAGCACGTAGACGAACATGAACAGGCCCAGCCACACCACGTCGACGAAGTGCCAGTACCACGCGACGGCCTCGAAGCCGAAGTGGTGCTCCTTGTTGAAATGCCCCGCCAGCACACGCAGCCAGATGATCGCCAGCATGATCGTGCCCAGCGTCACGTGCAGGCCGTGGAAACCGGTGAGCATGAAGAAGGTCGCGCCGTAGACGCCGGAATGCAGCGTCAGGTTCAGTTCGCGATAGGCCTCCATGTACTCGTTGGCCTGGCTGAAGATGAAGCAGGCGCCCAGCAACACGGTAACCCCGAGGAAGATCAGCACCTTGCCCCGGTGACCGGCACGCAGCGCGTGATGCGCGATCGTCACCGTCACGCTGGAAGTCAGCAGGATCAGCGTATTCAGCAGCGGCAGGCCCCAGGGCTCGACGGTGCCGAAAGTGCCACCCACGTGTTCCGGCCCGTTGCCGCCGCCGGCACCCCACGATGCCGCGTAGTGGTTCCACAGGAACTGGTGGGTCAACACGCCATGGCCGTCACCGCCGAGCCACGGCACCGAGTAGTTGCGCAGGTAGAACAGCGCGCCGAAGAACGCGCCGAAGAACATCACCTCGGAGAAGATGAACCACATCATGCCCATGCGGAACGAGGTGTCGACCTGGTGGTTGTAGCGGCCGGCCAGCGACTCGCGGATCACCGAGCGGAACCAGCCGAAGAACATGCACAGGATGCCGATCGCACCGATCGTGATCACCGTCTTGCCGAAACCGCTGTCGCCCGGCTCGGCGTTGAGCCAGTGGGCGGCGCCGAACACGGTGAGGAACAGCACCACTGCGGCCACGATCGGCCAGTGGCTCCTGCTCGGTACGTAATAGATGTCTTGCTGCTGACCCATGGTGATTTCCCGTGGATTTTCCTGATGACTTCCGATCCGGCGAGGGCGGCGGTTCAGGCCCGCCCGGCACGGCGATCCGATGCGACTAGCGCAGCCCCATGTGCTGGACCCACAGCAACTGCGCTATCGAGAACACGAAGAATGACACGGCCACAGCCCCGGCGATCATGGCGGTGCGGCGGGCGCGTCGCAGCCGACGGCTCTGCTCCGGGTCCAGCGCCTGCTGGTCCAGCACCATCCGGTTTCCGGAAATGTTCGCCTGGGAAGAACCATCCATCACTCAGTCCTCCACATGGCCGTGCGCCAGCTCTTCGTCACGAACGATCGGCGCAATGGCGAAGGTGTGGTGCGGCGCCGGCGAAGGCACCGTCCATTCCAGTCCCTTGGCGCCTTCCCAGACGCGATCGGTGGCCTTCTTCTTCGAGAAGAACACGCAATGGATCAGCACGCCGATGAAGATCAACTGCGAGGCGCCGAACAGGAAGCCGCCGATCGAGCTGATCATGTTGAAGTTGGCGAACGCCACGTTGTAGTCGGGAATGCGTCGCGGCATGCCGGCCAGGCCGAGGAAATGCTGCGGGAAGAACAGCACGTTCACCCACACCACGCTGTTCCAGAAGTGGATCTTGCCCCACGTCTCGCTGTACATGTGGCCGGTCCACTTCGGCAACCAGTAGTACGCCGCCGCGATGATCGCGAACAGCGCACCGGTCACCAGCACGTAGTGGAAGTGCGCCACGATGAAGTAGGTGTCGTGATACTGGAAGTCGGCCGGCACCAGCGCCATCATCAGGCCGGAGAAGCCGCCGAGCGTGAACAGGATGATGAACGCGATGGCGAACAGCATCGGTGTCTCGAACGTCATCGAACCGCCCCACATCGTCGCCACCCAGTTGAACACCTTGATGCCGGTCGGCACCGCGATGAGCATGGTGGCGTACATGAAGAAGATCTCGGCGCCCATCGGCAGGCCGACCGCGAACATGTGGTGCGCCCACACGATGAACGACAGGAAGGCGATCGCCGCGATCGCGAGCACCATTGCCTTGTAGCCGAAGATCGGCTTGCGCGCGAAGGTCGGCACGATCTCCGAAATGATCCCGAACGCCGGCAGGATCATGATGTAGACCTCGGGATGCCCGAAGAACCAGAAGATGTGCTGGTACAGCACCGGGTCGCCACCACCGGCGGCATTGAAGAAGTTGGTGCCGAAGTACTTGTCGGTGAGCAGCATGGTCACCGCCCCCGCCAGCACCGGCATCACAGCGATCAGCAGGAACGCCGTGATCAGCCAGCTCCACACGAACACCGGCATCTTCAGCAGGTCCATGCCCGGCGCGCGCATGTTGAGGATGGTGGCGATGATGTTGATCGCGCCCATGATCGAGCTGATGCCCATCAGGTGGATCGCGAACACCACGTAGGCCAGCGAACTGCTCTGCAGCGACAGCGGCGGATACATGGTCCAGCCGCCCGACGGGCCACCACCCGGCAGGAACAGGGTGGACAGCATCAGCAGGAACGCGAACGGCAGGATCCAGAACGACAGGTTGTTCATGCGCGGCAGCGCCATGTCCGGCGCGCCGATCATCAGCGGGATCATCCAGTTACCCAGGCCGACGAAGGCCGGCATGATCGCGCCGAAGATCATCACCAGCGCATGCATGGTGGTCATCTGGTTGAAGAAGTACGGCTGTACCAGCTGCAGGCCCGGTTTGAACAGTTCGGCGCGAATCACCATCGCGAAACTGCCGCCGATGAAGAACATGGTCAGCGCGAACACCAGATACAGCGTGCCGATGTCCTTGTGGTTGGTGGACATCACCCAACGCCGGAAGAAACCCTTCGGCGCGCTGTGGTGATCGTCGTGGTGATCCTGGGTGGCTGCGTGGGCCATGACCTTGCACCTCTACCTTTTGAACAGTGCAACCTCGTGAGGCTGCTTCATGATCTGCGCGATCGGGATGATCGCTACACGTTCGACGCGGGCCGCGCGGGCAGCCCGAACATCAACCCTTGGCGCTGCCGACTGCCGGTGCCACCACCTGTGCGGTCTGCGGCGCCGCTGCACTGGCGGCGGGCGCCGGCGCGGACGCCTTCTCCTGCGCGGCCAGCCACTTGGCAAAATCGGCCTTGGACACCGCCTTCACCACGATCGGCATGTAGCCGTGGTCCTGGCCGCACAACTCGGCGCACTGGCCGCGGTACACGCCCGGCTTCTCGATGTTGGTCCAGGCCGCGTTGATCACGCCCGGGATCGCATCCATCTTCCAGCCGAACGCCGGCACGAACCACGAGTGGATCACGTCGCCAGCGGTAATCACGAAGCGGATCTTGGTGTGGATCGGCAGCACCAGCGGCTTGTCCACATTCAGCAGATAGGTGTTGTAGCCGTCGGTCTTGACCGCGTACGGGTCAAGGCCCGAATGGAGCTGGCGCGTCTCGTTGCTGAGGTCGTCGAGCTTGGACATGAAACCGACCTTGCTGATCGGCTTGCCTTCGTAGTCGACGTAGTCGTAACGCCACTTCCACTGGTAGCCCGTGATCTTCACGGTCATCTGCGAACCGGTGGTGTCGTAGAATTTGCGCATGCCGTTGGTGGCCATCCAGGCAAGGCTGGCCAGGATGATCACCGGGATCGTGGTCCAGATGATCTCCACCACGGTGTTGTGCGACCACTTCTCCGCCACCGCGCCGCGCGACTTGCGGAAGCGGAACATGGCGATGAACATCGCGCCGTACACCAGGATGCCGATGACCACGCATACCAGCAGGGAGACCATGTTGAGGTCATAAGGCACATGCGAATAGGTGGTGGCACCCTTCGTCATGTCCATCTGCCAGGGAACCGGATTCGCCCGGGCCACGCCGCAGAGCAATGCGAAAGCCCCCGTGGCCACTACCGTGGCCATTCGCCGGATGCCGTGATGCCTGATGCCGCCAGATGTCATGTCTTGCACCTTTGTTGAACCTACCTGCGCGGCTGATCATTCAGACGATCCAGCAGCACCTTGAGTTTCCGGGACAGCTCGACACGTTCCTCATCGGTGAGGAAAGCACCGATTTCCAGCTCGCGTCCGTGCGATGACAACAACAGGTGGTGATGCCCCCCACCCGGTTTCAGCAACACGCGGACCCAGTATGTCTGGAATCGCGCGCTGCGTTTCGCCGGTAGCGATTGCACCTCCAGTGACGTGGCATCGAGCACGATTCGCTCGCTGCGGTCACCTGCCCGCCAGGCCACGCTCAAGGCGAGAGCCACAGCGGAGGCCTCGACGAGGGCAAACAGCGGAGCAAACACGTTCCCCTGCCAGGCCCCCAAACCCGCCGTTGTCAGCACCAGCGCTGCCAGCACCACGATCAAGCGACGCAAGCCGCGTCGGCTCAGTGCGCGATTGGGCCTAAGCCACAACGTCACGCAGGGCAAGCCGGTTACGGCTGGTCGAAGCACGATCATGAGAGTCCGGCGTGCCTGGAACGGATCGATAATAGGGTGCCGCGACGCAACGGGCAAGAATGTCGCAGGGGCTTGATCCAGATCAGACCGACGCCATGGCACAGATCGTCGATCGGCGCAGCACTCCATGCGGATGCGTCCGGGCATTTCCGGGGCGTACAATCTCGCGTTTCACCCCCACCCATCCCTGCTTTTTGGCACGCCCGTGACCCAGCCCATCCTCAGCCCTGAACTTCCCTCCAGCATCGCACCGGCTCGTGCGCGCATCACCGCCGCCTGGCTGCGCGACGAAACCGAGGCGGTCAACGACCTGCTGGCCCAGGCCGACCTGCCCGAAGCGGAGCGCGAGCTCGTCGTGGAGCGTGCCGCCGCGCTGGTTTCGCGGGTACGCGCGCGCGCGAAGGACCAGAGCGTGGTCGAATCCTTCATGCGCCAGTACGACCTGTCCAGCGAGGAAGGCGTGCTGTTGATGTGCGTGGCCGAGGCGCTGCTGCGCATCCCCGACACCACCACCGCCGACAAGCTGATCCACGACAAGCTGGGCGATGCCGACTGGCGCAAGCACCTGGGCCGCAGCGAATCGCTGCTGGTCAACGCCTCCACCTGGGGTCTGCTGCTGACCGGTCGACTGATCAACATCGCCGACGGCACACGCGGCGACTTCAATGGCGCGTTGCGCCGGCTGGTTACCCGCGTCGGCGGCCCGACCATTCGCGTGGCGGTGCGCCAGGCCATGCGCATCATGGGCTACCAGTTCGTGATGGGGCGCAGCATCGAGGAGGCGCTGGAACGCGCGGCGAAGAAGGAAAACAAGGCCTACCGCTACTCCTTCGACATGCTGGGCGAATCCGCGCTTACCGCGCATGATGCCGAGCGCTACCAGCAGGCCTACCGCGACGCGATCGCCGCGCTCGGTGCCCATGGCCCCTACGCCAACCACACCGACGCCCCGTCGATCTCGGTGAAGCTGTCGGCGCTGTTCCCGCGCTACGAACTGGCCCAGCGCGAACGCGCCCGCGCCACGCTCACCGAACGCCTGCTGGAGCTGTCGCAGCTTTCCATGAAGCACGGCATCGCGCTGTCGGTCGACGCCGAGGAAGCGGACCGCCTCGAACTTTCGCTGGACATCATCGGCGACGTGTTCGCCCATCCCTCGCTGGAAGGCTGGAACGGCCTGGGCATCGTGGTGCAGGCCTATGCCAAGCGCACCCCGTTCGTGATCGACTGGCTGGTCGAGACCGCCATGCACGCCAAGCGTCGCTGGTATGTCCGCCTGGTCAAGGGCGCGTATTGGGACGCCGAAATCAAGAAAGCGCAGGAACAGGGCCTCGGCGGCTACCCGGTCTACACCCGCAAGCCGAATACCGACGTGTCCTACCTGGCCTGCGCGCGGCGCCTGTTCAACGCGGGCAGCGATCTCATCTATCCGCAGTTCGCCACCCACAACGCGCACACCATCGCCGCCGTGCACCACATCGCGCAGGGTCGCCCGTTCGAATTCCAGCGCCTGCACGGCATGGGCGTCGAGCTGTATGCCGACGTGATCAGCGAGAAGACCTACCACGTGCCGTGCCGCGTCTACGCACCGGTCGGCTCGCACCAGGACCTGCTGCCGTACCTGGTGCGCCGCCTGCTCGAGAACGGTGCCAATACCAGCTTCGTCAATCGCATCGTCGACGAAAGCCTGTCGCCGCGCGAGCTGGTTGCCGATCCGTGCCAGACGGTCCGCGCGTTCGACTCCATCCCGCATCCGCGCATCCCGCTGCCGGCCAATCTTTACGGTGAACTTCGGAAGAATTCCATGGGCGTCAATTTTGCCAACGACAATGAACTGAACGACCTGGCCGAGGCGATCAATGCCCAGACCGGTCCGTGGACCGCCGGCCCGCTGGTGCCTGGCGCAAAAAGCACCGGCGCCTCGGTCGACGTCACCAATCCCGCCGACCGGCGCAACAAGATCGGCAGCTACGTCACCGCCGACGAAGCCACGGTGGAAAAGGCCATGGCCAATGCCGCCGCGGCCAAGGACAGCTGGAACAACTTCCCGGTCACCAACCGCGCCGCCATCCTCGACCACGCCGCCGACCAGCTCGAGGCGCGTCGCGCCGAGTTCATCGCGCTATGCGTGCGCGAGGCCGGCAAGAGCCTGCCCGACGCGATCGCCGAGATCCGCGAGGCCGCCGACTTCCTGCGCTACTACGCCACCATGGCGCGGCGCCTGTTCACCGAGCCCGAGCTGCTGCCCGGCCCCACCGGCGAAACCAACCAGCTGTTCCTGGAAGGCCGCGGCGTGTTCGTCGGCATCAGCCCGTGGAACTTCCCGCTGGCGATCTTCGTTGGCCAGGTCGCGGCGGCATTGGCGGCCGGCAACACGGTCATCGCCAAGCCGGCCGAGCAGACCAGCCTGATCGGCCATCTGGCCACCCAGCTGCTGCACGAAGCCGGCATCCCGAAGGACGTGCTGCAGTTCGTGCCGGGCGACGGCGCCACCGTCGGCGCCGCGCTGACCCGCGACCCGCGCGTGGCCGGCGTGGTGTTCACCGGCTCCACCGACACCGCCTGGGCGATCAACCGCGCACTGGCCGCGCGCAACTCGCAGATCGCCGTGCTGATCGCCGAAACCGGCGGCCAGAACGCGATGATCGCCGACTCCTCCGCGCTGCCCGAACAGATCGTCAAGGACGTGATCGCCTCGGCGTTCCAGTCTGCCGGCCAGCGTTGCTCGGCCGCGCGCGTGCTGTACATCCAGGACGACATTGCCGACAAGGTGATCGAGATGCTGGCCGGCGCGATGGCCGAACTGAAAATCGGCGACCCGGGCCTGCTTTCCACCGATGTCGGCCCGGTCATCGACGAGGACGCCAAGGCCATCCTGGTCGAGCACGCCGCGCGCATGGACAAGGTGGCGAAGAAAATCGGCGAAGCACCGATGGATCCGGAGCACACCGCGCACGGCACCTTCTTCGCCCCGCGTGCGTATGAAATCCCCTCGCTCGATACGCTGACCCGCGAGATCTTCGGCCCGGTGCTGCATGTGATCCGCTGGAACGCCAAGGATCTCAACCAGGTCATCGATGCCATCAACGCCACCGGCTACGGCCTGACCCTGGGCATCCACAGCCGTATCGACGCCACCGTCGACTACATCAGCCGGCACGCCCGCGTCGGCAACTGCTACGTCAACCGCAACCAGATCGGCGCGGTGGTCGGCGTGCAGCCGTTCGGCGGCGAAGGCCTGTCCGGCACCGGCCCGAAGGCCGGCGGCCCGCACTACCTGCTGCGTTTCGCCGGCGAGCGCACGCTGACCATCAACACCACCGCCTCCGGTGGCAACGCCTCGCTGCTGACCATCGGCGAGTAAGCGGCATCGAGGGCTTTCTTCGGCGCACGAGGAAAGCCCGTTCGCTTTCGTGGGCGTCGGCAGCGACCACCTGCCGACGGCACGTTCAACGTTTCCCGGCCTTCTTCGCCGCGACCTTGCGTCGTGGCGTGCCCGGTGGCGGCGTGTCGCCAGCCTGCACCTGATGTGCACGGAGGATGGCGGGAATCAGGCCGGGAAAGCGCTGCTCGATCTCCTCGCAGCGCGTGGTATTGCGCATTTCCACCCCGCAACGTTCGCTACGGACCAGGCCGGCCTCGCGCAACGCACGGAAGTGCTGCGACAGCGTTGATTTCGGAATCGTGCGGTCGCTGACCTGCTGGAATGCCGTGCAGGTCGCCCCGCCGCGACAGGCCAGCCCGGCATAAATGGACGCACGCACGGGGTCCGACAAGGCATGGAGAATGCCTTCCACGGTGATGTCGTCAATCGAAGGGTGGATCAAGGGGCGCATGCGTGCAGTTTACCCCTTGACGGCAGGTTCTATAGTTCATATATCCTGAACTACGGTAGTTAAGAACTAACCCTCCCCCACCCCGCAAGGATCCACCCCCATGAGCAAGCTTGAAGGCAAGACCGCCCTCGTTACCGGCGCTTCCAAAGGCATTGGTGCCGCCATCGCCAAGGCGCTCGCCGCCGAAGGTGCCGCCGTCGTCGTGAACTACGCCTCCAGCAAGGCTGGCGCCAATGCCGTGGTAGCCGAAATCACCCAGGCCGGCGGCAAGGCCATCGCCGTGCAAGGCAACATCGCCGATGCCGCCGATGCGCAGTCCGTCGTCACGCAGACGGTCGAGAAATTCGGTCGCCTGGACATCCTCGTCAACAACTCCGGCGTCTACGAGTTCGCCCCGATCGAGGACATCAGCGAGCCGCACTACCGCAAGCAATTCGACGTCAACGTGCTGGGCCTGCTGCTGGTTACCCAGGCGGCGGCGAAGCATCTGCGCACGGGTGCCAGCATCATCAATATCGGCTCGGTGGTCTCCCGCGTCACCCCACCCGGTTCGGCGGTGTATACGGCCACCAAGGCCGCCGTGGAAGGCATTACCGGCGCGCTCGCGCGCGAGCTGGGTCCGCGTGGCATCCGCGTCAATGCATTGAACCCCGGCATGGTGGAGACGGAAGGCGCTCACGCCGCCGGCTTCATCGGTTCCGACTTCCAGGCCCAGATCGTCGCCCAGACGCCGCTGGGCCGCATTGGCCAGCCGCAGGACATCGCCGCCATCGCCGTGTTCCTGGCCTCCGATGATGCCGGTTGGCTGAGCGGCGAAAAGCTCTACGCCAGTGGCGGCATGCGCTGAGCGTTGGTGAACCATTGGAACGCCCGGCGCGGCCATGGAGGGCCAAACGTGGAGCAGTCACGCCAGTGACTGTTTCGCGCCGGCGCGTACGGACATGCCCCGGGCGCGCCGATGGAGATGCCACGAGAGGTGGGATTGCCACAGGCCCGGGTAACTGTCAGAGCTGCCGCCATGGGCTGCCGCACGACACTTCGCGGCCCGCTTGTGCAATGCGCAAGCGGTTCGCGGCGCATGCGTGGTAGAAAAGGGGGGAACGCCGGCCACGCCCGGCCCGCCTGTGTCGGAGCAATCGCACCATGGCACGTCCCGCCGCTCTGCTCGATCCGTCCCGTGCCAGTGCCGCCGCGCTGGTGGCGGATGATCCGCGCTTCACCGCCGCCGAGTTTCCCTCGAACAAGCTGCTCTACCTGAGCCAGCTGGCAGACGAACGTGGCATCGACTGTCGCGCGTGGTTCGCCGGGTTGTCGCTGAATCGCGCGCAATTGGCCGATCCGGCACTGCGCGTGTCCTATCGCCAGGCCAGCAGTTTCGTGCGGCGCGCACTGGCAGCGCTGGCCAATGCCGGCGTGCCGGATGCCGGCCTGCGCATCGGCCGCCAGGGTACGGTGGGCGGTTTCGGCCTGCTCGGGCTGGCGATGATGACCTCGCGCACCTTCGGCGAGGCGATGCAGTCGGGCATCCAGTACCACAAGATCTGCGGCTGCCTGCTCGACCTCGCCTTCGAAGTGGTCGATGAAGGTACGGTGGCGCTGGTCGCCACGCCGCAGTTCGGCGATGTCGAGTTGCTGCCGTTCTTCTGCGAGGAGCTGTTTGCCAGTTCCACCATGATCGCGCGTGAACTGGTCGGTTCCGAGCTGGCGCCGCTGCGCGTGGAGCTGGGCTATCCGCGTCCCGCTTATGCCGACGCCTATGCCGAACTGTTCCGCTGCGAACTGCGCTTCGGTGCGCCGCAATGCCGCTTGCTGATCGAGACAAGCTGGCTGGCCCGGCCGTTGCCCGGCTACAACCCGCTCACCGCGAAACAGGCACTGGCGCTGTGCGCACAGCAACGCACGCCGGACGGCGGCGAACCGCACCAGGAAATCGTCGCGGCGGTGGAACGTCTGCTGCGCAACCAGTTGCGCGAGCAACCGAAGCTCAACGACGTGGCGCACACGCTCAACCTCAGCGAACGCTCGCTGCGCCGCAAGCTGGCCGAGAGCGGCCGCATCTTCCGCGAGATCCACGACCGCGTGCGCGCCGAGCGCGCGCTGCAATTGCTGCAGGCCGGCAGCCTGAGCGTCGCCGCCATCGGCAGCGAAGTCGGCTTCAGCGATCCGCGCGAATTCCGCCGCGCGTTCAAGCGCTGGACCGGCATGGCGCCGCGGGAAGCTCGCCGCACTGCCGCTTGAGATGCTGTAGGAGCGCACCCTGTGCGCGATGCCCTTTAATCGAGGTGAAAAGCATCGCGCACAGGGTGCGCTCCTGCAGAAACTCTTCCACACTGGCCGTTTTGCCCCCCGCTTGCAGGCCGCTTTGCCCTCCCATCACGCATCAGATTGCGTGACAGTGGCAGCATCTGACGATGCCGTTCGAATGGGGAGTTCAACGATCATGCGCAAGACACTCATCACGATTGCCCTGGCCACCGCGCTGGCCGGTTGCGGCAGCGACCACGCGCCGGCTCCGCAAAACCAGACCGATGCCAGCTTCGAGGCGAAGCTGCAGGAGCAGCTGCTGGATGCCAAGCCCGGCAGCGTGATCGACATTCCCGCCGGCCATTATTCGCTCAAGCGCGGTCTCAGCCTGCGCACCGACGGCGTCACCATCAAGGGCGCCGGCATGGACAAGACGGTGCTGTCGTTCAAGGGCCAGGTGGTGGGGCCGGAAGGCCTGCTGGTGAACGCCAACGACTTCACCATCGAGAACCTGGCGATCGAAGACACCAAGGGCGACGGGCTGAAGATCAACCACGGCAAGAACATCACCATCCACGGCGTGCGCGTGGAGTGGACCGGCCACACCAAGACCAGCAATGGCCCGTACGGCATCTACCCGGTGAAGACGCAGAACGTGCTGATCGAGGACTCGGTGGCGATCGGCGCATCCGATTCGGGCATCTACGTGGGCCAGTCCAACAACATCATCGTGCGCAACAACCGCGTCGAGCGGAACCCGGCCGGCATCGAGATCGAGAACTCGGTGGACGCCGACGTCTACGGCAACACCGCCACCAACAACTCCGGCGGCATCCTGGTGTTCAACATGCCGGACCTGCTGATGGAAGGCCATTCCACCCGCGTGTTCAAGAACAAGGTGATCGGCAACAACCACGACAATTTCGCGGCGAACGGTTCGGCGGTCGCCAGCGTGCCGCCCGGTTCCGGCGTGGTGGTGAACTCCAACGACAAGGTGGAGATCTTCGACAACGACATTGCCGACAACAAGACGGCCAACATCATCATCTCCAGCTTCTACTCCACCAATTACTCCAGCCGCCTAGGCGTGGCGGCCGACTACAACCCGTATCCGAAGGGCATCTTCGTCTACGGCAACCGCCTGAAGGGTGGCGGCGATTCGCCCAGCGGGCTGGAATTCAAGACGCTGAAGACCATGGTCTACGGCATCACCGGCCACTTCCCCGACGTGTTGTGGGATGGCTACGCCGATCCGAAGGGCAAGGTAAACGGCCAGGTGCCGGCGGACGATCGCATCTGCATCCAGGACGTCAGCGGCGTGCTCGATGCCGACGGTCCGGACGGCTACAAGCACCCCAGCACCGACATGAAGCCGTTCCAGTGCACGCTGCCGAAGCTGCCGGCAGTGGTCCTCAATCCCGAACCGAAGATCTGAGCGCATGCTGGTGAAATTCGCAAAATACTCTGCATTGTTGGCGCTGGCACTGCTGGCCGGCTGCCATCGCGGCATGCCGGCGGTGGCGTTCCATGCCGACGGCCAGCCGGCGAAACTGAGCGACTGGCATATCGTCGAAGCTCGTGACGGCAAGCTCGAACTCAACACCGGCGTGGTGCCGTACGGACTCAACACGCACCTGTTCACCGACTACGTGCACAAGCTGCGCACGATCTGGATGCCCAAGGGCACCACGGCGAAGTACACCAAGGACGGTCCGTTCGACTTTCCGGTCGGCACCGTGGTCAGCAAGACCTTCTATTACCCGCGCGCCGGGGACGGCAAGTTCACCGACGTGGCGCGCACCTTGCGCTATGACGGCGACTCCGCCGGGCTGGGCCTGAACTTGGCCACCGTACACCTGATCGAGACCCGCCTGCTGGTACGTCGCAAGGACGGCTGGGCGCCACTCACCTACGTGTGGAACGACGCGCAGACCGAAGCCACCCTCGCCCGCACCGGCGCAGTGGAACCACTGACCCTGGTCGATGCCCAGGGCGGCCGCGAGGATTTCAACTACGTGGTGCCCGACGAGGGGCAATGCGTGACCTGCCACGAGGCCAACATGATCAGCCGCAAGATCCAGCTGATCGGCCCGCAGGCGCGCCACATGAACCGGGATTACGACTACGGCAAGGGTCCGCAGAACCAGCTGACCTACCTGGCTTCCATCGGCTACCTCAGCGATCTGCCGAAGATGGCCGACATTCCGCACGATGCCAACTGGCGCGACCCGAGTGCCTCGCTCGACGCGCGCGCACGCGCCTACCTCGATATCAACTGTGCGATGTGCCACAACCCGAATGGCGTGGCCAACGTCACCGGTCTGTCGCTCGGCTACAACACGCCGGAAACCCATCACATGGGCATCTGCAAATCGCCCGAGGCGGCGGGCCCGGGTACCGGCGGGCGCTTGTTCGACATCGTGCCGGGCAAGCCTGACGACTCGATCCTGATGCACCGCATGGCCTCGACCCGGCCGGGCGTGATGATGCCGGAAATCGGCCGCAGTACGGTGGATCGCGAGGGCACGGCACTGATCCGCTCGTGGATCCTGTCGCTGAAAGGGGATTGCACCATCGTGCACTGAGCCGCGCCACGCCAAGGCCTGTCGTAGCAAAGCCACGAAATGATCCGTCGCGTGTCGGCACGACCACCACGCGACACGATGCCAAGGGGAGAACTTCGGATGACGATGCGCCAACGACCACTGTCCGCCAGCCTGCGCCACCTGCTTTCCGGCGGCGCCGCCCTGTTGCTGTGTGCACCGCTGCCGGCTTTCGCCGACCAGGCGGCCGCGACGACGCCACCCAAACAGGCCAGCAAGCCCGATACGCGCGAGGTCAAGCAACTCGGCGCGATCACCGTCACCGCGCAAAGCCGCGCGCAGGAAATGCAGGACGTGCCGATCGCGCTGCAGATCGTCACCGCCAAGCAGGTCGACACGCTGGCTGCCACCGACATCAGCAAGATGGACATCTTCGTGCCCGGGCTGGTGGTCAGTGCCGGCCAGCCGACCCAACCGTCCTATGCACTGCGCGGCATCGGCGGCAGCGGCTTCGGCATCGGCACGGAACCGGCCGTGGGTGTTTATGTCGACGGCGTCTATGCCGCGCGTTCCGGCGGTGCCCTGCTGGCGTTCAACGACATCAAGCGGATCGAAGTGCTGAAGGGCCCGCAAGGCACCTTGTTCGGCCGCAATTCCGCTGCCGGCGCGATATCGATCATCACCAACGAACCGGGCGACACCTTCGAGGCCAAGGGAACCTTCCGCTACGGCGCGTACGGCGAGCGCTACGGCGATGTACTCCTGAATGTCCCGTTGAACCAGGACATGGCCCTGCGTTTCAGCGTGCTGGACAACCAGAGCGATGGCTGGGCCAGGGACAGTGCCAACGGCAAGCACTACGGTGGCAACCACGACTGGGGCACGCGCGCCCAGTACCGCTGGAACATCACGCCGAATACGCGCGTGCTGCTGGCGTGGGATCACGAGCAGCTCAAGCAGGCGCCCCAGGCGGCCTACAGCGTGGTGCCGCTGTCCAGCTATGTGCCGCGGCCGGCACCTCTCACCGGCACGGTGCCGCCCTTCCCGGCCGATCCGAAGACTTGGATGAACCCGCTGCACGCGCCGCTGTACGGTGACGCCGTGGGCGCGGCCGAAACACGCCGCTTCAATGGCGTCACCCTGACGGTGGACCACTCCTTCGGCTGGGGCAGCTTCACCTCCACCACGGCGTGGCGCAATTTCGACACTTACAACCTGGGCGACTACGACGGCACCAACCAGCGTGACACCTATCTCGATACCGCCAATATCGAGCACAACAACAGCTGGTACCAGGAATTCAAACTGACCGGTAATACCGATCTGGTCGACTGGGTCGCCGGCACCAGCTTCTACCACGAGCAGGCGCGCCAGATCAGCCGGGTCGACACCTATACCGACAGTCTCGACACGCTCGGCTTGAACAGCGGCTCACTGGGGCCGACGGATACCTTCGCGTTCTACAACTCGCTGCTGCCGCTGGTGGGCTATGGCCAGTACACCCTGCTTGGCGATCCGTGGCGCGAGGAAGTCCGCAACGACGAAAACATCAATTCCTACGCCGTCTATGGCGACGTGATCTGGCACCTCACCGACAGGCTCAACCTCACCACCGGTGCGCGTTACACCCTCGACCAGAAGCAATTCAGCTGGTTCAACCCGCCGCGCTACGCACCGCAGCTGGATACCACCCTGACCGGGCTGGCGCCGTTGCTGCAACTCGTCGGCATCGATCCCAGCGTGTTCCAGCAGAACCAGGTCTTCAACACCGCCACTGGCGCCCCGGTCAACGTGCTGGCGCAAGCGCGCAACAACTGGCGCGACTTCAGTCCGCGCGTGGTGCTGGACTACCACTTCACGCCGAACATCATGGCCTACGGCTCCGTCACCCGGGGTTACAAGGCCGGCGGCTACAACATGCTTGAGTTCAACTCCCACTACTCGCCCGAGCACGTGGTCAACTACGAAGGCGGCATCAAGACCGTGTTCCCCGAGCAGAATCTGCTGCTCAACGTGACCGCTTACTACTACACCTACAAGAACCTGCAGGCGCTGGTGCTGAAGCCGGCCACGGCAGGCACCAACGGCATTCCGGAATACGTGACCAGCACCAGCGACCAGCATGCCCGCGGCCTGGAAGTCGAGCTGCAATGGGCGCCGACGGACGGCCTGCGACTGGGCCTGAATGGCGCCTTCATCAATTCGACCTACACCCGTTACATCGCACCCGACGGCAACAACCTGGCGGGCCAGCCGACCGGCACACCGATCTTCTCGGGTGCCGCCAGCCTCAGCTATACCTTGCCGCACGTGTTCAACGGCAGCCTGGTCTACGACGCGTCGTACGGGTATCGCGGCAAATCCCGTTGCAACAGCGATTCGCAACTGCAAGGCAACTGTCAGGTCAGCCCCAACTTCACCGTCGGCTCGGCGCGGCAGAGCGTCGACATGCGACTGGACTGGAATGCACCCGGCTCGCGTTGGGGCGTCGGCGTCTTCGTCACCAACCTGCTCAACAAGCGTTACGTCACCGGCGTGGACAATACGGCGGCGCCGTTCGGCCTGGCGGTGGCGCACATCACCCCGCCCCGCATGTGGGGCGTCGAGTTGCGCGCGAAGCTCTGAGGCAAAACGCTCACGCCATCACACGGTCGAGGCGTGCACGATATGGACACCTGCCGCATGGAGCGCATGCGGCATCCTTCACGGCACATGGAACACATGAACGACTCCACCTCCAACCTAGCGACAAGCCTGCAGCGGTTGCGCGCCGCCCAGCAGCACCAGCCGATGCCTGACTGGGCCACCCGGGCAACCCGGCTGCGCACCCTGGAGAAGATGCTGCTCGACCATCGCGACAGCATCGTCGAAGCCATCCATGCGGATTTCGGCTGCCGTCCCGCCGAGGAAACCGACTTGCTGGAGATCTTCCCCAGCCTGTCCGCGATCCGCCACGCGCTGAGCCACGGCAAGCGCTGGATGAAGCCGCGCCGGCATCTCGCCGACTGGCTGTTCCTGCCCGCGCGCACCGAGCTGCGCCCGCAACCACGCGGGGTGATCGGCATCATCGTGCCGTGGAACTATCCGCTGTACCTGGCCGTGGGTCCGCTGGTGGGCGCGCTCGCCGCCGGCAATCGCGCGATGGTGAAGATGAGCGAATTCACCCCGCGCTTCTCCGCGCTGTTCGCGGAACTGGTGGCGGATCATTTCAAGCCCGACGAGGTACTGGCGATCACCGGCAATGCCGACGTGGCCCAGGCTTTTTCCGCGCTACCGTTCGACCACCTGCTGTTCACCGGTTCCACCTCGGTCGGCCACCACGTGATGCGCGCCGCCGCGGCCAACCTCACGCCGGTGACGCTGGAACTGGGCGGCAAGTCGCCGGCGATCATCGGTCCCGGCGCACGTTTCGAGCATGCGGTGGAACGCATCGTGTTCGGCAAGCTGGTCAATGCGGGACAAACCTGCATCGCGCCGGACTACGTGCTGCTGCCGCGAGCGCAGGTCGATGCGTTCATCGCCACCGCACGCAAGGTCGCCGCGAAGCTGTACCCGGATCTGTCGCACAACACGCAATACGCCAGCATCGCCACCGACCACCACTACGAACGCCTGCTGGCCCTGCGTGATGCCGCCGTGGCCGGCGGTGCCCGTGCCGAATCGCTGGCCGATGTCGCGCCGGAAGCCAGCCGTCGCCTGTTGCCGCCCACCCTGCTTACCGGCGTGCGCGACGACATGCGCGTGATGCGCGAGGAAATCTTCGGCCCATTGCTGCCGCTGGTGCCCTACGACACGCTGGACGAGGCGATCGCTTACATCACCGCCCGTGCCCATCCGCTGGCGCTGTATCTGTTCGAAACGGACAAGGCGACGACCGATCGCGTACTGGCACAAACCCATGCCGGCGGCGTCAGCGTCAACGACACGCTCTACCACATCGCCCAGCACCACCTGCCGTTCGGCGGCGTCGGCGCCTCGGGCATGGGTGGCTACCACGGCGAGGCCGGCTTCCGCACGTTCTCGCACCTGAAGCCGGTGTTCCACCAGGCCCGCTTCAACGGCGCCGGCCTGCTCAACCCGCCCTATGGCGAACGTTTCCGCCGAATGCTGGGACTGCTGCGACGACGCGGCTGAAACCGCGGCCGCCACAACGTCACCCACAAAAAAACCTCCCCGCGAACGGGGAGGTTTTTTCATGCATCCGCGGCGCGTCAGGCGCTTAGAAGTGGTACTGCGCCGACAGGCTCAGCAGGTTGCCGTAGTCGTCGAACTGGCCGGTGACCACGTCGCCGGTAGGGCTGACCGAGCCGTCGAGATGTGCCTGATTGACGAAGATGTGCGCGTACGAGGCGTTGATCTCGAAACGATCGGTCGGCTTGTAGCCGATGCCGAAGGAAACCATCTTGCGGGTCGAATCCGGCACGCGCACGTCGCGGGTCCGCGCAGAGGTCGGCGTGGTGTCCACGGCGACACCGGCGCGCAGGGTCACCTGCTCGTTGAGGTAGTAGTCGCCACCGATCGACGCATACCAGGTATTGCGCCAGTTGAATGCTTCCACCGTGGGCGGCTGGTACGGGTTGCCGTAGTTCACCGTGAGGTTCTTGAACACATCCCACTTGGTCCAGGCCAGGTCGATGCCGACGCCGAACTTCTCGGCCTGGTGCCAGTAGCTGGCATTGGCCACCGCCGGCGTGGTGAAGTCGGCCGTGCCCGTGGTGTGCTGGAACGGCAGGCTGTTCGCGTTCAGACCCAGCAACGGCGCCAGGCTGGTGACCAGCGAGGTCACGTTGTCCGGCACGTTGAAGTTGGCCGTGCCGTGCAGCTTGTGGCTGATCTTGGAGCGATAGTTGAGCGAGAAGCGATCGTTCGGGCTCAGCTTCCAGTAACCACCCAGCTGCCAGCCCCAACCCCAGTCGTCGCCCTTGATGCTGGCCATGCCGTCGGTGCCCGGCGGGATCAGGCCATCCACCAGCGCAGGCGGCAGACCGGCCTGGCCGGCCAGCTCATAGCCCACGCCATTGAAATTGACCGCACTGGTCAGCGTCGCGCTGGTTTTCTGCGCAATGGCGCTGGCGCCCACGCTGAAAGTGTCGGTGACCGCATACGAGGCCGACAGCGTGGCGTCCAGCGACTGGAACTTGGACTTGATGCCGTTGTAACGGCCAACCCAGTTCTTGTCGTACTCGGTCTGGAAACCGAACGGCACGGTGAAGCTGGCGCCCACGTGCCAGCGATCGCTGAGCTGGGTTTCGAAGAACAACGCCGGCACTGGCAACGTGGTGCCGCCGTCGCCGCCATTG
Source organism: Rhodanobacter sp. FW021-MT20 (assembly GCF_041107475.1). Taxonomy (NCBI): domain Bacteria; kingdom Pseudomonadati; phylum Pseudomonadota; class Gammaproteobacteria; order Lysobacterales; family Rhodanobacteraceae; genus Rhodanobacter; species Rhodanobacter sp. FW021-MT20. Next base: position 52,042 of record NZ_JBGBPX010000004.1, on the reverse strand, counting down.
CCGCCGCTGATCGGCCGGCCTTCGCCATCGACTGCGCTGCCGCTGAACTTCGCGCTGAAGTTGATCGCGGTGACGTCGGCCTGGAAATAGGTGCCCTTCAAGTCGCTCATCGCGGCAGGGCTGTTGGCCACGACCGACACGTCGCCACCCGCCGTCGCCGAACCGGCGTAGGCGCGGCCCATCGCCTTGGCGCTGTCTTCCTTGAGCTGGAACGCACTGGCGTGCGCATTCATCGGCAACGCCAGACCCGCCGCGACGGCCAGGCTCAACGCGGCAAGCGCAAGCGGGGTGGCCGCGCCGGGAATATGACGGAAGGACTTGAACATCGCTTGCTCCTGCTTATTGTTGGCAACTCGGGTGGTAGCGGGGCAAGTGCGCGGCGACTGATTCATACGTGCGTTTGATACCCCTGCACGGCACTCTGCCCACTCCGGCAAAGGCATGCAAGTGCAGATGCAGCAAACAACGGCGATGCGGACTGTTACCCTTTCCCTTCCTTTGCCGATTTGCGGACGTCGCCATGCACAGTTACGTCTACGCCAGCCTGCGCAAGCCCGACGCCTACCTGTGGCTGGCCAGCCGCGACCAGTTCGACGTACTGCCGCCTTCGCTGGCACTGATGCTGGGCGAATTGCGCTTTGCACTGGAAGTGGAACTGAGCGGCGAACGCCGCCTGCCGCAGGAAGACGCACAGCTGGTGGTCGAGCATCTGCGCACGCAGGGATGGCACCTGCAGCTGCCGCCGAAGTCCACCATGGCCACCTGCAACCATCTGCCCTACCAGAGTGATCCAGCCGATCGCAGGGGCGAGTGATGTCGCCTCGTTAACAAAGGATTACCGCCAGCACTTGCCACGCTTTCTATACTCGCCGCCATGGCTTATTCCAAATCGCACCGGCGCCCGGCGCCCCTGTTGTCGTCCATCGCGTGGTTCGTACCCGGCCTCCTCGCCGTCGCGATCGCCACCATCGGCGCCCATCCGCTCACCCTGATCCCGTTGTTGCTGGCCAACACGCTGACCATGGCGGCGGTCTGCCACGCCATCGGCTTCGACCCCGAACCCAGCTTCAGCCGCACCGTGTTGCGCCGGGGCGCGGCCCATCTGGTGATGTTCACCACCTACGCCGCACTGGTGTTCCTGCTGGTCGCCGGGCCGATGCTGTGGCTGAGCCAGCAGCATGGACTGGGCGCCACCGTGCTGCTCGCGGCGGTGCTGGTGGCGGCGCTGGCCGTGCTGTGGCGACTGTGGCCGGCCTTTGGCCTGGTCTTCGTCTGGGACGATGCCTACCCCGCCCAGGGCCAGCATGAAGGCTCGTGGATCTTCACCGCCACCGCGCGCAGCATCGCGTTCGGTCGGCACCTGTCGCGCGAGGAACGCTTCTTCACCCACTTCCTGCCGGCCGCGCTTGCACTGCTGGTGCTGGCCTTCGCCGCCATTGCGCTCAGCGGACTGTACGGCGTGCTGCCTACGGAAATGCGCACGGCCGCGCTGGCGATTTATGCGGTGGTGCTGATGCCGCTGGGCTGCCTGGTGATCGCCAACCGCACCTTGCGCGCATTGCTCTGCGAAGGTCGCCACGTCCGTCGCAGCCAGGTTCTTCCTGGTGACGATCTGATCGCGGTCACGCCACCTGCCCCCGTCGCGTTGAGCGAAGAGGAGCGAACCGCCGGCACGCCCGAACAGGCCACCGCCCTGCTCGACGCCACCCGTGACGGCGACATCGAGCGTGCGCTGGCGCTGATCGATGCCGGCGCCGACCCGGATACCGCGCCGACCGCCGACGACCGCGACCAGCGCCCGGTGCTGATGCTCGCCGCGCTGCTGCCGGACACGCGCCTGCTGCGCGCACTGATCGCCAAGGGCGCCGACGTCAATCGCGCCAGTGGTGGCCTGACCCCGTTGCTGGCCGCCACCCGTGACAGCCGCGCGGGCCGCGCCGATGCCGTGATGACCCTGCTCGCCAACGGCGCCAGCCCGCTGGCCACCGATGCCGAAGGCAACACGCCATTGCACGGCGCGGTGCTCAGCGAGGAACCGATCGTCGCCGCCATGCTGCTGGACGCCGCCGCCCCGGTGAATGCACTCAACAAGGCCGGCCTCGGGCCACTCGCCGTTGCCTGCCGCGCGGCCAACTGGACGCTGGCGAAATTCCTGCTGGAACGCGGTGCCAAGTCGGCCCCCGCCGATGGCGAGCCGGCCCTGGTCGCCGCCGCCGGCGTCCGCGACGACGATGCCGAAGGCGTGAAGCTGCTGCTCAAGCATCGCGCCGCGGTCAACGTGGTCGACGCCAACCGGCGCAGCGCCCTGATGGTCGCCGCCGCCGAAGGCCACGAGCAGATCGCCCGTGCGCTGCGTGCGGCCAATGCCGACGTGGCACTAGCCGACCGCCACGGCAGCACCGCGCTGATGGAAGCCGCGCGAGCCGGTGCCGTCGGCATCGTGCAACTGCTGGCCGAGGCGCAACCCGATGCCCGCGTACGCGACAGCCACGGCCGCGATGCACTCACCCTCGCCTGCCAGTCGGCGCACGCCCACGCCGACACCGTGCGTGCGCTGCTCACGCTGGGCGCCGAGGCGAAGACACCCGGCAGCGACGGTCGCAGCGCGCTCGATCATGCAGCCGCCGCGGGCCGCTGGGATCTGGTCGCCCTGCTCGATCCGGACACCCCGTTACCGGCCAGCCTCGAACCCGATGCCGTGCTCGCCGAGGGCGCCGACACGCCGGCCCACCTGCTTGATGCATTGCGCTTTGGTCACTGGGCGATCGTTTCCGGCTTTGCCGCGCGCGTACGCGAATGGCCGCAAGCGCAGCTTGCCCAGCTTTACCTGGACCTTGCCGCTCCCGGCCTCGGTACCGCGCGGCGCTGGTTGCTCGACCACGGCCTGGATCCCGAAGCCCGCTTCGAAACCACCGCCCCGACGCCCGCCGACGATGCCACGGCGGCCGCACTGCCGCCCCCTGGCCGGCGCCTGTTCGACGCCTTGCTGTTGCAGCTGCCCACGGCCGTCGAAGCGGTCGACGACCTGCTCGTCGCCGGTGCCACGCCGGCCGGCGCCGGCCTGCTCGCCCAGGCGCTGGACCGGCTGCAGGGCTCGGTCCAGGGCACGGCATTGCCACTGGTGATGCTCGAACGCGGCGCCGATCCCTTCGGTTCCGACACCCAAGGGCGCACGCCGCTGCACCTGGCTACCGAACTCAACCATGTCGCACTGTTGCACGCCCTGCTGGCACGCGGCTGCGATCCCAACGCGCGCGATGCCAGCGGCCGCACGCCGCTGTTTGCCGCGCTGGAGCACGGCGCGCAGGCGCTGCCGCTGGTCCGCGAACTGGTCGCCCATGGCGCCGACGCGGAAGCCGCCGACGCGAACGGCGAAACCCCGCTGGGCCTGGCCCTGGAGCACGCGGAGATCGAGCGCTGGCTGGATTGGGGCGGATGGGTGCGCCCGCGTCGCCCGCTGCGTGCAGACGACCTTCCCGGCGCCGCCAAGGCTGGCGCCGCCGTGGCCGTGGAGCGCCTGCTCGAACTCGGTTTCGCCGTGGATACCCGCGACGCGCACGGCGCCAGCGCGGTGTTGCATGCCTGCGGCGCGGGCCATCGCGATATCGCCGCCCACCTGCTCGATGCCGGTGCCGACGCCACGCTGGCCGCGAACAACGGCGTGACCCCGCTGGCCGCCGCCGTCGGCGCGCACCGCGAGGCACTGGTTTCGCTGCTGATCGAACGCGACGTGCCGGTCGACCAGCGTCTTCCCGACGACGCCACCGCGTTGATGATCGCCGCCGCCATGGGCCATGCCGATACCGTCGAGCGGCTGCTCGACGCCGGCGCCGACATCGCCGCGGTGGACGCGCGCGGCCATGGCGCGCTGCACGCCGCCGCGCAGTTCGGCTTCGAACACAACGACAGCCTGCGCGCGCGCCGCTTGTTCGACGTGTTGCTCAAACGCAACGCCGACACGAATCTCGCCGACAAGGAAGGCAAGACCCCGCTGCTGCTGTTGCTGGGTGCCCAGTTGCGCCCCGGCAGCGATTGCGACGCCACCCACCTGGGTGCGTTGTTGCCGGTATTGCTCGACGCTGGCGCGAAGCTGGAACACGCCGACCAGCGCGGCGTCACCGCGCTGCACGCCTGCGCCATGCACGCCCTGCTGCCACCCGCGCGCGTGCTGCTGTCGCGCGGCGCCGACCGCAACGCCGCCGATGCCTTCGGTCGCACCGCCGCCGACGTCGCCCGCCAGCTCGGCTACGTCGACATCGCCCACGAACTGGCCGCGCGCGGTGCTGGCGCGATCCCCAGCGTGCGGCAAACCTTGCGCCAACCAGCGCAACCGACCGACTGACGGCCGCGCACCGCATGCAACTGGCTCACGCGTCCGACGCGGAAATCATGGCGGTGGTCGAGCCCATCATGGACAACCTGATGGATGCGTCCACCGCCATCGATTACCCGCGGCACATCCGCGACTTCACCGCACGCCTCAAGGGCATGCTTTCCGAGGACGCCTTGCGCTCGATCTGCGTGGACTACCAGGCCCGCCGCGGCTTCTTCGCCGGGCGTGAATTCGTCGCGCTGTTCCGGCGCCCGGACTCCATCGCCGTGGTCTGGCGACAGCGCTTCACCAAGGCAGCGGGTGACTTCGTGGCCGAGCTGGTACTGGTGGAGCAGGACGGTGCGTACCGGGTCGATCACGTGATGGTGTTCTAGAAGCCCCACACCCGATGCAGGGACGGCTCAACCCTCGTCGGTCAACGGTGTCCCCGCGTCGCGCTCGCGCGCCTTCTCCGCCTGCGGCGAGGCATCGGCTTCGAACAATCGCTCCAGGTCGGCCAGCGCCTCGCGGGTGGTCTGCACCAGCTTGGTCTCGTCGTCGTAGACCAGGTATTGCGCCTTGATCAGCTCGGCATCCTGGCGGCGGAAACGCTCCACCCGGTCCATGGCGCGCTCCGGTGTCAGGCCCAGCGCCACCAGCGCCTGCTTGGTCATCTTCAGGCTGGAATACAGCGTCTCGCGCACCGGCTCGTCGATGCCCATGTCCATCAGCCGCCACACGTGCTGGCGGTTGCGCGCACGCGCCACGATCTTCAGGTGCGGGTACTGTCGGCGCACCACGCGCGCCACGCGCAGGCTGGATTCCGGATCGTCGCTGGCCAGCACGAACACCTCGGCCTTGTCGGCCTGTGCTGCGCGCAGCAATTCCGGCCGCGCCGGGTCGCCGTAGAAGATGTCGTTCCAGTTGCCGAAGCGGCGCACCATGTCCATCTGTTCGATGGAATGGTCCAGCGCCACGAACGGGATGCCTTCGGCACGCAGGATGCGTCCCACCACCTGGCCCATGCGGCCGAAGCCGGCGATGATCACGCGCGGCGTGCCGGCCTCGATGGTGTCGTAGGCGCGCGCCGGCTTCTTCGCCTTGTCGTTGCCCAGCAGTTTGGCCAGCAGCGCCACCAGCAAGGGGGTCAGCGCCATCGACAAGGTGATCGCCAGCACCAGCGCGCCGCCCTGGCGGGCGCCGATCAACCCCTGCTCCTGCGACTGCTTCAACACCACGAAGGCGAACTCGCCACCGCTGGCCAGCAGCACCGCCAGCCGCAAGGCATCGCGCCGCTCCAGTCCGCCCAGCATGCGCCCCAGCGGCCACAGCAGCACACCTTTCACCAGCAACAGCGCGGCGGTCAGACCCAGCACCAGCAGCGGCACCTGCAACAGCAGGCCCACCTGCATCGACATGCCCACGCTGACGAAGAACAAGCCCAGCAGCAGGCCCTTGAACGGCTCGATATGCGATTCCAGGTCGTGCCGGTATTCCGAATCGGCCAGCAGCACGCCGGCGAGGAAGGCTCCCAGCGTCACCGACACGCCGGTCAACTCCATCAGCAATGCCACGCCGGTCACCACCAGCAACGCGGTGGCGGTGGAGACTTCCAGTGAGTCGGCTTTCGCCACGAAACGGAACACCGGGCGCAACAGGTAGCGGCCTCCCACCATCACCGCCACGATCACGCCGATGGTGCGCAGCGCCCCCACCAGATCGAAGCCGTGATGCGTCGACGGGCCACCGGCCAGCAGCGGCACCGCGGCAATCAGCGGGATTGCCGCCAGATCCTGGAACAGCAGGATCGCGAACGCCTGCCGTCCATAGGCCGAGCCGGTTTCCTTGCGCTCGCCGAGGATCTGCAAGCCGAACGCAGTGGACGACAACGCCAGGCTGCCGCCGACGATCGCCGCCGTGCGCACAGGCAACCCGAACAGCGCCCAGGCGATCACGCCGATCACCACGCTGCTGGCCAGCACCTGCAGCAAGCCGGTACCGAACACCGAGCGCCGCATCACCCACAGTCGTTGCGGCGACAGCTCCAGGCCGATCACGAACAGCATCAGCACGATGCCGAACTCGGAAATCGTGGCAATGCCATCCACGTTGCCGACCAGCCGCAGCACCGACGGCCCGATCACCACGCCCGCCAGCAGATAGCCCAGCACCGAGCCCAGCCGGAAGCGCTTGGTCAGCGGCACCGCGATAACCGCCGCCAGCAGCAGCACGACGGCCGTCTCAAGGAAATGATGACTGTCCATGGGCACACGCCTTGTCGGGGATGGCCCGATTATTCCACGCGCGGCCGGCATAAAGGGCCCTCACATCCGAGCCCGGGACGTGGGATCATCCGAACCATGAAACGTCTCATCTTCTGCGTTGCCGCACTCGCCCTGTCCTGCCTCGCCCTTCCGGCCTGCGCCGCCGGTGACGGCATCCCCGTCTACGGCTACTCCGTGGTGCATGCCTATCCGCACGACACCGGTGCCTATACCGAAGGCCTGTTCTATCTGGACGGCTATCTGTACGAGAGCACCGGCCAGGTCGGTCAGTCCTCGGTACGCAAGGTCGACCTGCACAGCGGCAAGGTGCTGCAGCAGACCAGCACGCCCTGGCCCGACTACGGCGAAGGCATCGTGGCGTGGAAGGACAAGCTGATCCAGCTCACCTGGCGCAGCCACCAGGGCTTCATCTACGACCTGGCCACGCTCAAGCCGCAGGCGCGCTTCCCCTATCCCGGCGAAGGCTGGGCGCTGACCACCGACGGCAAGCAGTTGTACATGAGCGATGGCACGCCGACGATCCGCATACTCGATCCGGACACGCTGAAGCAGGTCGGCAAGATCAACGTCACCGCCGATGGCAAGCCGCTGGAATACATCAACGAACTGGAATGGGTGAAGGGCCAGATCTTCGCCAACGTGTGGCTGACCCACCGCATCGCGCGGATCGATCCGACCAGCGGCAAGGTGGTGGGCTGGATCGACCTCGGCGGCCTGGTGCCCAAGCCCGAGACCCTCGCCGACCCGGTCAACGACGTGCTCAACGGCATCGCCTACGACGCCAGGCATGATCGCCTCTACGTCACCGGCAAATGCTGGCCGAAGCTTTACCAGATCCGCCTGACCGGGCCGAAGCGGAAACACTGATCTCGCCCACGCTCGCCGGCCGAAAAGCGGGCAGCCTGGTGCAGCAGCAAGCGTTTACTCCCGCATGACGGGAAAACTCGCCGCCCTGCGACCTGAAGACGCCTCCGTCCGCTTGCCGGAAAGGCGAGTCGCTGGGTAACGGCACGGCTCCATGCGCACGGTCTCGATTGCCGCGCTCAATCCACCACTTGGTTTTCCAGTCGCGCCATCACCGCGTCGGTGACGCGCGCGCAGCGCTCGCCCATGAACGGGAAGGCTTCGCTCATGCTGGCGGCAAGCGAGCCCTGCAACGAGCTGCGCAGCAGCCGGCGTGCCCGATACAGGCGCGTCTTCACCGTTTCCGGCTTGATCTCCAGCGCGACAGCGGTTTCCTCCACCGTGCACTCTTCGACTTCGCGCATCATGTAGACCGTGCGAAATGCGTCGGGCAAGGTGTCGATCGCGTCTTCAAGCAAATGGCGAACCTGCGCACGGGCGGCGGACACAGCGGGGTCCTCGCTGCCAAAACGGGAAGGAAACCGGATGACCTGATGGGTATCGTCCGGTGCGGCATCGACCTGCTCCAGATCGACCATGGTGTGTCGTTTGCGCAGGCGACCGCGCGCCTCGTTCAGCACGATGCTGGTCAGCCAGGTCAGCAGGGTCGAATCGCCACGAAACATGTCGAGTTTGCTGTAAGCGCGCATATACGATTCCTGCAACACGTCTTCCGCTTCCGAGTCTTCGCCGATCACGCTGCGCGCGATGCGGAACAAGCGCTGGTTGCAGCGTTGCATGATGTGGCGGAAGGCTTCGCGCTGGCCACCACGAACCAGTTCGACCAGGGCGTTGTCGTCCAACGCCGCGTAATCGACAGACGCTGCATGGGCATGTGCTGACATGATTTCTCCTTGTACACCCCATCTGATGCGCTGACACGGGCCAAGGTTCCCGTTTGCCCGATTCACCTGCTAGCCACGACAGGTGCGCGCGACACAGGCCGGCGCTCTCCGCCGGCAGCAGCCAGCGGCGCTGGCCATCCCACCTACGGGAACCTGTGCGGCATGTGCTGCATCCCATGCACGCGCGGCAAGAGGCCCTGGCAGAGCGAACGCCTCGACGGCTTCCTGGCGACAGCGGTCTGGTGTCTTGCAGACGACTGGCGTCGAACCAGGGCCTCCCGCACACATGTACGCATCCGGTGGTGCGATCTGCCACCAAGGATACGTCGCACTTTCGCCCAAAGGAGATTCGACATGATGAACATGCGGAAAAACGTACTGGTAGCCGCACTGACGGTGGCTGGCCTGGCGTTTGTCGGCGTCACCGCGGCCGCCGAAGCACCGGCCGCCGCGCCGATGGCGCAGATGAATGCGTCGGCCATGAACTGGTTCGGCGGTGTGACCTACAGCGGCGCGCCTGCACTGACTGTCACGGCGGCGCTGGTCAAGGCCGGCGGTGGGGCGCATGACTTCAGCTTCTCCAAGGCGCTGGTGTCGATGCTGGGCGAAAAAACCGTCAACGCCGAGGTCGCCAAGCTCACCAAGCAGTACGGCGAAAAAGATGTCACCAACTTCATCAACGGCATGACCTTCGCCGTCAACGACGGCCTGAAGCGCGCCACCGAAGCCGGCGTCAAGCTGCCGGCCGCACCGGCCCACCTGAAGGGCGTCAAGCTGGCGCAGACCCTGGTATCGGCAGGAACCACGCCGGATGGCACCTGGTGGTCCGGCTACCTGTTCGACAAGGCCTTGTCGCATGACCTCCACGTCAAGGTAATGCAGGACATCGACGCCAAATTCGGTCACGGCGCCGACGAAAATATCCACAAGATCCTCAACCAGGCAATGTACGACGTGGCCCAGGCACTGAAGGTGAAGGGTGTGAAGCTGGCCTCGCTGCACTGAGGCCCGCGACGCGTCGAATCGGCCGACGGCGACCGGAGCGCCGGCGGCCACGCTGCACATGCAGTGCGACATGACATGACCGTGCAGGGACTCCGAATCCGTTTCGGAGATTGCGGCGCCGCGCCCCATGCGGCGCCGCAATGCTGTCGGGGGAAGTGAAAACGCGGAACGACGCGACAAGCGCAAAGTTCAGGCCCGGCCGCCAGCCGCCTTCACCAAGAACCACGCGTTTCCGTGCGAGCGCAGGCCTTGCCCGATCAAACCCGCGCGATCACGCCTCGACCAGCGACCACGCGACCGACTCGCCCGCGCGCAGTGGCTTGCAAGTGGCGCCAGCCAGGGGATAGTCCTCCGGCACCGTCCACGGCGTGCGTTCGAGCACGATGCGTCCCGCGTTGCGCGGCAGGCGATAGAAGTCCGGGCCATGGAAGCTGGCGAACGCTTCGAGCTGGTCCAGCCGACCCGCCTGCTCGAACGCCTCGGCGTACAGCTCGATCGCCGCATGCGCTGTGTAGACTCCGGCGCAACCACAATCGGATTCCTTGGCGGCGCGAATATGCGGCGCGCTGTCCGTGCCGAGGAAGAAATGCGTGTCGCCGCTGGTCGCTGCCTGCAACAGGGCCGCACGATGCGTCTCGCGCTTGAGGATGGGCGCGCAATAATTGTGCGGGCGGATGCCGCCCACGAACAGCGCATTGCGATTCAGCAACAGGTGATGCGCGGTGATCGTGGCGCCCACGTTGGCCGGCGCATTGCGGACGAAGTCCACCGCGTCACTGGTGGTGATGTGCTCCAGCACCATGCGCAAGGCCGGGAAGCGCTCGCGCAGCGGCATCAGATGGCGTTCGATGAAAACCCGCTCGCGATCGAAGATATCGATCTCCGCGTCGGTGACCTCGCCATGCAGCAGCAATGGCAACCCGTGTTTCTCCATGGCCTCCAGCACATGATGCACCCGCGACAATTCACGCACGCCGGAGTCGGAGTTGGTGGTGGCACCAGCCGGGTAGTACTTCACCGCGAAGACGCTGTCGCTCGCCTTGGCGCGGGCGATTTCCTCGGGCGACGTATTCTCGGTGAGATACAGTGTCATCAGCGGCTGGAAGTTCGAACCCGCCGGCAGGCAGGCCAGGATGCGGCGACGATAATCCTCCGCCTGCGCCACCGTGGTCACCGGCGGCTTCAGGTTGGGCATCACGATGGCGCGCGCGAACTGCCTCGCACTGTGGCCAACCACCGAGGCCAACGCCTCGCCATCACGAAGATGCAGGTGCCAGTCGTCGGGGCGGGTGATTTCAAGGCGCGTGGGGGTCATGGTTGGCAGGCTCGTTGCGATCAGATGCGCCAATGATATCGCGCGAGCGCATTTCGATCGTTCAGCGTGATGGGGTGCCATCACCCGCAGGGTTTTCGCTCTCCGCAACAAAACGAAAGCCCTTGCCTCTGCCAGGCGCGAGATGCCTGCCCATGCCCGCCATTACTGCAGAAAGCGGACCTGTCCCCGATAGCTGACAGCTCACGATGTAACCCATCCGCACGTGCGACGAAGAACAACCAGCGGCCGTGCGATGACCATCGGCCGCTGTCGACGGCCACCGCCACCTTGCGACGCAGGCCACCACTTCGCACCCACACGAGGATTCCGACATGTTTGACATGAAGCATCTGAGCCGCCTGAAAAAACTCGACGAAAATGCCCCTGCCTCTATGAAGGCCTTCTGGGCCTTCGACAAGGCTGCCTTCGCAGAGGGCGCCCTCGACGTCCGCCAGAAACAGCTGATCGCCGTGGCCGTGGCGCTGACCACGCAGTGCCCGTATTGCATTGAAATCCACACCAAGGCGGCGCGTGATGCGGGAGCCGACGATGCGCAACTGAGCGAGACCGCCGTGGTTGCCGCCGCGATTCGCGCCGGTGGCGCCATCACCCATGCCACCCATCTGTTGCACGACTGACCTCCGCAGCGGCGGCGAGCCCGGTCCGCCGTCGCAACCTGCGCCATCGAACATCCCACACGAACGCGGATGCACGCCATGACTGTTCCGTCACCCGAACCCTCGATGCCCCATCGTTTTGCCCGCTGGGCACCGATTCCAATACGCCTGATCGTGGGCTACGGATTCATGGAACACGGCTTTGCCAAACTCGGCCGAGGCGCTGGCGCTTTCGCCGCCATCCTGCATTCCATCGGCGTGCCGTTGCCCCATTTGATGGCATGGATGACCATCCTGACGGAAGTGTTCGGCGGCCTGGCCATCCTGTTGGGCGCCTTCGTGGCTCTCGCAACAGTACCGATGGCCATCGTGCTGCTGGTCGCCATCTTCACCGTACACCTGCCCTACGGCTTCAGCTCGATCAAGTTGATGAGCGTCACGGCCGCGGGTGCCCATTTCGGGCAACCAGGATATGAATGCGACCTGCTCTATCTGGCCGGCCTGGCCGCGCTTGTATTGGGTGGCGCGGGACCATGGGCACTGGATAATCTGCTGCTCCGACGCAAGGGAAAGCACTCATTGACCGCAAACGACCGCTGAAGCCTGCCCGGGACAACGGCACTATGACCCGCGCAACCACCGCGCCGCGTCCACCGCGTAGTAGGTCAAAATCGCATCCGCTCCCGCGCGCTTGAACGCGGTAAGCGCTTCCAGCACCACCGCCTTCTCGTCCAGCCAGCCATTCTGTGACGCGGCCTTGAGCATCGCGTATTCGCCGCTGACCTGGTAGACGAAGGTGGGCATGCCAAAAGCGTCCTTCACCCGACGCAGCACGTCGAGGTAGGGCAGGCCCGGCTTCACCATCACGGCGTCGGCGCCTTCGGCGATGTCCAGCTCGATTTCGCGCAAGGCCTCGTCGGAGTTGCCCACGTCCATCTGGTAGGTGTGCTTGTTGCCCTTGCCGAGATTGGCCGAGGAACCCACCGCATCGCGGAACGGGCCGTAAAACGCGGAGGCGTATTTCGCCGAGTAGGCAAGAATGCGGGTGTGGATGTGGCCGGCGGCTTCCAGCGCCTCGCGGATGGTGCCGATACGGCCGTCCATCATGTCCGACGGCGCCACGAAATCCATACCGGCCTCAGCCTGCGCCAGCGACATCTTCACCAGCGCCTCGACGGTGGGCTCGTTCATCACGTAGCCGGATGCGTCGATCAGCCCGTCCTGGCCATGCGTGGTGTACGGATCCAGCGCCACGTCGCCGATCAGGCCCATCTCGGGATACGTCGCCTTCAACGCGCGCGTGGCGCGCTGCATCAGGCCATCGGGATTCCACGCCTCGCGCGCATCCTCGCTCTTCACGTTCGCGCCGGGCGAGGGAAACAGCGCCAGCGCCGGAATGCCGAGTTCCACGCATTCGCCGGCCAGCTTCAGCAACTCGTCGATGGACAGACGATCCACGCCCGGCATCGACGGCACGCTCTCGCGCTGGCCTTCGCCCTCGATCACGAACGCGACCATGATCAGGTCGCTCGACAGCAAGGTGTGCTCGCGCATCAGGGCGCGGGAGAAGGCGTCGCGACGCATGCGACGCATGCGGATGGCGGGGAAGTTCATGGCGGGATCTCGTGGCGCGATATCCGCCCATTCTAGCGCCACGCCTCGTGCATGCCGCCGGCAGTGGACACTTTGCCGCGCGCGACGAATGTCCAACACCGCGCATACGTCATCGATACACCGGCAGGCGCATCGTCCTGCCACGGACTCCGCACAAAGACGGAAACACGCCATGACCACCCACGCTCCCCACCCGTTCCATTCACGCTGGCACGCTCCGGCGAAGGCCCGTTACCTCAGCGCCCACGACGACAACACGCCGCTGGAGATCACCCTGGTCATGCGCCGCCGCGGCGAGACACCGCCCACCGCCACATGGCCGCATACGGCGCCGCTGCAACACGCGGATTTCGACAAACACGGCGGGGCCGACCCTGCCGACGTGACGCGCCTGCGCGATTTCGCGCACACGCACGGGCTGGAAGAAACCGGCTGCCAGCCGCATCGCCGCGTGCTGCATTTGCGCGGTTCCGCGGCAAGCATGCAGCGCGCCTTCGGCGTGACGCTGGGACGTTACCAGCCGGAGGATGGCGGCGAGGCCTTTGTCGGTTGCGCCGAGGCACCGGCACTGCCCGAGGGCGTGATCGCCGTACTCGGACTGGATCGCCGCCCGGTCGCGCGCCCGCATTTCCGCAAGCCACTGGCCCAACCCAGCCAGACCTACACCCCGATCCAGCTCGGCCAGCTCTACGCTTTTCCCGATGGCGACGGCAGCGGCCAGAACGTGGCCATCATCGAGCTCGGTGGCGGTTACGTGGCCAGCGACCTCAGCACCTACTTCAAGTCGCTAGGCCTTGCGAAAACGCCCTCGGTCACGGCCGTGTCCGTTGCCGGCGGCAAGAACCAGCCGGGCAGTGATGCCGATGCGGAAGTGATGCTGGATATCGAAGTTGTCGGCGCACTGGCGCCCGCCGCAGCGCTCGTCGTGTATTTCGCACCGAACACCGACCAGGGTTTCTACGAAGCGATCTCGCAAGCCGCACACGACACCACCCACAAGCCATCGATCATCTCGATCAGCTGGGGCGGCCCGGAGGACAGCTGGAGCAGCACCTCGCGCGAAGCGATGCAGACCGCGCTGCAGGACGCCGCCGCACTCGGCGTCACGGTGACCGTGGCCGCCGGCGACAGCGGCTCCTCGGACGGCGAAAGCGACGGCCTGCCCCACGTCGACTTCCCGGCCTCCAGCCCGTACGCGCTGGCCTGCGGCGGCACGAAGCTGGTCGCCAGCGCCAGCCAGATCAGCAGCGAAACGGTATGGAACGAGACGGCCGCCAACGAAGGCGCTACCGGCGGCGGCGTCAGCACGGCATTCGCGCTACCCACGTGGCAGAAAACCGCCAAGGTGCCCGCGGCCACGGGCGGTTTCGCCGGCCGCGGCGTACCCGATGTCGCCGGCGATGCCGACCCGCTCACCGGCTATCAGGTACGCGTGGACGGGACCGATCAGGTGATCGGCGGCACCAGCGCGGTGGCACCGCTATGGGCCGCACTGGTGGCGCGGTTCAACCAGGCGCTTGGCGCACCGCTGGGCGACATGCACGCCGCCGTGTACCAGATCGGCAGCGCCGCATTCCGCGACATCACCCAAGGCAACAATGGCGCCTACCAGGGCGGCAAGGGCTGGGACGCGTGCACCGGCTGGGGCAGCCCCGACGGAAAGACCCTGCTCGATGCGCTGACGGCGCTGCGGAAAAGCACGAAAAAGCACGCGCAGTAATCTCCTGGCGCGTTGATCGATGCCGGCCGCAAACCTCGTTGATCACGGCCATTCATCGCAGCAACCTGCCGCGCATCCTTACGGCGGCGGGCGCGCTTGCGTAGCCGCGGGTTGCGCAAGGCGGTCCAGCCGCCGTGGGCGGGATGCAAACCCTTGCAGGAGAGCCTTCAGGCAATGAGTGACTGATCCGGGCGGTATCCATCGCCTCATCCGATCCGATCTCGGGAAGCCTTCAAATGGACGTCTATCCGGCTCTCCGGAAGGCTTCCGCGGCACTGGCAGCACTTCGACAACCTCTCCCATGCGCCCGCGCATGTTCGCCGGACTGGACGAACGCGCCGCCAAGCGGCAGGCTGTAGAGCTTTCCCCGTCAGGATCGTCGATGAGTTCCCCGAACGCCGCCCCCACCCTGCTTGCCGACCTGGGCGGCACCAACGTCCGCTTCGCACTGGCCGATACCGGCCGGGTGGATCCCCTGCTGATGGACAGCGTGCGACGTTACCGCGTGCGGGATTTCGACACGCTCGCCGACGCGATCCAGCAATATTTCGCCGACACCGGCCACACCGCGCGCCGCGCCACCATTGCCGCCGCCGGCCGCATCGCCGATGGCGAGACGGTGCAGATCACCAACAACCCCTGGGCAGTGGTCGCGCATGCGCTGCAAGCCAAGCTGGGGCTGGACTCGGTATCGCTGGTCAACGACTTCGCCGCGCAGGGCATGGCGGTGCCGCTGTTGAGTGCGCCGTACCTGGCATCGGTCGGCTCGCAGTCGTTGCCGCAACTGGATGGCAACCCCACGCAGACCTACGTGGTGATGGGCCCGGGTACCGGCCTTGGCGTGGCCGGCCTGTTGCTGCGCGACGGCCGCTGGACCGTGCTGGAAACCGAAGGCGGCCACGCCGGCTTCGCCGCGCACACCAGCGAAGACGTGGAGATCCTGCATCGCCTCAACGCGCGCTTCGGCCGCGTGTCCAACGAACGCATGATCTGCGGCAACGGCCTGGTGAATCTTTACCTGGCACTGGCCGACATCGCCGGACAGCCGCCCGAGGAATATTCGCCCGAAGACATCACCTCGCACGCAGTGGACGGCAGCGACCCGTTGTGCGCGCGCACGGTGGAAACGCTGGCCGGCATCTTCGGCAGTGTGGCCGGCGACCTGGTGCTGAGCCTGGGTGGCTGGAACGGCGTCTACCTCACCGGTGGCGTACTGCCAATCCTGTTGCCGTGGTTGCGCCATGGCGGCTTCCGCCAGCGCTTCGAGGCCAAGGGCCGCTTCCGCGAGACGATGGAGCAGGTGCCCACGGTCGCGGTCATCCATCCGGAACCCGGTCTGCTCGGCGCCGCCGCCCTGGCCCGCGTACAAGCCGGCCAGCCCTTGCTGCCCCCGCGCGGCTGAGCGCTCAGTATCCGAAGTGATCGAGTAGGAGCCCGCTCGCGGGCGATGCTCCTGATTTTCCGCCCGATGAGCGCCAGAGCAGGAGCATCGCCCGCGAGCGGGCTTCTACAACGGCCATGGCGGCGAGAGGATGAATTTCCACAGGCGCTGAGCGCTCGCGCGTCGCTCACGAGCACATGCGCATACTCGACAATCCGCACCACACCCGGAGATCCGCATGTCCCGCACCGCCCTGCTGTTCGACCTCGACGGCACCCTGATCGACAGCGTCTACCAGCACGTGCTGGCGTGGAAGGAAGCGCTGGACGCGGAAGGCGTGGAACTGTCGGTGTGGCGCATCCACCGCAAGGTGGGCATGAGCGGCGGCCTGTTCACCCACATCCTGTTGCGCGAGACCGGGCTGGAGATCACCGAGAAGCGGCTGGAGCGCCTGCGCATCCGCCACGCCGAGGCGTTCAACCGCTACCACGCGCAGCATGCGGTGCGCGCGTTGCCCGGCGCGCGCGAATTGCTGGCGCACCTCACCGCCCAGCGCATGCCGTGGGCCATCGCCACCAGTGGCCGCATGGAAACCGCTGCACACAATCTCGCGGCACTCGGCGTGGACCCCGAAAAGGTGCCCGTGGTGACGCGCGACATGGTGCGCCACGCCAAACCCGATCCCGACCTGTTCATTGCCGCCGCCGACCGTCTTGGCGTGGACATCCAGCACTCGCTGGTGATCGGCGACAGCGTCTGGGACATGCTGGCCGCGCAGCGAGCCCGCACACTCGGCATCGGCCTGCTTTCCGGCGGCTATGGCCAGGATGAACTGGAACGCGCCGGTGCGTTCCGCGTGTATGAAGATCCGGCGGATTTGCTGCGGCATATCGACGAGATCGTGGCGCGCGAGTGAGATGGTGCATCACCAGCGCCCTCTCCACATCACATGATCCCGATCAGCCTGGCGCCAGCAACGCTTCCAGATCACCCTCGTCGAAGCTCAGCCGTTCGCGGCTGCCGCCGCCGTCGAGCACGGCTTCGGCCAGCTCGGCCTTGCGCGCCTTCATTTCCTCGATGCGCTCTTCCACCGTGCCTGCGGTGATCAGGCGGAACACGAACACCGGCTTGTCCTGGCCGATGCGGTGGGCGCGGTCCGAGGCCTGCGCCTCGGCGGCAGGGTTCCACCACGGGTCGTAGTGGATCACGGTGTCGGCGGCGGTGAGGTTGAGGCCGACGCCGCCAGCTTTCAGCGAAAGCAGGAACAGCGGCACGTCGCCGTCCTGGAAGCGCTGCACGGGTTCGGCGCGATCGCGCGTTTCGCCGGTGAGGGTGACGTAGCGGATGCGGCGTCGGTCCAGTTCGCCGGCGATCAGCCGCAGCATCTCGGTGAACTGCGAGAACAGCAGCACCTTGCGCCCTTCGGCCAGCAGCGCGGGCAGCATGTCCATCAGCAATTCGAACTTGGCCGAGTCGTGCACGCCGCGCGCGGCTTCGAGTTTCACCAGCCGCGGATCGCAACAGACCTGGCGCAGCTTGAGCAGGGCATCGAGCACGACGATGCCGGAATGCGCGATGCCACGTTGGGAAATCACCTCGCGCAGTTCGTCGGCCAGGGTCAGGCGCAGGCTTTCGTACAGCTCGCGCTGGCGGCCGTCGAGTACCACGCGGCGCGTGATCTCGGTCTTCGGCGGCAATTCGGACGCCACCTGCGATTTGGTACGACGCAGGATGAACGGCGCGAGCCGGCGATTGAGCCGCGCCTGGCATTCCTCGTCGCGCTGCTTCTCGATCGGCACGCGGTAATGCCGGCGGAACGCCCCCTCGTCGCCCAGCAAACCGGGCACCGCCAGATCCACCTGCGACCACAATTCGCCCAGGTGATTTTCCAGCGGCGTGCCGGTGAGGCAGATGCAACGTGGCGCGCGCAGGCTGAGCGCGGCGCGGCGCGCCTGGGTGCGCGGATTCTTCACCTGTTGGGCTTCGTCCAGCACGATCAACGCAAACGGTTGCTTGCGCAGCGTGACCACGTCGCGCGGCAGCAAGGCGTAGCTGGTGAGCACGATGTCGTGCGCATCGAGCTGGCCGAAATCCTCGCTGCGCTGCGGGCCGTGCAAGGCCAGCACTTTCAGCATCGGCGCAAAGCGGGCAACCTCGGATTGCCAGTTCGGAATCAGGCTGGTCGGCACCACGATCAGCGCGGGTTGTTCCAGCGCACCGCGCTGTTTCAGTGCGAGCAGATGGGTGATCAGTTGCAGCGTCTTGCCCAGGCCCATGTCGTCGGCCAGCACGCCGCCCACGCCGGCCTCGGCCAGCGCATTGAGCCAGCGCAGGCCTTCGCGCTGGTAGGGGCGCAATTCGACGGTGAGTCCATCGGGCACGACATCGCTGGCGCGTTCGGCGGCATCGCGCAGGCGCGTGGTGAATCCGCGCAAGGCCTCCGGCGCCTGCAGTTCGCCATCGCCGGGCAACGCCTCGGCCAGCTCTTCCAGCCGGCCGGCCTGCACGCGCGGCAGGTGCAGTTTCCTTTTCGGTTTTTCCAGGTATTCGGCCAGCGGCGCGAGCAGGCCGCGCAGTTCGCGCAGGCTGACCGGCACGCGGCGGCGATCATCCACCGGGGCATACCAGACGGCATCCTCTGGTTCGTTGGCGACCGGCCGCAGGTTGAGCTGATGATCGGCCAGCGCCTGCGCTACCGCAGGCAGCAGGTTGTGGCGCTTGCCTTCGACCTCGATGCCGATTTCCAGGTCGAAGGCATGGTCATCGGCATCTTCCACCGCGTTGCCGTACCAGTGCACCGGGCCATCGAGCACTTCGAACGGGAAGCTGGGCGCGTAGTCGAGCTGGAAGTTTTCGCCCTCGAGCTTCGGCCGCAAGGCCAGCCAACGCGCGGGTGTGTTCACTTCCAGCGCGCCGGCATGGCCCTTGCCCGGAAACAGCCAGGCATCATCCGGCAAGGTGTCGGCCAGGTCCCACGGCAGGCCTTCGGTATCCACGGCGGGGGTCAGCCCGGCGCGTTCGAGTTGCTCCATCGCGGTCAACTCTTCGGCGCGACGTCGGGTGATCTCGACCAGCTGGCCGTTGCGCACGCGTCGCACCAGCGGCTCGCCACCGCGACTGGGCAGGCGCTCGCCGGCATAGTCGAAGGCCAGTCGCGCGTAGGCCAGCGGCGGCGTGCCCGCAGCCAGGCGGGCGTGACGGGTCAATGCGTGCAGGGTGAGCACGGGTTTCGGCGCCAGTTCCTCGCGCTGCAGTTCACCCAGCACTTGCGGCGCGGGTACGCGATGGGCGAGCCGGCTGTGCGGCAACGTGGCGCACAGCCCCGGCGCCTCGTCGTACTTCAGCGGCGGCAGGTCGAGCCAGTGGCTTTCTTCGGCCGGGGCTTCGAGGTGGCCCAGCTCGGCGCGCTCGGCGTCGAGATACCACAGCGTGTCCAGGCGCAGCGGGCGCTGGCTGTGTCCCAGCGCCGGCAGCAGGCGCTGGCTGCCATCCTGTTCCAGTTGCCAGTGCCAGTTGAGCTGATGCGAACGCCCGCGCGACAGGCGCAGGCCACCCAGGCCGCCAAGGAAGCACGGCGCGGTATCCAGCATCTCGGCCAACAGTGCATCGCCGACATGGCCGGCCAGATGGGCGTAGCTGCGACCCTTGCGCAAGGCCTGCGGCAGTCCCAGCACGGTGGTCGCCAGGCGTTGCTCGTGGGACGGCAAGGTGGTGCGTGCCAGCAGCTTGCTGTCCAGCGGCACCGGCCGCACGAAGCGGCCGTGCTCGGCCACGCTGAGCGTCACCGGCGCCACGTCCAGCCGCCCGTACGGCGCGCCTTCGTCCGACAGCACCTCGAAGAAGAAACCGAGCACGCCCGGCTCGCGCGAAGCGGCGGCGACGGCCGGCGCGGCCAGCAGCTTGCGCCACGCCACGGGCAGCCTGTCGCTGCCGGCGCGGGGCGAGGCGGGCTCGCCGAGGTGTTTCTCGTCCGGTGGCTGCATGCGGATGCGATCCGTGGGCGATGAAACTTCCGAGCTTAGCAGGCCTGCGGGGTTTGCCCGCAAGCCCATCGTCAGGATCTCGAATCAGCGCTCAACGCGGCTCGAACAAACCCTTCGGATACTCGGGTTTCTGCTCGCGCCCCATCAGCGCCTTCAACCCTTCGACGGGTGTCACTTCGCCATGCAGCACGGCACGCACGCCGGCGGAAATCGGCAGGTCCAGGCCATGCTTGGTGGCCAGCCGAACCACTTCGTCGGCGGTCAGCACGCTTTCGACCACCTGGCCGATCTGGCGCACTGCCTCGTCGATGGCCACGCCCTTGCCCAAGGCCAGGCCAAGCCGGCGATTGCGCGAGAGATCGCCAGTGCAGGTGAGCACCAGGTCGCCCAGGCCCGACAGGCCCATCAGGGTTTCCGGTCGCGCACCCAATGCCACGCCCAGGCGCAGCATCTCGTTCATGCCGCGGGTGATCAGGCCGGCGCGGGCATTGAGCCCGAGCTCCATGCCATCGGCCACGCCAGTGGCCACCGCCAGCACGTTCTTCATTGCGCCGCCCAGCTCGGCGCCAAGCACATCGTTGCCCGAATAGGCGCGGAAGTCGGGCGCGTGCAGCATCGAGGCAAGATGCTGGGCGAAGCTCGCATCTTCCGAATGCACGGTGACTGCACTGGGCATCCCGGCCGCCACTTCCTTGGCAAACGACGGCCCGGTGATGACCGCAGCAGGCCGCCCCGGCAGCTTTTCGGCTACCAGTTCATGCAGGAAACGGCCGGTACCCGGCTCGAAGCCCTTGGTCGCCCAGGCGATCGCGGTATCGGCGTCGAGCAGTGGCGCGAGCTCGTCCAGGATGGACGCGAACGCGTGGCTGGGCACCACGATCAGCACCACACCGGCGCCGCGCACGGCGGCACCAAGATCGCTCTCGTAGACCAGCGATTCCGGCAACGCCAGACCAGGCAGGTAACGCTGGTTGCGCCGGCTGCTGGCCATTTCGGCCAGCGCCCGCGCATCGCGGCCCCACAACCGTGTCGGCGTGCCATTGCGTGCGGCCAGCGCAGCCAGCGCCGTGCCCCACGAGCCGGCGCCGAGGACGGCCAGGGTCGATGCTTCAGCCATGGTCCGGACTCAGCTGTTGAGCGTCGGCGCCTCGCCGCCGCCCGCCGCCCGGCGCTGCTGCTCGGCGAACAGGGCGTCGAAGTTGATCGGCTGCAGCAGGAACGGCGGGAAACCGCCTTCCAGCACCAGCGAGGAGATCACCTGGCGCGCGTACGGGAACAGCAGGTTCGGGCAGTAGCTGCCAATGACGCCGTCACGATCGGCCGCATCGAAGCCGGCAATGCCGAACACGCCGGCCTGCTGCACTTCGGCCAGGTAAGCGGTGCGCTCGCCCAGCGTGCAGGTCAGGGTGAGGCTGAGCACCACTTCGTACAGGTCGCCGCCGAGATCGGTGGCGCTCTGGCCCAGGTTCAGCTGTACCTGCGGCTGGGCCTGCTCGTTCTCGCCGATCTCCTGGAAGATCTGCGGCGCATTCGGCGCCTCGAAGGACACGTCCTTCACGTAGATCTTCTGCAGCACCAGCTGCGGCTGGCCGGCCTGGCCGTTGGCCTGGTCCAGGGTGGTGACTTCTGCCATCGGAAAAACCCCTCGTCTTGTACGTTGCGGATACGCGAAAGAGGTCGATTGTTCCATACATCCCCCGCCACCGCCACGCTCGCTCCACCTGACACAGGCTGGCGCGCGATATACCCGGTGGACGCAGCGGATCATTTTCGTCAGGAATGCGATTTGCTCCGCAAATACGTCCTGCAAAGCTCGCTAGCATCGGGCCCGCTTATCAGCACGGACGAAGGAGACAGGCATGTCGTGGACGTATCATCAGGCCACTGGAGAGCTGGATCATAACGGCAAGAAAGTCGCAACGGGCTACGCCGGGAAAAGACCCTGGCAGAATCATCCGCAGTTCCAGAGCCTGCCGAAGAAGGGTCCGTTGCCACAGGGCAAGTACACGATCGGGCCGCCTTTTCATGACAAGCATACCGGCATCTATTCGCTCCGGCTGACGCCAGACATGCACAATCAGATGTTCGGTCGATCGCTCTTTCTGATCCACGGTGCAAACTCGAAGCATCCCGACGATTCATCGGATGGTTGTATCGTGGTTGCGCCATGGGTGCGCCATGCGATCGTGGCAAGCGGAGACAGAGTGCTCGAGGTGGTGCCGTGAAGCGTCTGCATGTGAAAGCCCTGCTGACCGTGACCATATGGCTTGCTTCCGCCCTGGCAGCCGCCGCCAAGCCAGACGTGGCACCGCACAGCCCTGACTGGACGTGCGCGCACGAGTCGGCATCCTATTCGGCGGTACAGCTGGCAAACGCAGGGCTTATCCGGCTCAACAGCATCGACAACTCGAAGACCGAGATACAGGTGTTGTCGAAAACTCCCGGTGTCAAGGGAAGTTTTGCGGCCATCTATCGCATCGTGCTGCATGCGAAGAGCGGCAAATCCGTCGCCATCATCACGAAGACCAGCATGGTAGATGGCGAATGCCCAGGCGCGAGAATGACCACCTACGTCATCTCGCAGCAATTCGACGACTAGATCCAGCTCCGCCGCCTGTTCAGCCAATGCCTTGCTGGCTGCGGAACGGCAAAGATTGCGCAGCGCCCTGTTTTTGCGGGACAATAGGCGGCTCGACCTCTGCCAGCCCGGCCTTCCGGGTGTGTCCGCGACGCGATGCGGCTTCAGGTGATGGCGAATGCAACACCCACCAGCATCGCGTGGCGCAAGGCGCCGCTGGGCCGATGTCGCCCTGGCCAACGGGCGTTACACCACTCAATACGGAGGTCATCATGGCCCGTGTATGCCAAGTCACCGGAAAGGGTGTGCAGACCGGCAACAACGTCTCGCATGCCAACAACAAGACCCGTCGCCGCTGGTTGCCCAACCTGCACGAGCGTCGCTTCTGGGTCGCCAGCGAGAACCGCTGGATCAAGCTGCGCGTTTCCAACCACGCGCTGCGCACCATCGACAAGAAGGGCATCGAGGCCGTGATCGCCGACCTGCGTGCCCGCGGCGAAAAGGTCTGAGGAGCTAAGTCATGGCCAACAGCAAGCAAGACAAGATCCGCCTGATCTCCTCGGCCGGTACCGGTCACTTCTACACCACGCAGAAGAACAAGAAGAACACGCCGGAAAAGTTCGAATTCAAGAAGTACGATCCCGTCGTGCGCAAGCACGTGATCTACAAGGAAGGCAAGATCAAGTGACCAAATGGCCCACGCGCGCAGCGCGTGGCTAGCCATTTGGTCATCCCGGCGCAGGCCGGGATCCAGTGAAGTACCCAAAACCCGCCCTCGTGGCGGGTTTTTCTTTGCCTGATCCACAGATCATCGATCTGGCCGCACGGACCTTGAAGCCGTCTCCATGTCAGTGGCCGTAGACGCCCTTCAACAGGCGAATGTCGGGTCATCCAGTCACGACCACGCCCGCTCAAGCCGCACAGTCGCTGGATTACTCGCTGCGCTCACCCCTCCGGGGCCGCCCTTCGGGCGTTCTGCGCGCTTCGCGCTTGTCCTGCCTTCGCAGGAATGACGAGCAAGGATGTGGTGCCGGTGCACGTCACGCAGGGCGGCGGGTGCTCAAAATCATTCCGGACAGCAGTGGGACCTGCACTAGAATGACGGCCGGATCGGGATCGTCAGCTGGCGCCGCTGCGCAAACTCGCACCACCTTCGCACTCCATCCTGTAACGTGACGCCCATATCCGGCTCCCGGAGGTCCGTCATGTCCATCTACCGCATTCGCCCGATCATCGGCCTGGTCCTGATCGTATTCGCGGCCGCGGCCGCAGCGGCTACCCACGGCACGGCCACCGTGCGCTACGACCACCCTGAAAACTTCACCGAGACCAAGGAGGTGCAGGCGTTTGCGCCCCTGCAGGCCGATTCCGGCTACCTGGTCACCCTCAAGGCTTACATCGAGAAGCAGGCCGCGACCATCGTGCCCCCGGGCGAACGGCTGGATATCGTCATCACCGATATCGACCGCGCCGGCTCCTACCTGCCTTCGGCGGGCCGGCTGAATCCGGTACGGATCGTCTCGGACAACTATCCGCCGCGCATCAACCTGCACTTCCGGCTGCTGGACAGCCACGGAAAGACGATACGCGAGGGTGACCGTCGCCTCATCGGCCTGGATTTCATGTACGACAGTCCGGGCGGACTTTCCGACAGCGATCCGTTGCGCCACGAAAAGCGTCTGGTCGATCGCTGGCTGAGACGGGGACCGGCGAAACTCTGAGCACCCGCCCGGATCCCGAGGACCCCACCAACAAAAAGGCCCGCCATGAAGGCGGGCCTCGTCGTTTCTGCTGTCGCAGGGTCAGGCCGTGGCGACGCTGTATCCCTTCAAGTGCTGCGCGAACTCCTGCAGCGTGCGGATACCGCTTTCCTCGGCCTCGTGGATCCACTGCTGCAGACCCTTCAGCGCCTGCTCGGCACCGCGCTGCTCCATCAGGGCGGCAAGGCGGTTGCGGAAGTCGTACACGGTCTGCAAGGTCGGACGCTTGGCCAGCACGGCCTGCAGGCGGTCGCTGCCTTCGTTGTCCAGCCAGCGGCCACCATCGGCGAGTGCGCGGCGCAGACGACGCGGCACGGCCTTGAGGTTGTCGCCCGCGTGGGTGGCTTCCTCGCGCAGGGTCGGCACCATCACGCCACGATAGAAGTCGGTCATGGCCTGGAAACGGTGGGTCAGCACCGCCTTCAGCGTGTCCGCATCCGGGAACGATACGTTGGGGCGCACGTCCAGTGCCGGCGCCA
Source organism: Rhodanobacter sp. FW021-MT20 (assembly GCF_041107475.1). Taxonomy (NCBI): domain Bacteria; kingdom Pseudomonadati; phylum Pseudomonadota; class Gammaproteobacteria; order Lysobacterales; family Rhodanobacteraceae; genus Rhodanobacter; species Rhodanobacter sp. FW021-MT20. Next base: position 27,245 of record NZ_JBGBPX010000004.1, on the reverse strand, counting down.
CGCGCAACACCTTGGCCAGGCCCACGGCGCGCAGTGCGCAGATGGCGGCCCAACCGATATCGAATTCCCACTTGCGCAGCGCGAACTTGGCCGAGCTGGGGAAGGCGTGATGGTTGTTGTGCAGCTCTTCGCCACCGATCCAGAAGCCCCACGGGATCAGGTTCGTCGCCGTGTCGGAGCTCTCGAAATTGCGATAGCCCCACCAGTGGCCGATGCCGTTGACGAAGCCGGCGGCCCAGAACGGGATCCAGATCATCTGCACGGCCCAGATCGCGGCGCCGATCACGCCGAACAACACCAGGTTGATCACGAGCATCAGCGCCGGCCCCCAGTACGGGTGCGCGCTGTAGAGCTTGCGCTCGACCAGGTCGTCCGGGGTGCCGCGACCGTACTTCTCCAGGTCTTCCTTCACTTCGCTGGCGTCGCGATACAGCGACACGCCATCCCAGAACACCTTCTTGATGCCGTAGATCTGCGGGCTGTGCGGATCTTCCGCGGTTTCCACCTTGGCGTGGTGCTTGCGATGCACCGCCACCCACTCCTTGGTGACCATGCCCGTGGTGAGCCAGCCCCAGAAACGGAAGAAATGCGAGATCGACCAATGCAGGTCGACGCCACGGTGGGTCTGGCAGCGATGCAGATACAGCGTCACCGTGAAGATGGTGAGCTGGGTCATCACCAACAGGTAGACCAGCATGCTGACCCAACTCGCGTGGGTCACGCCGTTGGACAGGAAATTGAGTACGGCATCAAGCATTTGGAAATCACTCGGGTGCGGTGAGAAGGCAGTCTAAAGCGAGGGTTTCCGTACCCGCCAGCATGGATTGACATTCCATGGTAAGGCACACGCACTTGCTCTTTCGTTAAATGCGTGCCCTGTGACCGTTGACTGTTGTTAAACCATGGGGTCGCCATGACAATCAGGCAATGATCGCGCCAACCCCTGATTCATCTCCCGTATTGCAGCTTGAACACGTCTCGCGCCGGCGTGGCGGGCGGCCCGCCGTGCGTGAACTCGACCTTTCGCTGGCAGGCGGCCAGGTGCTTGGTCTGCTGGGCGTCAACGGTGCCGGCAAATCCACCACGCTGTCGATGATTGCCGGGGCATTGCGGCCTGATAGCGGCACGATCTGCCTGAATGGCCAGGATTTCGCCGAACATCCGCAGCTGGCACGGAAACACCTGGGCTGGCTGCCCGAACGTGCCCCGTTGTGGCCGGAACTGACCTCGAGCGAACACCTGGATGCCCATGGCCGCCTGCGCGGCCTGCATGGCGCGGTCCTGCGGCAGGCGCGCGAGCGCATCATCGAACGGCTGGAGCTGCAACCGCTGCTGCGCCGGCTGGCCGGCGCCCTGTCGCAGGGCCAGCGCCAGCGTTTGGGCCTGGCCTGCGCGCTGCTGCACGAACCGGCCCTGCTGGTGCTGGATGAACCCGGCAATGCGCTCGATCCGGTGCAGACAGCGACACTGCGGACCTTGATCCGTGAACAGGCCGCCGCCGGGACCGCGGTGATCCTGTCCACCCATCTGCTGGCCGAAGTAACCGCGGTATGCAGCCGCGTGGCGATCCTGCATGAAGGCGTGCTGCATCACGACGGTCCGGTGGCTGCGGATGGCCATGCCACGCTGGAGCGCCGTTTCTTCGACATCGCGATGGCCGGCGGAGCGCAAGCCGCATGAGTACATTTGCCGTGATGCGGCTGGAATTGCGCCGCCTGTTCGTGCGCCCGTTGGGCTGGGTGCTGGGCGCGCTGACACTGGCCGAGCTGGCTTGGCGTTTCGTGCTGCTGCTGGGCAATTTCCTGGCCATGCAGGTGCGGCTGGCCGCGTTGCCCGGCGCGCCCGGCTTCACCGACATGGCCGGGGTGCCGCTGCTCAGCAGCCTGCTCACCGGCGGTTTCATCCCGTTCGGCTTCACCGAGTTGGCGTTGATCGTGGTGCCGCTGCTGGCGATGTCCACGCTGGCCGGTGAGCGCGGCAACGGCACCTTGCCGCTGCTGTTCGGTACCGGGCAATCGGCCACGGCCATCGTTCTCGGCAAATACCTTGCGTTGATGGCCTGGCTGCTGCTGTGGCTGGCGCTGACCTTGGCCATGCCGTTGTCGCTGGCGCATGCCACCCACATCGACTGGGGCAAACTGGCCGCCGCCACGCTGGGCATGGTGTTGCTGCTGGCCGCCCTGGCGGCCATCGGTGTGGCCTGCTCGGCCTTCGCCTCGCACCCGGCGATCGCCGCCACCGCCGGCATCCTGCTGGTACTGGCGCTGTGCTCGATCCAGCTCGGCGCACAAAGCGCGGGCGTGGACAACGGCCTGATCAACTGGCTGGCCCTGCCGACCCATCTTGAACCCCTGCTGCGCGGACTGGTATCGACCGCTGATATCGTGTGGTTCGTATTGCTCGCCGCGCTGGCGCTGGCGCTGGCGGTGCGTCGCGTGGCGGCCGAGAAGGAGCGCGGCTGATGCGCAGCGACCTGTTCCGGCGTCTCGACGGCTGGCTGTTCGCCTTGCTGCTGCTGATCGGCGCGGGCGCCCTGGGCTTCCTTGGCACGCACTACCGGCACATCTCGGACTGGACCGCCGGCGGCCGCGCCAGCCTGTCGGCGCAAAGCCGCGCGGTGCTGGACAAGCTCGCCGGCCCGGTGGAGATCGTCAGCTACGCCAACCCGCAAGGCGACCTGCGCCAGACCATCGCCGCCTTCGTCCAACGCTACCAGCAGGTGAAGCCCGACCTGACCTTGCGCTTCGTCGACCCGGAGCAGGACCCGGCGAAGATGCGCCAGCTCGGCATCACCGTGAACGGCGCACTGATCGTGCACTACCACGGCCATGAGGAGCGACTGGACGAACTGTCCGAAGACAGCCTCACCAACGCGCTGGAACGGCTCACGCGCAGCGGCGAACACCTGGTCGCCTTCGTCACCGGCGACGGCGAGCGACTCGCCGACGGCAAGGGCAACACCGACCTCGGCACCTTCATGGGGCAGTTGGAGCAGCGCGGCATGCGCGCGGTGCCACTGAACTTCTCGCAGGTCACCGCGGTGCCGCAGGGCACCAGCCTGGTGGTGCTGGCCAGCCCGGCGCTGCCATTGCCCAGTGGTGCGGTGAAGGCCCTTACCGACTACCTCGCCAACGGCGGCAACCTGCTGTGGCTGACCGAGCCCAACTCTGCGGATCCGACGCTGAAACCGCTGGCCGACGCGCTCGGCATTCACGTGCTGCCCGGCGTGCTGGTCGACGGCGCGGGCGCCGCACTGGGCCTCAAGGACCCGCGCATGATCGCGGTAGGCCTCTATCCGCCGCAGGCGATCACCCGTGGCTTCGCGCTGACCACGCTGTTCCCGCAGGTGGCCGCGCTGGCCGAAACCAGCGACAGCCAGTGGAAGATCCAGCCGCTGCTGCGCTCGGGCCCACAGAGCTGGACCGAGCTCAAGCCGATCGACGACGCCCATCCCTCCACCATCCGTTACGACGCGGCAAGCGGCGACCTGAAGGGCCCGCTGGACTTCGGTTTCAGCATGAGCCGGCTGTCGCCCAACCCGGACAAGACGCAGCAACGCGCGGTGGTGATCGGCGATGGCGACTTCCTGTCCAACACCTTCCTCGGCAACGGCGGCAATCGCGCGCTGGGCGAACGCATCTTCGACTGGCTGCTGGGTGATGACGTGCTGGTCGACCTGCCGCCACGCGGCGCACCCGATCGCGTATTGAACGTGTCGCAGACCGGCCTGGATGCCCTGAGCATCGGTTTCATCGTCGGCGTGCCGCTGCTGTTGCTGGTGATCGGCGGTCTCGTCGCCTGGCGCCGGCGCCGGCGATGACGCGCGCCGCCCGCCAACGTCTGTGGCTGCTGCTTGGTGTGGCCGCCCTGCTCGCACTGGCGCTTTGGCAGTGGCGTAGCGATCGCGCCCACGCGCCGGGCACTCTGCTCGACCTCGACCCGGCCAGCATCTCGCAGATCCAGCTGCAATTCGGTCACGCAGCCGCGATGAATTACCGTCGCAACCATGGCCACTGGCAAGCCGCCGATGGCACACCGGCCCAGGTCGACGATGCCCGCCTGGACGCACTGGCCGCGATTGCCGCCGCGCCGGTCGAGCACTGGCGCCCGTTGACGGATTTCGATCCGGCGAAGATCGGCCTGGCCGCGCCGCGCGCCGTGCTGCAACTGGACGGTCACACGCTGCGCTTCGGCGCCGTTGCCGCGATCGGCCATCGCTGCTACGTGCAGCGCGGCACGCAGGTGGCGCTGGTCTCGCTGCGCTACATGCCGCAGGCGCCGACAAGCCAGACCGTCGAGCTGCCCTGATGCCCGAGCTGCCCGAAGTCGAAACCACCCGGCGCGGCATCGCCCCGCACGTGATCGGTCGCCGCGTGACAGCCGTGACGCTGCGCCGCGCCGACCTGCGCTGGCCGATCCCGCCCGAAATCAGCGATCTGTTGCCCGGCCAGCGTATCGACGCAGTGGAACGTCGCGCGAAATACCTGCTGCTGCACACCGCCGTCGGCAGCGCGCTACTGCATCTGGGCATGAGCGGCATGCTGCGCGTGCTGCCGCCCGATGCGCCGCTTGGCAAGCACGATCATGTCGACATCGCACTGGAACGCCGTGCCGGCGAAGGCCCGCGCGTGCTGCGCTTCACCGACCCGCGTCGCTTCGGCTGCCTGCTGTGGCAACCGCCCGGCGAAACCCACGAACTGCTCGCCCGCCTCGGCCCCGAGCCACTCACCGACGCCTTCGACGGCGACCGCCTGTGGCAGCTCTCGCGTGGCCGCAGTGCCGCGGTGAAGTTGTTCCTGATGGACAACGCCATCGTCGTCGGCGTGGGCAACATCTACGCCAGCGAAGCACTGTTCGCCGCCGGCATCGATCCCCGCCGCCCCGCCGGCAGCGTGTCGCGCGCCCGCTACGCGCGCCTGGCCAGCGAGGTGAAACGCATCCTCGCCTGGGCCATCGAACGCGGTGGCACCACGCTGCGCGACTTCCTCAACCCGGATGGCGCACCAGGCTATTTCTTCCGTGAGCTGATGGTCTACGGACGCGTCGGCGAGCCGTGCAAGACCTGCGGCACCGCCATCCGCCAGGTCGTGCTGGGACAACGCTCGACCTTCTGGTGCCCGCGCTGCCAACGCTGAAAATCGCGAAAGGTCCGGAGCGGCGCTGTAGGAGCGCACCCTGTGCGCGAGGCTCTTTGTCACGTGACGGAAAACCTCGCGCACAGGGTGCGCTCCTACAGTGGACGTCATGCGGCCATGGCAGCGGGAGAGTGGATTTTCCACGGCCCCGAAGCTTCACGCCAATCGTTTCCAAAACGAAACGGTGTAACCACGGATCAGCGGCTACCCAAGCTCGTTTTCGCGCCTAACATATTCCCGTGAATCGCCATGGCACGGGATTCGACGACAGGCCATCAAGCTCTGCTCGTACCGCCGGACAGGAACCAGCCCGATAACGACTGTTTCCCTAATGGGCTTATTTCCGTGCCGAGGCTCCCATGCACTGATCTTTCACCATGCCCGAGGAATCTCCATGAACAGCAGCCTGATCGAATCGCTCAAGAAGCGCCGTACCCAGTACGCGCTGGGCAAGAACGTGTCGCTGGGCAAGGATGCCCTCACCACCCTGATCAAGGACGCGATCAAGCACACCCCGTCGTCATTCAACTCGCAGAGCTCGCGCGCCGTGATCCTGTTTGGCGCGCAGAGCGAGAAGTTCTGGTCGCTGACCAAACAGGAGTTGAGCAAGATCGTGCCGGCGGAAGCCTTCGCCCCGACCGCCGCCAAGCTCGACAGCTTCGCCGCCGGCATCGGCACCGTGCTGTTCTACGAAGACCAGTCCGTGGTGGCCGACCTGCAGGAGAAGTTCGCGCTGTACGCGGACAACTTCCCGGTGTGGTCCGAGCAGGCCGGGGGCATGGCCCAGTTTGCTGTGTGGCTGACCCTGACCGAAGCCGGCCTCGGCGCCAGCCTGCAGCATTACAACCCGGTGGCCGACGAGGCGACCCGGCAGGAATGGAACGTGCCGGCCTCGTGGAAACTGCGCGCACAGATGCCGTTCGGTTCGCACGAAGGCGGCTTCGGCGAAAAGGCCTTCATGGACGACGAGCAACGCTTTATCGCCGTAGGCTGATCCAGCAGCCTGGGCCGAACGCATCACGCGTTCCGGTCACGCACGAGGGCGACACCGCGGTGTCGCCCTTTTTTTGCGTCGTCAGGCAGGCCAGTTGAACTCGACCCAGCTGTTGTTGAACTGCGGATCGCCGATACCGCCACCGAGCTTGGCGACGAGCCCCGGCGGAATGCCATCGCCCTCGAGCGGCTGGCCATCGGTGAAGTGCGCGCCCAGGGCCTCCAGCTCGGCCAGTCGCTGGCACAACGCGCCGGCGCGGTCGACATCGCGCTCGGGTACGTGACGCAGGCTGATGTCTGGCCGACCGAACTTGCGCAGGCCGCGGGTATGCACCCAATGCCGGCCCTGCGCTTCTTCGTCGTCGCGCAGGATCAACAGATGATTGCGGATCGGCGCGCCGTCCTTCACCAGGTAACGCTGGCGCCAGTCGTCGGCGTCGAACAGGCCGAGGATCTGCGGATCGAGCACCGCGACGCCACCGATGTCGAGCAGACCCGCGATCACACCCAGCGTGTCACGCAGATAGCCGGTGTCGGCGCTGTCCTTCAGCGTGCCGCGCAACACCAGCACTTCGGGCGCATCGACCGCACGCTTGTAGGCCTCCGGCGCATCCTCGCGAAACATCCGGCCCAGCGCGCCCTTCAGCGGATAGCCTTCCCACTGGCGCAACGCGGCGTGGTGGTGACTGGTCAGTTCGATGCCCTGCGGCAAGCCCGGGCTGCCGTAGCCATCGGACGGCACGCGCACCGTGTCGAACTTGCCGAACACGTAAAACTGCAGAACGATCTCCTCGTCACTGGCATGCCAGTGCGGGCGTTGCCAGGCAGGAATGGCGATGGGAGTGGTCATGGGGATTCGTTCCTTGGTGATGGGGAGGCGTCGTTGCAGGCAACCGCGAATCGTTCGGCCCAGGCGCCACGCCGCATATGCATCGTCGACGCCGGCACAGGCATGGCCTCAACTATGCCGCGGCACGGCTGGGCTCAGGATGAACGGGCCGTGGAATCGCCTTCACCCAGTGGCAGCACCGACTGCTGCAACTCGATGCGGCCACGTCCCCCGGTGATGTTCTTGAACTCGGCGCGACTCACCGAGACATAACGGTCGTTGCCGCCAATCTCAACCTGCGGCCCCTCGGTGACGGCACGCCCCTGTTCATCCACGCGCACCACCATGGTGGCCTTGCGCCCGGTATGGCAGATCGTCTTGATCTCCTCCAGGTTGTCGGCCCAGGCCAGCAGGTGGCGGCTGCCCTCGAACAGCTCGCCGCGAAAATCGGTGCGCAGCCCATAAGCCAGCACCGGGATGTTCAGCCGGTCGACCACATCACTGATCTGCCACACCTGCGCCTTGCTCAGGAATTGCGCCTCATCGACGAATACGCAGTGCAGCGCACCGCGTGCGGCGATATCGGCCTCGACCAGGGCGAACAGGTTCTCGTCGCCACGGAAGCGGCGCGCGTTCGCCTTCAGACCGATGCGCGAAGCCACCACGCCGTCGCCATAGCGGTTGTCCAGCGCCGGCGTGAGGATCAGCGTGCGCATGCCGCGCTCGTGATAGTTGTACGCGCTCTGCAGCAGCGTGGTGGTCTTGCCGGCGTTCATCGCCGAATAATAGAAATAGAGCTTGGCCATCGTGTGTTCCCGTCGAGGCCGACGATAGTACCGCGCCGGCCTTCATCCACTGCCATGCCCCCGAAGCGATGCCCGACTGCGCCACCCGCTCGCGCGCCCGAGGCGATGGTCGAAAGCGGCATGGCCGCGCTACTGCCATCGCCGATCGCCGCATGCCGTTGTCCCCGGCCGGGCATACCCGGGCGCTCTGCTACCATCGAGCGCCGCCTCATCCATCGCATCGATCCATGCTCAACCCGCAACAATTGGCCGCCGTCGAACACTGCGACACCCCCTTGCTGGTGCTCGCTGGCGCCGGCTCCGGCAAGACCAGCGTCATCACGCAGAAAATCGCCTACCTGATCCAGCGCAAGAAGCTGGCGGCCTCAAAGATCGCCGCGATCACCTTCACCAACAAGGCGGCGCGCGAAATGCGCGAGCGCGTGGGCAAGCTCATCAGCGCCGAGGACGCCGCCGCGCTCACCGTGAGCACCTTCCATGCGCTGGGCCTGAAATTCCTGCAGATCGAACACGAGCGCGCCGGCCTGCGTCGCGGCTTCTCGGTGCTGGATGCGGACGACAGCGGCAGCATCGTCAAGGAACTGGCGCCGAAGGGCGTCAAGAACGACGTGCTTTTCAATTTGCGCAACCTGCTCAGCCGCGCCAAGAACTCGGGGCTGTCGCCCGAGGAAGCCATGGCTGCCGCGCGCAGCCCGCGCGAGATCGAGGCAGCCACCATTTATGACCTTTACCAGCAGCGCCTGGCCGCCTTCAATGCGGTGGATTTCGACGACCTGATCCGACTGCCGCTGCGCATCCTGGAGTCCGACGCCGAATGCCGCGACGCCTGGCGCGAACGCCTGCGCTATCTGCTGGTGGACGAATACCAGGACACCAACGACGCGCAGTATCGCCTGCTTCGCGCGCTGTCCGGCGAGCGCGGCCGCATCACCTGCGTGGGCGACGACGACCAGTCGATCTACGCCTGGCGCGGTGCCAATCCGGAGAACATCGACCAGCTCGGCCGCGACTGGCCGAACCTGCGCGTGATCAAGCTGGAACAGAACTACCGCTGCGGCAAGCGCATCCTGCGCGCGGCGAACAAACTGATCGCCAACAACCCGCACCTGCACGAAAAGAAACTGTGGAGCGAGCACCCCGAAGGCGCGCCCATCCGCATCCTGGAATGCAAGGAAGCCGAGCACGAGGCCGAGCGCATCGCCGCCATCGCCACCACGCTCGCCGAGAAACACAAGGCGCGCTGGGACGAGATGGCCATCCTCTACCGCGGCAACTTCCAGGCCCGTCCGCTGGAAAAGGCGCTGCGGCTGGCGCGCGTGCCCTACCACCTCACCGGCGCGCTGAGCTTCCTTGACCGCGAGGAAGTGAAGGACGTGCTGTGTTATCTGCGCCTGCTGACCAACCCCAGCGATGACGCCGCCTTCCTGCGTGTGGTGAACAAGCCCAAACGCGAGATCGGCGCCACCACGCTGGAGAAGCTCGGCCAGCTCGCCCAATCGCATCACACCTCGCTGCTCGATGTCACCCGCAGCGACAGTGCCTTGCGTCAGCTCAGCCCGCGCCCGGCCGCCGCGCTGGCCGGTTTTTCCAGCCTGATCGACGAGCTGCGCAGCGCCTCGCTGCACGAAAGTGCGGCCGACCTGGTCGAGCGCATCCTGAAGCGCACCGGCTACGCCGCACAAATCGCCGCCAGCACGCCCGACGCCAGCGTTCGCGAACGCAAGCTGGGCAACCTGAAGGAACTGGCCGACTGGTTCCGCGCGATGCAGAAAAATTCGAATACGGCCGGCAACCACAGCGCCGGCGACCTCGCATCGCAACTCGCCCTGCTCAGCCACGCCGACCGCGACGAACCCGGCAACGCCGTGCGCATGATGACCCTGCACGCCGCCAAGGGCCTGGAATTCCGCTTCGTCTTCATCGTCGGCTGCGAGGATGGCACCCTGCCCCACGAGGGCGCCATCGACGAGGGCCGCATCGACGAGGAACGCCGCCTGATGTACGTCGGCATCACCCGCGCAAAGGAACTGCTCACCCTGTCGTGGTCGGCCCGCACCAAACGCTACGGCGAAATCCACACCAACCAACCCAGCCGCTTCCTGCACGAACTGCCGCAGGACGACCTGCACTGGCAAGGCAAGGACCCGGAAGCGGACAAGGAAGTGGTGCGCGAGACCGCCGAATCGCACATGGCGAAGATTGCGGCGATGCTGGCGGGGGGGTGAAATTCGTCTTCATCGGGTGCCCCGGCACTCGCACGGCCTGAGCAACACGCGACTGGCGGAATCTCATGACAAATTCGGAACAAACGGACGTCCAGGCGATAGCAGCCTTCAACCGGCGCGACTGGCGCACAGCGTTGACGCTGGCAGAAGCGCGCCTCACTCGTGCCCCGCGTGACGCCGGCATGCGCTATGTCGCCGGCGTGGCATGCCTGGAACTGCAGCGCCTACCACATGCGTTGCTCCATCTTCGCCAAGCTGTTGCCCTCGACATGAAGCGCGCGGAGTTTGCCGTGCCATTCGCCAAGGCGCTTTCTATTGCCAGGCTGCAAGGCGAGGCCCTCATGGTCGCAAATCACGCAATGGCTCTGGCACCCGGCGACCCCGCGTCGATGGATACGCTCGGTGTCGTGTTCACCCAATGCAACGCCCACCGCAAGGCCGTCACCGCCTTTCGCCAAGCATCAAGCATGCAACCTGCGCAGGCACACCACCGTTTCAATCTTGCCACCGCACTGATAGCTACCGGCGAACTCGAAGAGGCGAAAACCCAGCTCGATGCGTGCATCAAGTTGAATCCCGCACTGTGGAAGGCATATCTGACACGGGCGCAACTTCACCGATGTACCACGGAATCCCATCATCTGGACGACTTGACTGCGCTGCTCCCAAGTCTGCAGGACGACACTAGCCGCATGTATGTTCACCTGGCACTGGCCAAGGAGTATGAAGACTTGGGCCACTATGCGAATTCTTTCGCGCATTTGGTCAAGGGCAAGGCTGCCGCTGGCGCGGGCCGGGACTACGACATCGGAAGAGATGCAGCGCTCGTCGACGCGCTGGAAGAGGCTTTCAAGACGGCAGCGAGCGGACCTCCGGGGAATCCGAGCCCCGAGCCCATCTTCGTCATCGGCATGCCTCGCTCGGGCACGACGCTTGTCGAACGAATCGTGTCCAGCCACCCGGACGTTTACTCAGCCGGCGAACTGCAAAACTTCGGAACGGTCCTGAAACGCATGTCGGGAAGCACCACAGCTCCGATCCTCGACGCCGACACGATCACCAAATCCATGCATCTGGACTGGGCGGAACTGGGCCGCCATTACGTAGCAAGCACACGTCCGGCAACCGGCCATACGCCGCGCTTCCTGGACAAGTTGCCGCACAATTTTCTCTACGCAGGTTTCATTGCACGCGCATTGCCCAACGCAAAAATCATCTGCCTTCGGCGCGATCCGATGGATACCTGCCTGAGCAATTTTCGCCAGCTGTTCGCGCAAAGCTCCCCTTACTACAACTACTCGTTCGACCTGTTGGACACGGGCCGGTACTACGTGCTTTTTGACCACCTGATGGCAACCTGGCGCCACTTGTTCCCCAACCGCATCCTCGAAATTGGCTACGAGGAACTGGTGACGTCACCCGAATCCGGCGCAAGGCAAATCGTGGATTTTTGCGGCCTAGGATGGCACGACAACTGCGTGCAAACGGAACACAATCCGCAACCCGTTGCCACGGCCAGCTCGGTTCAGGTGCGCGCGCCCATTCATCGCGGTTTCGTGCAACGCTGGAAGCACTACGAAAACGAGCTTCGCCCATTACAGGACCTTCTACGCGAAGCCGGCATCGACCCACCCAATCCCGGCTGAAGTGATCAGATGGGGGATATAGCTGGGACAAAGGTTCACACGGCGAACTTGTCTTGTGGCGACGTGCAGACGTTCCACGCCGCACGATGCCATTGTTGGTTCTCTCCTTCCGTTCCAGTGCCCGCAACAATGGCATCAGGAACGCCTCCGCCGACGGGCGAAGCCTGATGCCAGACGCCTCGGAAAAAAAGATGGCCCCGCAAGCGGGGCCATCTGCTGCAACAGCGAGTGAAACCTTACTTTCCGAACGAGTACTTCGCTTCAATGTACATGGCGCGGCCATACACATTGTAGTTATCGGTGTTGTAAGGCACCGACGACGTACCCGGGTAGCTGCGATCAATCGGCGGCATCTTGTTGAGCACGTTGTTGACCAGGAACGACAAGGCCAGGCTCTTGATCGGGTTATAGGTCACACTGAGGTTGTACAGCGTCCATGCCGGCAACTTGCCGGTGCCTGCATGACTGTAGTTGTCGTAAACCGTCGCCAAATAGTTCGGCGAGCGGCCATAGCGGTTCACGTAAAGCGTACCGCTCCACTGGTCGTTCGGAATCCAGGTCAGCGAACCGTTCACCTTCGTCTTGAAGTCGGTGCCATTCGGGTACGCAGCCGGGTGGCGAAGAACATCGATCCGCGGATCATTCGGGTAAGCCTGGGTGGTGTGCTTCAACTCGTCACTGTACGACGCGCGGAATGCCAGCTTGCCGAGGCTACCGATGCCGTGGGCGTAGTTGAAACTGGCCGTCACTGCGTTGACCTGCTCGTTCGACACATTCACTTTCGGCGTATAGATCTTCTGGATCGGGCCCAGCAGGCTCGGATCTGTCGAGGTGCCACGGGTGATCTGGGCGAATGCGTTCTGGCAGCTCGGCGAGCTCATGTCCAGCGTGCCCACGTCGCAAAGGTACTCGGTGTTGGACATCTGGTCCGCACTCTCGGTGTTGACCTCGTTGTTGATGTCCCAATGCAGGTAATCCACGCTGACCGACATCTGATCCAACGGGGCCCACACCAGACCATAGCTCCACACCTTGGCGGTAATCGGCTGCAGCTTGGTGCTACCTGACTGCTGGCCGAAGTACTGTACGTCACTGTACTTGGACGGGCAGCTGGTCACATTGCCTGGGTCATAACCCAGACGCGCGCAATTGGCATAGTCGGCAACGAAGCTGTAGTAACCGCTCAGGCCCTGGTATTCGTCGGACAGAGTGGGCGTCTTGAACGCGGTGCCGTAACGACCACGCAGCAGCAACGTGTCAAACGGACGGTACTCGATACCCAAGTTGTAGGTACCGTGGTTCACGTTCTGCCCACCGACCTTGTAGTTGTCGTAACGCCCGGAAACATCCGCCGTCAGCTGCGAAAGCAGGGGAAGGCGAAATTCGGTGGTGACGGCATAACGCGAACGGTGGCCAGCACCCTGCACATCCGTGGTGCCCCAGATTTGTCCATCCAGCAGGCGCGGATCAGGCACGTAGGCCCAACCCTGGTTGCCGCCTTCGAGCACCACTGCGACACCCGCATCACCACCGGGCAACGAGAACAGCGAGGCATTGGTCAACTGCCCGCGGAGCATGTTGTCCCAGGTCTTGGCTCGCGTGTCGGTATAGCCCGTGAAGCTCCTGAAATCGGCCGGGGACATCGGCGTATAGAACGCCGAGTAATCCGGCGTAAATATCGGATAGGCACCGTAATACGGGTCCATCCCCTGCTGCGGCCCGAGCACATGCTGCCTGAAGTACGCATCGATCGGGCCGTCAAGACGTTGGAAATTGTGTTCCAGAAGCTTGTCGTCCGAGTGGGTGAAGCCCACGTCGTAGTCCCAGTTCGACTGGCCGATCGTGCCCTTGCCGCCAAGGCTCAGCATGTACGAGCTCTCGTACTGCTTGTTCATGATGTTGTTGTAACCACCCACGTCCTCCGGTGAGAACGCGCGCTGCAGATTCACGAAATCGTCCAGCTTGGGATCGTAATAGGCACCGTAATCGATACCAGTACCCCACCACGTAAATCCGGACCCCACAAAATACTTTTGCTCTTCATAGTTGTAGAGCAAGTCGCCGTACAGCTGGAAGTTGTCCGTGACGTCGTAGGTGAAATGCGTGTACAGATTGGCCGACTTGTCGTCGTTCTGGACCGTGGCGTAACCCGGGGTGTTGAGCGAACCGCAGTACGTGCCGCTGTTTGGACGGTGCTGCACACCTTCGCTGCCACCGAACTGACTGGCCACGTTGGCGCAATTGTTCGGATCCAGGAAGTAGTACGCGTTCGAACGCTTGGTCGCGCTATAGACAAGATAGTCGCGCGAAGCCACCGGCGCGCTGGTGCCTTGGGTGAAGTAGTTCTTGGTCAGGCTGCGGTCATAGCCCCAGATGGGCGAAGTGTGTTCGAACTGCGCGCCGATCAGCAGGTTGAATTTGTCGCCACTGAAGCCGTCCGAAAAGCTGATCCGGCGATCCGTGCCGCCGCCACCCGAATGCGTGCCGAAACGCACATCGACCGAAGGGCCGTCGACATGCTTCTTGAGCACGATGTTGATGACGCCGGCGATGGCGTCCGAGCCGTACAGAGACGACTGCCCACCCGGAAGAATGTCGATGTGATCGACCATGTCCATCGGGATACCACTGAGATTGTTGAAGGTGTCGCTGCCGTTGTACAGGCCGGGGAAATCACCCATCGGACGACCGTCGATCAGGTACTTCACGAAGCCGACCGGCAGACCGAACATGCTCAAGGTCTGTGCGCCTTGGGTAAACGAGCCCGACGTCGCTGCGCCCTGAACGGTACCGGTGGCGAAGGACGACTGCTGCAAGGCTTCGGCCACGGTGGTGAAACCGCGCGCCTTCATCTCCTGGGCAGTAATGGTCACCGTCGGTGTCGAGGTCTCGATTTCCGTCTGCGGAATCAGCGAGCCTGTCACCGTGATCGTCTGCAGCTTCTTGGCGTTGTTTGCCTGCGGCGCCTGCGACTGGCTCGTGCTTTGCGCAGACGTAGAATCCTGCGGTGAATTGGCCGCAGTCTGTGAAGAAAGATCTCCGGCGTACGCCGACGAATAACCGAATGCCAAAGCCGCCACAACGGCAACCGCGAGCTTGGATCTCAGCATATTGTTCCCCTAACCTTTTTGTTGAAAAGTACGGCCCTCCCTGGGACCGCATAGCAAGACTCACGGGCATGAAGTCCGCCGATTCGCACAACGATGCCCCTCGCATGAACCTCGGCTCGCCCCCCGACGATGCACGCAAATTCCTGCCGCACTCTGTTTAACACAAAGCTTACTTTTTGCGCAAGATTATAAAAATAGTGTGACTCAGCGCAAATTTCGCGCGCACTGACACCTCAAAAGAGTGTCATACACCCCACTTCCACCATCTGGTCAGATCAAGCGCGCTGCCTCCAACTCCCGCTTCAAATACGCGTAATAGATCGGCGCGGCGACCACACCGGCCAGGCCGAAGGCGGCTTCCATCACCAGCATCGCCACCAGCAGTTCCCAGGCGCGGGCGTGGATGCGGCTGCCGACGATGCGGGCGTTGAGGAAGTACTCGAGCTTGTGGATCACCACCAGGAAGACCAGCGCTGCCACGCCCACCCACAGCGACACCGACAGCGCGGCGATGGTCACCGCGGTATTGGAGATGAGGTTGCCGATCACCGGCAGCAGGCCGACCACGAAGGTCAGCGCCACCAGGGTCTTGGACAGCGGCACGTGGATGCCCAGCAGCGGCAGCACGCCGAGCAGGAACACGGCGGTGAACACGGCATTGATCAGGGCGATCTTGATCTGGGCGAACACGATGTCGTGGAACGCCTCGGCCAGTCGCCGGCAACGTTCCGCCAGCGCGTTGGCCAGCGGACCGGAACGATGCGCCGGGCGCGCATGACTCAGCGCCACGATCGCGCCCAGCACCAGCCCGATGATGATGTGCACCAGCGCCCGCGCGGTTTCCTTGCCGGCCAGTTGCAGCCGGCCGGCATGCTTGTGGGTCAGTTCCATCGCCATCAGGCGCAGCTCGTCCACGCTGTCGGGCAGGCGCGCGGTGATCGCTGCGGGCAACTGCTGGCGCGCCTTTTCCACCAGCGGCATCAACTGTTCGCGCCAGAGCAGTTCGGGGTCGCCGATCTCGTTGCGGAAAAAGCTGACCAACCCCAGCACCAGCAGCACCAGCAAGCCCACCAGCACCACACCCAGCACCGCCACCACCAGCATCCGTGCGCGCTCGCCCGAGATGCGTCGCCCCAGCAACGGCGTGGCTGCCTGCACCAGTTCGTACACCAGGAGGCCCGCCAGCAAGGCGGGCAGCAGGCGCAACCACAGCACCAGCAGCAACGCGATACCCGCCAGCACGACACTGGCAATGCGGGTAGCGGGAAAGACCGAAGAGGTGGGCTCCATGCGCAACGCCGATAATGGGGGACCATCGCAGTCTGTCAGCCCGACGCGGCGGCCGCCAGCCCGCCGGGACCCATGCCGGGCCCCTCGTTCATGCGGGGCCGGCGGCACGTTTGCATGCGGCTGTCACGTTAAACTTTGATGATGTGCGCTTTCCGCCCTACGTCACCAAGGTCGACCATGTCCCGTTTCCTGCCGGCGCTGCTGTGCGCCTCGCTGCTGGCCGGCTGCGCCAGCGCGCCCACCCTCCAACCCGCTGCGCCGACCACGCCTTCCGTGCCAGCACCGGCAACCGCCGCCACGCCGCCCAACGACAATCTCGACGCCGTGGCCTGGACGCAAACCGCGATCGAGCACGACCTGATCTACCTGCAGACGTATCGCGACGCCGAATCACGCCTGCTCGCCGCCTTGCGCGACCCGCACTGGGACGCACTGCCCAAGGACGACCGCGTCGCCCCGCTGAAAGGCCTCAAGCCCGCCGTGGTGCTGGATATCGACGAGACCGCGCTGGACAACTCGCCCTACCAGGCTCGCCTGGTCAAAAACGGCGGCGAATACAACGAAGCCAGCTGGGCCGCCTGGTGCAAGGAAGAACGCGCCCGCGCGCTACCCGGCGCCGTGGCGTTCACCCGGTTCGCCGCGAAGCACGGCATCGCGGTGATCTTCATCTCCAATCGCGACAAGAGCCTGGACAACGTCACCGTGGCCAACCTGCGCAAGGTGGGCTTTCCGGTGCAGGGGCCGGACGCCTTCCTCGGGCTGGGCACCTTCGTGCCCGGCTGCGAGCAGATCGGCACGCAGAAGAGCTGCCGGCGCCAGCTCATCAGTCGCAAATACCGGGTGCTGATGCAGTTCGGCGACCAGCTCGGCGACTTCGTCACCGTGATCGCCAACAGCGACGCCGGGCGCGCCAGGGCCGTGGCGCCTTACATGCAGTGGATCGGCCGGCGCTGGTTCGTGTTGCCCAACCCCACCTATGGCGACTGGCAGCCTGCCCTGTTCGGCAACAATTGGAGCGCGCCACCACAGGAACGCCGGCGCGACATGATTCACGCACTTCGCGAACAATGATTTCCTTTCAAATCAATACATTTCTGCATGATATGCAAAGTATTGCCTTAAGTTTCACAACTGGGTAACATTTGCCTTGCCCGACCCTGTTGGTCGCCATCCGGCGTCGCAGGCAAGGCCATTTCCCTTCCGGCTCTGCCGGCACGAGCCCCGCGAGACCTCAACGTCCGTGGGGTTTTTCTTGGCCGATCACTTCGTTCGCCGACCTCGTGCCGGGCGCTCCCCATGGAATGGTCGCGCGGAGTGCGACGGGCATCCGGAGACCGTGGGCGGGCTCTCGGCTATCATCCCTCCCCTTGCATTTGTCACGGCATCCGACCGGATGCCCCATCCCGCCGGCGCCTCAGGCGCCCTCAGCCGCGAGATATTCCATGCGCTTTCCTGCCTTGCACCGCCTTTTCCTGCCGCTTGTCGCCACCGTGGCGCTGGCTGCCTGCCATCACCAGAACGCTGCCGACGTCTCCGGTGGCAGCACCCCTGAAGCGGCCGTGCAGGAATCGGTACAGCTGATCAAGGACGGCGACTTCGGCGGCTTCTGGAAGCACGCACTGCCGCCGGCCGACTACACCCAGATGCGCGCCGACTGGAGCCAGCTGCATCTTGACCAGCGACCGATCACGGCCGCCCAGCGCGCCCGCTTCACCGAAGCCATGCAGAAGCTCACCGCGCCCAACGCCGAAACCGAGCTGTATACGGAGCTGCAGCCCAAGCTGACGCAGATGCAGAAGCAGTACCAGGACCAGATCCCGGTGCTGATCGGCGTGGGCCAGGCCATTGCCAGCACCGGCATTGCCCAGTCCAAGACCCTCACCGAGGCGCAGAAGAAGCAGGCCAATGACGTGCTCGCCGCGATGCTGCCGTGGGCCCAGAAGGCACCCTGGTTCGACCAGGCCAAGGCCAAGCAGGCCGTGGGTGTGGTCGTGGCCACCGCCCGCCAGCTCGACCTGAAGAGTCCGGACGAACTGCGCACGCTGGATTTCGACACCGCCATGAAGAAGTACGCCGAGGTGTTCGGCGGCTTCAAGCAGTTGCTGGCGATCTACGGGCTGTCCATCGACGACACCCTGAACTCGGTCAAGGCCACCACCGTGAACATCACCCACGGCCACGCCCACGTGCAGGTCAGCTACACCCTGCTGGGCAAGCCGTTGAGCACCGATACCCAGATGATGCTGGTCAACGGCCGCTGGTACAACGAAGCCCTGGTGGACAGCGTGCGCAAGGCCCACCAGCAAGTGGTGGAGCGCAAGGCCGCCGCTGCAGCCAGCGCTGCCGCCCCGGCAAAGGCTGCCAGCGTGACCCCGGCGCCAGCAGCCACCGCGGCGCGCGCCCCCAGCGCGCCAACAAAGCCTTAACCCCGGCCAGTACGGTCCACCCGGTACAATTCACCGATGCCGATGCCGAACATGATGACCGCGGACAGCCCCGCGCGTAACCGCACGCCCTGGTGGTTCCGGGTCGGCGGCCAACTGCTCGAACCCTGGGTGCGCATTCGCCGCGAACCAGCCGAACCGACCAGCTTGCTGCAGGCCGGCACGCCGGTCTGCTACGTGATCGAGCGCGACGGTTTCTCCGACATGCAAATCCTGGAGCGGGCCTGCCGCGAGGCCGGCTTGCCCAGCCCGATGCAGCCGCTGGCCGGCACGCGTCGGCGGCGCTCGGTATTCGCGCTGGCCCATCGCGACGGGCGTCTGCTCGGCCGCAATCGCCACCGTTCGCCGAACGAACCGCTGGGCCAGCTCACCCGTGCGCTGGAGGCCGATCCCGAACGCGACATCCAGATCGTGCCGGTGTCGATCTACGTGGGTCGCGCACCGACCCGCGAATCGGGCTGGTTCAGCGTGCTGTTCTCGGAGAACTGGGTGGTGGTGGGCCGCTTCCGCCGCCTGCTTGCCCTGCTGCTCAACGGTCGCGACACGGTGGTGCAATTCTCCGCGCCGGTGTCGATGCGGGCGGTACTGAACGAAGGCGGCGACGTCCGCCCGGAACGCTTCGCGCGCAAGATCGCCCGCGTGCTGCGCACGCACTTCCGACGCATCCGTGCGGCGGTGATCGGGCCGGACCTCTCGCACAAGCGCACCGTGGTCGGCGCCGTGCTCAACGCCGAGCCGGTACGCGCGGCGATCGCCGCCACGGCGGCCAAGGAAAGGATCAGCCAGGCCAAGGCTTGGCGCCGTGCGCAAAAGATCATGCTGGAGATCGCCGCCGACTATTCGCACCCGGTGGTGCGCTCGGCCTCGCTGCTGCTCAGCAATTTCTGGAACAAGCTGTACGACGGCATCACCATGCACCACTTCGACAAGGCCCGCGCCGCCGCGCCCGGCCACGAAGTGATCTACGTGCCCAGCCATCGCAGCCACGCCGACTACCTGCTGATGAGCTACCAGCTGCACATGTCCGGCGTGGTGGTGCCGCACATTTCCGCGGGCGTGAATCTCAACTTGCCGGTGATCGGGCCGATCCTGCGCCGTGGCGGCGCGTTCTTCCAGCGCCGCACGTTCAAGGGCAACGCGCTGTACTCGGTGATCTTCAAGGAGTACATGGCCCAGCTGATCGACCGCGGCGTGCCGATGGAGTACTTCATCGAAGGCACCCGTTCGCGTACCGGCCGCATGCTGACACCCCGCGGCGGCCTGCTCTCGATGACCGTGCGGGCTTTCCTGCGCGCACCGCGCCGACCGGTGGTGTTCCTGCCGGTCTACATCGGCTACGAAAAGCTGATGGAAGGCAAGAGCTATATCGGCGAGCTATCGGGCAAACCCAAGGAAAGCGAGTCGCTGTTCGGCTTGCTGCGCGGCTTGCGCGGCCTGCTGCGCCAACGCTACGGCCACGTGGCACTGAACTTCGGCGAACCGATCGAGCTGAACCCGTTGCTGGATGCGGCCTCCACCGACTGGCGCAGCGCGGGCAACGACCCGGAGGTCAAGCCGGAATGGCTCAACGGCGTGGTGGACCGGCTCGCCGAGCAGATCCACATCAACATCAACCGCGCCGCCGACGTCAACCCGATCAACCTGCTGGCATTGGCCCTGCTGGCCACGCCCAAGCATGCGATGGCCGAGAACGACCTGCTTGCCCAGCTGGAGCTGACGAAGGCGCTGCTGGAAGAGCTGCCCTACTCCGATCGCGTCACGCTGACCTCGCTGGCACCGGCCGCGATCATCGCCTACGGCGAGCAGATGGGCTGGATTCGCCGCATCGCGCACCCGCTCGGCGACGTGCTCACCGCCGACGACGAGCAGGCGGTGCTGCTCAGCTACTTCCGCAACAACGTGCTGCACCTGGTCGCCACCGCGGCGTGGGTGTCGTGCTGCTTCCTCAACAACCGGCGCATGACGCGCAGCTCGATCCTGCGCCTGGGCAAGATCATCTACCCGTTCATCCAGGGCGAACTGTTCCTGCCCTGGGACGAGGATGGCTTCGCCGCACAACTGCAGGCCACCATCGACTTCTTCGTACGCCGCGGTCTGCTCGAAACCACCAGCGACGGCCGCGTGCTCGAGCGCGGCCCGGGCCAGGACGATGCCGCGTTCCAGCTCAAGACCATCGCGCGCAGCCTGATCCAGGCGTTCGAGCGCTACTACATCGCCATCGCCGCGCTGGCCAAGCACGGCCCGCACGCGATTTCCGCGGCGGAGCTGGAAAAAGCCTGCACGCTGGCCGCGCAGCGCCTCAGTCTGCTCAACGAATTGTCCGCGCCCGAGTTCTTCGACAAGGCGTTGTTCCGCGGCTTCATCCAGAAGCTGCGCGAACGCCGCGTGGTGTGGACCGACGACGACGGCAAGCTGGATTACAACAGCGCGCTGGAAGACATGGTGCGCGATGCACGCGTGATCCTGGCGCGCGAGATGCGCCACTCGATCCTGAAGATCACCGGCGGCGACGACAAGGAAAGCCCGCGCGCCGCCGCCGTGCCGAATGATCCCGTCGCCCCCCCCGCTGCACCGGATATTTCGCCCACAGACATCGGCACCGAGTTGCACGAACGCCACGTGGAAAGCGAGCAACAGGAACACGCGGCCGACGCCACCGACAAGCGTTGATGCCGCCCGGAGCTACCCCCTCCCAACCTCCCCCTGCACGCAGGGGGAGGAGCTGAAGCTTCAGCCTGCCTCTGCGAAGTGGGGGGAGCGAAAGTCCGACACGTTACGGCTCCCTCCCCTGCCAGGCAGGGGAGGGCTGGGGTGGGGTGCTCTTCAAAGAACTGCAAACTTCAGTGCGTCGCCGTGCCCTGCCCCAGCAGCTTGCCGTTGACCACGGTGCCGTAAAGCGACTGCGGCGTGTCGTGGTACTTGGCACGCGTGGCCTGGATCGAACCGGCATAACGCGGATCCTGCGGACGTTCGTGGGCGTCCATGAAATAGGCCACGTCCCACGCATCCTGATCGCTCAGAGTGTTGCCACGACCCAACGGCATGTTCGCCTTGATGAAACCCGAGGCGTTGTTCAACTGATGCATGCCCGCGCCCCAGTTGAACGATTGCGGTCCCCACAGCGGCGGGAACACCACGTGCCCGGCCACTTGCTGGCCCTGGCCGTCGTCGCCGTGACAGAACGCGCAATCGCGCTTGAACACCGTTTCGCCGCGTGCGTAGTCAGGCGCCTGCGCGGGCTTGGGCAGTTTCGGATAGCCCCGCCCCGGCAAGGCCTTGCCCACCGGCGCGCCTTCCGACAACCAGTAGGCATAGCTTTCCAGCGCCACCAGCACCGGATCGCCGCCCGGCGGCGCCTTGCCATTCATGCTGAAGCGGAAGCAGCCCTGCAGCCGCTCAGCGAAGGTGTTCACGTGGTGGTTCTTGCTGCGGTAGGCCGGATACATCGGCCACGCGCCCCACAGCGGCGCGGCATTCGCCAGCCTGCCCGCGTCGAGATGACAGTTGGCGCAGCTGAGGTGGTTGCCCACATACGCGGCGGCGTATTTGTCCGGCTGCAGGAAAATCTGCCGCCCCAGCGCCACTTCCTTGCCAAAGTCGTTGTCGGGGATCGCGTTGTCCGCGGGCGGCACGAAGGCAGCGGGTGAAGCCTTGGCCACCGTCGTCATGGCATGTGCCGGTGGCGTGGCCGTAGCGGCCGTGGAAACGGCAGCGTGCTCGTGCTGCCCGTTGCCATGGCCGCAGCCCGCCAGCAACAAGGCCAGCCCCAGAACCGGATATCGAAGCGTGCTCATGGCTGCTGTGCTCCTGCTGGCGTCGCGGCCGGTTGCGCGGCATACCATGCGCTGACCGCCGCAATGTCCGACTCGCTCAATTTGCCGGCGACCGTCTGCATCAACTGCAGGGGATCGTTGTGCCGCGTACCCTTCTGCCACGCGTGCAACTGGTTGCTGATGTAGACGGACGATTGCCCGATCAGCGGCGGAAAGTGATCGCCCACACCCACGCCGTCCGGACCATGGCACTGCGCACAACCCGGCAGCCCCTTCGACCAGCGCCCGCGCGTGGCCAGCGTCTCGCCCAGCGCTTTCTGCTGCGCGTCCAGCGTCGTGGCCGGTGCCGCTGCCGGCGGTATCGGCAACCGGCTGTAGTACGTGGCCAGTGCTGCGCGCTCGGCTTCGCTCAGACCTGCCGCCACCGGCTGCATGGTGGCATTGCTGCGTGCACCACTGGCGAAGTCGTCGAGCTGCTTGTGCAGGTAGGCGGCCGGCAAGCCGGCCAGACGCGGAAAACCCGCCGCCGGCTGACCGCCACCATTGGCGTTGTGGCAGGCCGCACACGGCGCGACGCCACGGCCGTTGCCCTGTTGCGCGATGGCGGCCGCATCCGGCTTGGCGGCCGGCGGTGTGGCCGCCAGCGCGGCACCAGCCAGCAACAGGCCAACGGCCGTGGCGAGAACCGGCACCGCTCTCATGGCTGCGGCGGCTGGAAGCCGTACTTGTGATACACCGCCTGCGCCGCCGGCGACTGCATGAAGGCGAAGAAGTCCTTCGCCGCCTGCGGATGCGGTGCCGCCTTCATGCGCGCAGCGGTATAGGTGGCGGTGGCGTTCTGTGCCGCCGGAATCGCGATGGTCTCCACCGGGTGATGCAGGATCTGCTGCTGGAAATACGCCTCGGTCGACCACACCGGCGCCGCATCGGACTCGCCCTGCAGCACGCGCAGCGGCGACTGCCGATGGTGGATGTGGGTGAGGAAGGTGCTGCCATCCTTCACCTTGGTCACCATCACGGCGTGGTCCAGCGCCTCGCCACCGGCCTTGCGGTAACTCGCCTCGATCTGTTTGGCGATGCCTTCCCACGCCGGGTTCGGCATGCTGACACGCACGTCCGGACGCGCCAGATCCTTCAAGCCTTCGATGTGCTTGGGATTGCCCTTGGCCACCAGGATCGCCAGCGGATTGCGCGCGTAGTCGGCAGTGGCGGCAAACCAGTGATGCTCTTTCTGCCGTGCCTCGATGGCGCCCTTGCCGGCGGTGTAGATGTCCGGCTTCAGCGCGATACGCAGGTTGCCCATCACCAGCGAACCGGTCTCGATCTGCTTGGCCAGGATGCCCGGCGGCAGCGTTTCCACGTAGATGCGCTGGTATTTCGGATAGGCCTTCTTGAAGGCCGCCATCAGGTCATGCACCACCATGAACTGGTTGCCGGCGAAGAACACCGTGAGCTGCGGGTCGACCACGTCGCCATGCAGGTCGGCGATGGCGTCCACCGGCGGCACGCTGAAGTGCTCGCCACCGGCCGGCGGCGGATTCCACGGCGGCAGGAAATCGGTCTGGCTGGCGAACGCGCCGGTGCAAGCCAGCGCCAGTGCGCCGGCCAGCAGTGCGCGAGTCCAACGGGCAGGATGCAAGCTCATCGCGGCCTCCTTACAGCGGCATCAGGGCATAGCCCTGCTGCTGCAGCTCGGTGATCGTGGTCAGTGCCGACAGCGCCACCTCGGCATCCTTCGCCACCCAGGCGTTCTGGTAGTGGTGCTCGGCCACCGCCTGCCCGCACACCGCCACCGTGATGCCGGCCTTGTGCAGCTGCGCGATCACCGGCAGGTTGGGATTGTCCACGCCGAACTGTGCGTGATAGTGCGCGTTGTCCAGCACCAGCGCGGTGGCCGGGCCATAAGCAATGGCCACGAACTTCAGATGATCAAGCGGCACACCCGCCGAGACGTACAGGTTGACCGTGCGCGCCACGCGCTCCAGCGCGGGATTCACCTGGTCGGGCTTGGCGCTGGCCTTGGTCATGCCGAACACCACCTTGTAGGTGGCCGTCTTGCTGGGCTGGAACGCGGCGTGCGGCAGCGGATGGAAGTTGCCGGAGGCGGTGATCGCCTGGGACGGTGCAGCAGCAGCGCCAACGCTCAACAGCAGGCCGAGCGTGCCGGCGAGGATCAGATGGGAACGATTCATGGCAACTTCCTCCGGTGAAGATTCGGGATGTAGCCGCAACGCTACGCCCGATCGGTCGATCAGGCCATTTCATGTTCCCTATGGAGCACATAAGCCACTCTTATGCCCTTTGTGAATCCTGTAGCATTTGCCCCATGAGCGAACAGCAAACCACCCATTTCGGCTTCCGTGACGTCCCGGTTGGCGAGAAGCAGAAGCTGGTCGGCCAGGTCTTCACCTCGGTCGCCCGCAGCTACGACCTGATGAACGACCTGATGTCGTTCGGCACCCATCGACTGTGGAAGCGCCACTTCGTTGCCACCAGCGGCGTGCGTCGCGGCGACCGCGTGCTCGACCTGGCCGGCGGCACCGGCGACATCGCCGCGCTGCTCAAACCCGTCGTGGGCACGGACGGCGAAGTGGTGGTGGGCGACATCAACGCCGCCATGCTCGGCGTGGGGCGTGACCGCATGACCGACCGCGGCCTGGTCAGCGGCCTGCGCTGGGCCCAGCTCAACGCCGAATGCCTGCCCTTCCCCGACGCCAGTTTCGACGCCGTGACCATGGCCTTCGGCCTGCGCAACGTCACCGACAAGGACAAGGCGCTGGCCGACATCTGCCGCGTGCTCAAGCCCGGCGGCCGCCTGCTGGTGCTGGAGTTTTCGAAGGTGCAGAGCGAGCTGTTCGGCAAGCTCTACGACTTCCACTCGTTCAAGGTGCTGCCCAAGCTCGGCCAGCTGTTCGCCGGCGACGCCGACAGCTACCAGTACCTGGCCGAATCCATCCGCAAGCACCCCGACCAGCAAACGCTGAAGGGCATGATGGAACGCGCCGGCTTTGGCCGGGTGGAAGTGCGTAACCTGACCAACGGCGTCGTGGCGATCCATAGGGCCTACAAGCTCTAAGCCATCAGGCACCGGCCTGCGCCCATCCGGGGATGGACGTGGCCGACACGCCCGTGCGGCGTGGAACAACCCCGATTCCAAGATACACAGCAGGAAACAAAAAACGCATGTTCGAGAACGCGTTCAACAGCATGGACCGCGTCATGCGGAACGACGAAGGCCTGGCTTCCGAGCTGGACTATGCCGAACAGACCTCGTGGCTGCTGTTCCTGAAGTACCTCGACGACATGGAGAAGGAGTGGGAAGACGAGGCCGGACTGGAAGGCCGCGACTACACCCCCATCCTGGACGAGCCCTATCGCTGGCAAGCCTGGGCCGCACCAAAGGCGACCGACGGCACGCCCGACCTCAACGCCCGCACCGGCAAGGACCTGATCGACTTCGTCAACGGCGAGCTGTTCCCCTACCTGCAGACCTTCCGCGACACCGCGGATGACCCGGACACGCTGGAATACAAGATCGGCGAGATCTTCGCCGAGATCGCCAACCGCTTCCGCTCCGGCTACTCGCTGCGCGACGCGCTGGAGATCGTCGACGGCCTCAACTTCGGCAGCCAGCAGGCCAAGCACGAGCTGTCCGACCTGTACGAAACCCGCATCAAGCGCATGGGCAACGCCGGCCGCAACGGCGGCGAGTACTACACGCCGCGGCCGCTGATCCGCGCCATGATCAAGGTGGTGAAGCCCGAGATCGGCGAGACGATCTACGACGGCGCCTGCGGCTCGGCGGGCTTCCTGTGCGAGGCCTGGAGCAGCCTGCGCCGTGACGACCTGTCCGCCGCCGACTGGGACACCTTGCAGCGCAAGACGTTTTACGGCCAGGAGAAGAAATCGCTGGCCTACGTGCTCGGCGTGATGAACATGATCCTGCACGGCATCGACGCGCCCAACATCCGCCACGCCAACACGCTCTCCGAGAACGTGCTGGACATCCAGCAGAAGGATAGGCACGACATCGTGCTGGCCAACCCGCCATTCGGCGGCGGCGAGCGCAAGGAAGTGCAGCAGAACTTCCCGATCAAGTCCGGCGAAACCGCCTACCTGTTCCTGCAGCACTTCATCCGCAAGCTCAAAGCCGGCGGCCGTGGTGCGGTGGTGATCAAGAATACGTTCTTGAGCAACACCGACAACGCCAGCGTGGCCCTGCGCAAGGAACTGCTGGAAAGCTGCAACCTGCACACCGTGCTCGATTGCCCCAGCGGCACCTTCCAGGGCGCGGGCGTGAAGACCGTGGTGCTGTTCTTCGAGAAAGGCGCCAAGACCCGCAAAGTCTGGTTCTACCAGCTCGATCCCGGCCGCAGCCTGGGCAAGACCAATCCGCTCAATGACGACGATCTGGCGGAGTTCGTGGCCTTGCAGCCGAGCAAGGCCGACAGCGACAAGAGCTGGACGGTGGCGGTCAAGGATGTGGACACGGCGACGTGGGATCTGTCGGTGAAGAATCCGCATGCGCCGGAGGCGGAAGCGCTGCGAAGTCCGGAGCAGATCATTACCGACATGCTGGCGCGGGATGCGGAAACGGCGCAGATTCTGGAAGAGATTCGGGGGATGCTGTGAGTGCCGTTGCTCAATCCGAGGTGGGCGAAACCGAAGACGCTGAATGGCCGATCGTGCCGCTAGGCGAGCTTTGTCGGATCGAATTGGGCCGAACTCCAGCGCGCGCTCACGCCTTGAATTGGGACGAAAAGCGGTCAACGGGGAACGTGTGGTTGTCGATTGCGGACATGCCGACCTCGTTGCATGCCAAGGCTAAAGACAGCTACGAATATGTATCAGATTCGGCAGCCGAGGGCATGAAAATAGTCCCCGAAGGCACGCTTCTCGTAAGTTTCAAGCTAACTCTAGCAGGCTGTTGAGAAACCTCTGCGCATCGCTGCGGTCATAGACGTTCTCAATCACTGACCGCCCGATCCGATGCG